>DATCXQ010000344.1:0-11101 GCA_036565725.1 Blastocatellia bacterium
CGGCTTCTGCTTCATCAGCTCGACATACCGCATGGGGCGCCGGGCGGCGCCGGGGAGTGGCGACGACCAGACCAGGCAGGCTGTGCCGTCGCCGCGCAGATCGGCTACGGTCACGGATGATGAATCATCGACGCCCGGAAAGATGTCGAGCTTGCGAGCTTCGCTCCAACTGTTACCCGACTGATTGAAATAGAGGTCGACGCCGTTGCGACCGAGATAGATGATGTCGGTCACGCCCGAACCATCGATGTCGGCGAGACGGATTCGTTGTTGATCGAATTGATCCGGCGCATCGAAGCGGGGCGATCCGTCCATGGTCACCTTCGCGCCGAATCGCCCGTAGCCCAGATTCGGCCAGTAACAGACCTCGCCGTTGCGAATCCGCACAAGATCGGTCAATCCATCGCCGGAAAGATCGGCCAGAAACACCGATTGGGTGGAGTCGGCGAAGATCAGACGCGGCCCCTTCTCTTCATCGAACGACTGGCGCGTCCTCTGACTGGCGCCGAATCCCTCTTCCGCCAGCGACGGATACCAGGTGAAAACTTCATCTTCCGCGATCAGAATGTCAGAGTGTCCATCACCGGTCAGATCGATAAATTTCAGGTTTGGGTTGCGCCAATCCAGATCCGGGATTGAACGGAATGGAGTGAAATCTGTCCAACTGCGCTCGAAGTCGCGTTCATAGAAGCCCGCCAACGGAGTTGCAAGCTCGACGAGATCGAGTTGACCGTCCCCGGCCAGATCCATTAATTGCTGTCCGCCGTTCAAATTTGCGACTGACGGCATGAGCCTGACGACCTCTATTGGTCCGAAGCGCCCATCGCCGATGTTCGGCTTATAAAACCACGCGCCGGATTGTTCGGTGAGAATGCCGGAGATGCCCTCGCCATCGAGATCGGTCCACTGATAGCGCGCCCCGTCCAAGCCGTAAGGCAGGTTTTCGAGGCTTTCGGCATCAACCTCATGAATTCGGTTCTGAATCACCGCTTCGCTGTAATCGAATTCAAGCGGGGGCAGCGACCGCTTCAGATAGACATCGACGTCCTGGCGAACGTAACCCGATTGCGTGACCAAGGTCATGAACGAAGCGATCGGTGTTTCGTCGTATGTGAATTCCGTCGAACCGACCAGATAATCCTCCGCGCCGAGCTCTTCGGGCATATGATGGAACATGAGCGTCCGGCGACAGAGCCTGTAAGTCCGCACTTCAAAGCCTGAGCGGAAGGTCGAGAAAGGATCGCTGCGGGCAGACCAATCGCGCGTTCCGGCGCTGTGGGCCCGCGCCAACTGCCGGGCGCCGGCGTCCGGCGTCAAAGCCTCATAATGGCCCTCGTCGTAATCGAAGACGACTTCAAAGAGCCAGTCCGTTTGTGATAGGTCAGGCTGGACCAGGTGTGAAGCGCTGTTACCGTATTTGACTCGTTTCAGATAGAGATTGGCCGAGCGACTTTGAGCGTTGCGATTGCTTTCGTTCGCCTGCGCGAGATCGATGTTATCCGAGTCTTCCGCCGCATATTCATAGACGATGGCATTGCCCTTGTCGTCCCGGCTCTCGCAGATCAGCCATGTGAAGACGCGGCGCGGATCGGCGGGATCGGCGATGCGGCTATCCGCCGTTCTGCCGTAGAACGTGGTGATGTTCTCTTTCGACATAGAGCGCCAGCACGTGGCGCCCGTTTCGAGATTCGTCCATCGCTCGATGCGCGCGAATAGCCCCTCGATGCGCGGGCGATAGCGTTTGACGAGATAACTCACGCCGTCGACCGTGAGCTCAGAGAAATCGGGCCGCCATTCATCGCCGTCCTGGATCAAGGCCGGAACGAGATCTTCGGCGCCGGAGAGGATGAAGACATCCGATTCCTCCGCATCCTGATACTTCGGCAGCCCCTTGTCGGTCTTTCGCGTGATTTCGGGCAGCGAGAGATTCCAGCCGAGCCCGAACGGACCGTTCCCCGAACCGGAGTCGTAGGAAAGCGCGAGTTGCGGCGCCAAACCGGAACGGCCGGGAGTGGCGGCTATGGGAACAGTCATAGACCCGGTCCCGGTGACCGGATTGGCGGCAAACTTCTCCCCGATGCCGCGAATGGCCCCGCCACCTTTGGGCAAAGAGATAGACGGCGCGGAAAATTGCGAAGTCTTGGGGCTTTGAGCGTCCTGCCTGTCAGTACCTTCTCGGCGGCCTTCCGCGCCTGTGGTTCTCGCGCCCTTTTCTTTTATCTGGTCAATCATCTTTGTCTTTGTCGCTCCCGAACCGGCAGACACACCAGTCAGCCCCTATCAGAAAACGCCAGCCGATGGCATTTCATGACGGATCATGGTCGAGAAATTTTTGCTGCGGAAACGACTAGTTCCCAAAATGAACGTTTCTTCCGCTTTCACCCGAATTTCCCGAACTGCGACTCCTTGCTTTTTCCATAGCGCGGAGTAAACTCCCGCTCGGGTAGCAGCCCGCAGACAGGAATTTACTCCGCAGGTCGAATTCGTGTATCGAACTCAACAAGGGATGTTGCCGAAATCCCTTGCATATAGCCGCCCTCTATAATTTTTTTTGGCGATCAATACTCTTCTCTCGGCAACTGGAAGGGAGGATGTTCTATGTCGTTTGCGTTCCGCGTGTTGTTGTACTCACTCGCTCTTAGCCTGAGTTTCAACGGTCCCATCCTGGCGCTGCCTCAGGCGCCCGCATCAACTCCGAATCCGCCTCAGTCGTCGGACGAAGAGACTGTGCGCACACTTACCGAGAAATATGGCCTGGCAATCACAGCAAGTGATCTTGAGGCGATGCGTCAATTTTGGAATCCACAATCGCCCAACCTGGCTTCACGCCTCAGGGTTTATCAGCGGCTGTTTTCAAACAGACGGATTGAATTCATCAGCTCGAAAGTGACCCGGCTGGAGGTCACGGGCGACAAAGCGTTCTCACATCTGACGACGGATGAACGCCAACTGGATAAGAAAACGGGAGCCATCTTATCCGAGCACGACGCCCTTCACGGGTACTGCCGCTCATTTGAATGGATCAAGTCCGGCGCTGGATGGAAAATCGAGCGCGAGTTCTATGTTCAGGAAGAACTCGCCGCCAGACTTGAGGCGGCGGCTTCAGACCAGGAGCGCGACGAGATCCTGGAAAAAGAGAAAGCCTTCGTCACTGACACTCTGGTTATCGCTGTGGCCATCAGGGGCTATCGTCATCGTATTCGTGGCGATTTCGAAAAGTCTCTACGCTGTATTCAGTTGGAGCTGGCCGTAGCGGAAAAGATCGGCGACCAGGCTGGAATCGCCGGGGCCTGGGTAAATCTCGGGCTGGTGAAATATGCGCAGGGCGACTACGAACAGGCTTTGCCGCTTGAGCAAAAAGCGCTCGCGTTGTTTGAAGCCGCTGGAAACGAGCGCGGCGTGGCGACCGCGCTGGAAAAACTCAGTGATATTTATCGCGCGCTCGGAGATCACCGACAGGCATTTGATTGCCAGCAAAAATCACTTCGGCTGTATGAAGAGATGAACAACCGCACAAAGATGGCTGATGCGCTCTATAGACTGGCTGTAATCTACAGGTTTCAGAACAATTTCCAGCAGGCGCTGTCATACATGGAAAGAGCCCTGGTGATTGCCGAGGAGTTGGGAGATATAATTAGGATCGCGATATTGCGGAACGATATCGCTAGCCTACAGAAGGATATTGGTAACTTCGAGAGGGCGCTCGAAATCTTCCAGGATCTACTCAAACAGACCGAAGGCTTCGGTGATCCAAGCGGCGCTGCGATGATCAGGTATCAGATCGGCAGGGTTTTCGCCGCGCAGCGCAGGTATGACGATGCGCTGAATTATTTCCGCCGGGCGCTCCCTGAACTTGAAGCCGTCAACCTGAAGCACGACGCGGCCAACGTGCTTATCGACACGAGCGGTCTCTATCTAGCGCAAGGAAAATGCACTGAAGCCTTTCCGCTGGCGGAGCGAGCTGTGTCGCTGTCTCGTAAGACGGGAAATCGCCTCACCCTCTGGTTGGCTCTCACGGCGCTGGGTTATGGCCAACTCGGGTTGAATCGTCTTTTGGAGGCCCGGCAGTCGTTCGCCGAAGCCGTCTCGATTATTGAAAAGCTGCGCACGCAAACGGCCGGCGGGGACGAGGAGCGACAGCGTTATTTTGAAGGCGGGTTGCGCGCTCACCACGGCCTGCTCAGCCTGTTGGTGAAGGAGAACCAGACACCGGAAGCTCTCGTCTTAGCCGAACGCGCCAAGGCGCGAGTACTGCTAGACGCGCTGCAACAGGGCCGAGTCAGCGTTCAGAAAGCGATGACCGCCGAGGAACAGGAGCAGGAAGGCCAGTTGAAGTCAGAACTGATAGGGCTCAACACGCAATTGACTCGCGCCACGCAGGCTGACAAGCCGGACGCCGAGCGTATCGGTGAGATCAAATCACGACTGGAAAAAGCCCGCCTTGATTGCGAGGCCTTTCAGGATTCGCTCTACGCCGCGCACCCCGAATTGAAAGTAAACCGCGGCGAAGCCTCGATCATCAACGCGGAAGAGCTGAACGCCCTGCTACCAGACGTCACAAGCGCGCTACTCGAATATGTCGTGACTGATGAGGCGACCTACCTTTTCGTCGTGACCAAATCGCAGGGCCACGCGGCGGCCGAGACGAGGTGCTTCACCATCCCGATCAAACAAACGGATTTGGCGAAGCAGATCGAAAGCTTTCGGCGACGACTCGCCGAACGCAACCTAGGCTTCCGCGCTCCGGCTCGCAAACTTTATGACCTCCTGCTCAAGCCTGCTCAATCGCTGCTGCGCGGCAAGTCCAGCCTCGTCATCGCGCCTGACGATCGGCTCTGGGAATTGCCCTTCCAGGCGCTGCTCGATGAGAGAGACCGATATGTGATTGAGAGGAGCGCCGTCTCTTATGCGCCTTCGCTGACGGTCTTGCGTGAAATGAGGGCGCGCCGCGACAAGCGCCGTGCTGAGGCGGCGCCTTCCACTTTACTGGCGCTCGGCAATCCGCTCATCGGCCAGGAGACGGTCGAGCGCGCCCGTCTGACGCTGCGCGATGAAAAGCTCCACCCTCTGCCCGAAGCCGAAACCGAGGTCCGCGCCCTGGGGCGGTTGTACGGATCGCGGCGCAGCAAGGTCTATGTTGGCGCGGAGGCCCGCGAGGATCGCCTCAAGGCTGAAGCCGGACAGGCCAGGATTCTCCACTTCGCCACGCACGGGGTCTTGAACAACGCCGCGCCGCTCTACTCCTACCTCGCGCTCGCCCGGGGAGATAAAAACGAAGACGGGCTGCTGGAAGCCTGGGAGTTGATGCAGCTTGATTTGAAAGCTGACCTGGCGGTGCTCTCCGCCTGCGAGACGGCGCGGGGCCGGACGAGCGCGGGCGAAGGGGTGATCGGGCTGACGTGGGCGCTGTTTGTGGCCGGCGCGCCCACGACCGTGGTCAGCCAATGGGAAGTGGAATCGGCCAGCGCGCGTGATCTGATGCTCGGTTTTCACCGTCAACTGCAAGCGCCGCGGGCCGCAGGCAAACTGACGAAGGCCGAAAGCTTGCGGCGAGCTGCCATAAAGCTGATGAAGAATCCTGAAACCAATCACCCGTTCTACTGGGCAGGCTTTGTGCTAGTAGGCGATGACAGATAATCCAACCGGCGGTGAAAAATTAGCGGCGCATCGCCCGTAGATTTGCCAGCAGGCGGCGGGAAATCGCTGAATTCGGATTGGCTTTTTGCAGCGCGCGAAATTCCGGCTCTGTTGCAAAAAATATTTTGACCACCTTCTGTAGTGGGAATGAATCGATCCTTGCCACAATATCTTGTGTGGCTAGTGAATTTTTGCAACAGAGCCTCGAAGCCTCACAATGCTCCTCTCAATTCCCATATGCTGATGATCGTTTTGCTTTCACCTTCGACGCTTATTTTGCGGCAAAACACATCCCCAGCCAAATCGCGCTCAAATGAGAGTCATTTTCCTAATCTCGCCCTCCATTCTCTGGTTTCAGTGCATATCGATGAACCCCGAGGCAGATCGTTGTATGATTAACTCTGAGGTCGCATTTCTTACTGTCCATGCCCTCCGGCGGGAAAGATCCCTATGCAAACTTTTCCACAGTTGTTCCGCGTGTCGCCGATGCTTACCCTATGGTTACTGCTGTTGACCACACCTCTTTCAGCGCAGAGTGATGTACCATCCACGCTGACGGCTGACAGCTTACAAAACGGAAAGTCTGTCGAACTGAGCAAAATCAACTGGAAATATCAGCCCGGCGATGATCCCCGGTTTGCCGATCCGCAATTCGATGATCATTCGTGGGAGACTTTGAAAGGCACGGCCATCACGCTCGCCCACATTCCACAGAGCGGCTGGCGCGGCATTGGTTGGTTTCGGCTACGGTTGCAAGTTGATCCGACGCTGGCCAATCAGCCACTGGCATTGGTGATGGTGCATTACGGCGCGTCGGAGGTTTACCTGGATGGCAAGCTCGCGCAACGCTTCGGCGCAGTCGAAACGACGCCGGATACGGAAGTCGCTTACAACCCCAACACGCTGCCCGTCAACATTGCGTTGGACGCGCGCGGCGAGCATGTGCTAGCCGTGCGGCATTCGTGTATGGAAATGCGGGATATGTCTGGCGGCTGGGGCAAGTGGATTGCCCGGCAAAGCGCCAGACCAGTAGTGAGCGCCTATGCCAATCGCACCAACAACTATGGCGCAGGGTTCGGCATCTGGGTGGTTGAGGCTGGGCAGGCGCGCGACGATCAGGTCACTAAAAGGGCAGGCGGTGGATTATACCTTCTGAATTTCGGACTGCTGCTGGCCATCGGGTTATTACATCTGCTGCTGTTCTGGTTCTACCCGCGTCAGCGCGCCAATCTTTTCTTTGGCTTGTTTGCCTGCTCTTCCGCCGCCAGTAACATCATCTACTATCGTTGGAGCCTGAGCCATCAAAGTGCGACAGGAATTCTGTTGCAGAATGGGGCGAACAATACGTTGTCTTTTCTAGCACTGGGAACGCTGCTGGCATTTATGTACACGGCGTTTGCGGAGCGCATTCCGAAATGGTTCTGGCTCTGGGTCGTGGCGGCTGCGTTCTATATTCCATTGAATTCAATTTTTGTGGGACTGGCTGAGACACGTTATTGGTACTTATACATTCAGGCGCTGACCTGGTTCCCTGTCATTGAGGTTGCGCGGGGAATGAGCAAGCCAATTAAGAACAAGGTCAGGGGCGCCTGGATCGTCGGCGCTGGAATGCTAGTTTACACCTTGTATATAGCGATTATCCTGATGATTCTGGTGAGGGGATTGTCAGGGGCGAACTTTTCAATAACGATTAGGAGTGTGGTCATCCTCTTTCTGACCGGAACCATTTCGATCTTCCTCGCGCGCCAGTTCGCCCGCACCAGTCTTGAACTGGAAGACCAACTTGTCCAAGTCAAACAACTCTCCGCCGCCGCGCTGGAGCACGAGAAAGTCAAAGCTGAAAACGAACGCCGCGCCCGCGAATTGGAAGAAGCGAGCCAGTTGCAGCTTTCCATGTTGCCCAAGAAAGTTCCACAATTGCCGCATCTCGACATCGCCGCTTATATGAAACCGGCGACGGAAGTCGGCGGCGATTATTATGACTTCCATCTCGGCGAAGACGGCACGCTCACGGTTGCGATCGGCGATGCGACGGGACACGGTTTGAAGGCCGGCACGATGGTGGCGGCGGTGAAGGGTTTGTTTTTGTCGCTCGCCTTTCACCCCGACATTCCGCATATCTTCACGCGCTTGAGTCAGACGCTCAAACAGATGAACCTGCGCGGGCTGTTTATGGCGATGACGATCGCAAAGGTAAGTCGGAACCAGTTGACGATCAGTATGGCCGGGATGCCGCCCGTGTGGATTTATCGCGCGGCGAGTGGGGACGTGGAAGAGATTGCGCTCCGAGCGATCCCACTCGGCGGCATGGCGAACTATCAGTACAAACAGCAGGAACTGACGATTGCGCCCGGCGATGTCATTGTGCTAATGAGCGATGGCCTCCCCGAACGCTTCAACGCCGAGAATGAAATGTTAGATTACGCGGCGGCGAAGGACGCTTTAGCCGTAACGGCGCGCCGGGCGCCGCGGGAGATTATCGAGCATTTCGTCCGTGTCGGTGACGAGTGGTCAAACGGCCGCCCCCAGGATGATGATGTCACGTTCGTGGTGCTGAAAGTCAGAGACGGGCGGTATGGGATGGCGGATGCCTCTGTCGACCCCGCATCTTCACGCCATTCAGAGAATCCGTCCAATATTTCGTAAGTGTCGTTCAACTGGTCCGTGAGCTTTCGGAAAAAAGCATAGGTTCGATGTTTATTTGGGAGTATGCTTTTCGTGTCCTTGCGGCGCCGCAGTATAGGTAAGAAATCAGTTGCGCCGCCGCGGTAACGCAAGGACACGTTTGTCTGGATTTTTATCGTGTGCTGGTTAAGCGCCTCCTCTGCTGACATAAAACCCTCGGCGCCTGTCGCAGGCCAGCAAGCGGCGTAGTCTGGAGACGAGGCCGCTATCAAGAGGATCCAGCAGATCTGGGACGACGCCTGGAATCGTCATGACCCTAAGGGGATGGCAGCCGTACTCGCAGTCGACGCCGACTTCGTGAACGTGAACGGTACTTGGTTCAGAGGCAGAGCGGCGTTCGAAGAACTCATGAGGCGGGCGCATGTGATGCAGTTCAAAGAGAGCACGCGGACCACGCTCGCGACGAAGGTGAAGTTTCTAACGCCCGACATCGCTGTAGTCCACTCCAACTGGAGGATTAGTGGCGATAGAAACGCCGATGGCGCATTGCTACCGAAGCCTCGCGAAGGCATTATGACTCGCGTCGTCGTGAGAAGGAATGGGAACTGAGAGGTAGTGGCCGCTCACAATAACAATACAGTTTCTAACCAGTGACGCCTAACCACGCGCGAAGGCTGGGCGGCGAACTTTGATTCTTGCTTCGAGCGTTTTGCTGCCGCGGCTCACCGCAAATGCTTAGCAGCTTGATGTCGCGTCAATCCCTTTACTCGATTCGCTTTTTATCCGCAAAGTGGAAATGCATAGCTATGAATCGGCGAAACATGATTTCTATTCCGCTGGCCGCTATCTTCCTCGCATTTAGTTGGCTCCCCGCTGCTGCGCAGGTAAAGGAACCGGCGCCACCCGTCCGGCAGGTAGACCACATCATGATCAGGGCGGATGACCCTGGCAACCTTTATGCGTTCTTCAGCGAAATCCTGCAACTGCCGATCGCTTGGCCTCTGGCAACGCGCGGACGCGTCACGAGCGGAGGGGTTGGATTCGGCAACGTGAACGTCGAAGCGATTCAATTCCCTGGGCAGAAACCGTCGCACACGCTACTGGTCGGATTTGGATTCGAGCCCTCCCCGCTGGCTGAATGCTTAGGCGAATTAGACCGACGAGGTATCACATATGGTGAACTGCGCCCCTTCGTCTTAACGGAACAAGACGGGTCAAAGAAGACGCTATGGACAAACGTCACTTTGCGACAGTTTTCCGACTCTGACAGGCCGGCGGACGCTACGATACATATCTTCCTCAGCGAGTACAGTCCCACGTATGTTGACGTTGAGCAGCGTCGTGCGCGTCTGAACAGAGACTTGTTGGAGAGCGGCGGCGGGCCGCTCGGCGTGATGGCGGTAAAGGAGATCATCATTGGCGCGACGGATGTAAAGGCAGCTACAAAGCTACGGGAAAGACTATTGGAGCCGAGGCGCGCATCCGCACCGGGCCTGTGGCAAGCAGGCGACGGCCCCGCGATCCGTGTCGTTCGGGCTGGAGAGAATAGGCTTCAAGGACTAGTCATAAGCGTCGTTTCGTTGCAGCGGGCGAAGGCTTTTCTTCAGGAGAAGGGCCTGCTTGGTTCTGTTTCGGAAAAAGAGGTGACGATTGATCCGTCGATGGTTCAGGCCCTGAACATTCGGCTGGTGGAGAAAAGATAGCCCCGCACCTAACAATCGAGATGGACCGGAGTGCGCGAAGCGGATTTCTCAACGTTCACTTAGTGCCGTTCGCGCGCCCGGTCATCTCAACCGTTCGGCGCCTTAGATCAGAGGTCCAATGACAGCCAAATTTGCTAGCGCCAGCCGTATGTTTACATTCATCCTCCTCTTCGTCAGCTTGGCCAATAGCGCTGCTCATTCTTTAGCGCATGCCACTCTTCCATCATCCAGCCATTGTTCCGAGATAAGCAGTTTTGCCCATTCAGGAGAATCGACATGGTCGTGCCAAGCCGGTTCTTGTGGTCGGAATTGCTGTCGGTCCGTACTCGGGACCATCTCGACCCCAACTACATCAAGCTGCCCGCTGATACCGATGGTGAAGGCCGCCGACCTCGGGGATTGAGATGATCGGGCCTTTCTTTCCGAATTCGACGGATCGGGGAATGGGAGAGTTCTGATCGAGTGATCGATGTTGCCCGGAATTGTTGTAATAGCGGAAATACTCTTTCAAAATTCTTCGAAGATGCTCTTCGGAGAGTACAATCACGTGGTCGAGACACTAGCGGCGAATACTGCCGATCACTCGTTCCACATAGGCGTTTTGCCAGGGCGAGTGAGGAGCGGTGATCACTTTTTCGATCTGCATCCCTGTTACCCGCTGCCGAAAATCGTTTCCGTAGATTAAATCTCGATCTCGTAGCAGGAAGCGCGGAGCGGTGTCTTCCGGAAACGCCTCGATCATCTGCTGCGCAGTCCAGACGGAGGTTGGATGCTCCGTAACGTTGAAATGAACGATTTGACGCCTCCCGTGTAAGAGAATGATAAAGTAGTAAAGATTACGAAAGGTCGCAGTGGGAACGGTAAAGAAATCGATGCCGATGATGTCTCCGGCGTGATTGGAGAGGAAAGTCTTCCAAGTTTGGGATGAAGGCTTGGGTGATTTGATTCGGTATTTGGCAACGGTTGATTCAGCCACCTCGAGCCCAAGAAGGTGGAGTTCAGCTTGAATGCGAGGCGTGCCCCACAAAGGGTTCTCTTCTGAGAGTCTATGAATGAGGTTGCGAATTTCGGCATCGATCCGCGGTCGGCCTGGAAGGCTGGCTTTTGATTTCCAGCGCCAGTAGAGCCGAAAACCT
>DATCXQ010000367.1:0-5635 GCA_036565725.1 Blastocatellia bacterium
GATCGTTATAAGTTTCGCACGTCGCCGATACGCAACGTCGCGCTTCAGCCCGCGTTCATGCATAACGGCGCTTTTACCAGGCTTGAAGACGCCATACGCCACCATTTAGACGTTTTTACGTCGGCGAGGAATTATAACCCTACCGCCGCAGGAGTCGCCCCCGACTTAAGCGGCCCACTCGGGCCAATTGAGCCGGTCTTGGCCCGCATTGACCCGCTCGTGGCGTATCCGACGCATCTCACGAAACAAGAGTTTAACTGGCTCGTCGATTTCGTTCGTAACGGGCTCCTTGATGATGGCGCGGACGCTCGACATTTGCGGAGACTGGTCCCGAAAAGGGTACCGAGCGGTCGCCCGGTGTTGACATTTGAATTTCCGGATGAAGAGCGGTGTCTTCTGGAGTGAACCGAGTCGCACGATTCCGGCGCAATTTTTAGGGAAAAGGCGGACTGAACCTATTTTCAACTTCTCCTTACGCGGCAAGCGCCGCTTCCCATACTTGCAGGATCATGGCTCCCGGGCTGGTGATCTCCGATGTGTCGAACTGTTCTTTTTTGATTTTGTTTGCCAACTTGATTCCACTCAACGTTACTTGCGCATTCCCGAATGTCTTACAGCGTTTTTCATTTGGGTATTCAGGAGTAACAAACCACGGGGAACACGGGGAACACGGGGATGTTTATTTTGCTCTTCCCCGTGTTCCCCGCGCCCCCCGTGGTTGATTCAACCTGAATATTCAAATCGAAGACGCTTTTATTCCCACTTTTACTCAGCAGGAATCCTACTGCCCAACCTTTTGAACGACCTGAATCTCTTCAAGGGCGCGCAGGTACTCCCTGATATAGTCGAGAGGCGCCGGGCCGTAGATAGCGGAAACAGCGTCGCGTATCTCCCGCGCGGTGCGTTTGCCATCCACGAAGTTCAGCGCTTCGTAGGCATACTCGCTACCCGCGCCCCGCAGTCCCTGAAAATTGAGGAGACGAATCGTGGCGGCGCGCTCGGCGCCATAATGGTCCTTGAAGTAGTCATAGCCGAACGTTACCAGCGGGCCTTTGATGTTTGGGTTACGCCGGAACACGGCGCGGTCTTCGTCTTGCGCAATCGCCAGGCGGGGGACTTCGCCGAGCAACCGTTCCTGATTTTCCAGAAACGTCATCGCTTCTGCGCGCAACGGCGCGGGCACGCGGAAAAAACGCTCCATTGAATCCACGAGCCTGCGTTCGTACCAGAAGTGAAAGCGCGTCAGGTTCGCGGCCTCTTCTGTCCCCATCTCGGCGCGGCGTTCCAGCAACAGCGCCGCGCGCCGCAGACTACGCGCCTGAAGCACGCGTAAGAGAGCCGGCGCGTCCGTTTCTTTGAGAGCAGCCAGAAAGTAGCCGCTGGCGGCGCCGATGAAGCCAGCGCGCTTGAGCTTGGTGGGGTCGACGTTGGCGGGCGTGTCGTAGTTCGTATGAATAAAACGGTCGGGCCAGTCGTTGAGGTAGATAGACGGAATCGCAATGGAGCTATCGGTATAGACCACGTGATCGCTTCCCATAGAGAATTCCGACAGCTCGGCCAGCAGCGCCTCCTTGCCCCCTTCGGGCGCGATGAGAGGGTACGCGGCGCTTGCGCCGCTCGCGTATCGCATGGATTGTTCGTTTACAAATGTTCCGAACTCTTCTGCGACATCGTAAATGAACGAAGGCAGACTCGCCGGACCGCGCGTGATATGAAAAATGGCTTTCGTTTCGGGCGAGCCGCCGACCATGTCCAGATGGATCACGGCCCGGATGCGTCGAGGCAGGTCCGGGCGAGCGTTCAATAGCGCGTGCGTCCCTTCGATCTCGGGCGGCCAGATGAAACGAATGGCGCGCGCCGGCCGCGCGATCTTACCTTCACGAATCAATTTGGCGAGCGTGCGCGCAACCTCCAGAATCGTCATGCTGCCGCTCGCGTTATCGTTGGCCCCTGGGCGCGGATGGTCCAGGTGACAGCTATAAACGATCTCCTCGTCGCGAAGGCCTGGGTCCGCGCCTGGGATGATGGCGGTGACGACATCATAAAATCCGTCGTGGCGTCCGGCGCGCACGTTGGCGTGCAAGGTGATCTTCTCGGCGCCTGCGAGGCGCGACTGGAAGGAGCGCGCTTGTTTAAGCGAAAGCATGAAGGCAAAGGTTTTGGTTGGCGCAAAGCTGTCGAGGCGCCCCCAGCGTATGAGATTGTCGTTGTCGCCAGACCAGCCGGTGCGCTGGTTCTGCGCATAGCTCAATATCCCGGCGGCGCCGTAACGCTCAACTGCGAGCGGCGCCACAGCTTCCGGCTGCTCGGCGACGAGCACGATCTTGCCTCGTACATCCTTGCCCGCGTAATCTCGTTGGCTAACGCCTGCTCCGGCATCGATCAACTCAGCCGTCACCATCGCGCTTTCGCTGTCCTGCGCCAGCGTTAGCGGCATAGCTTCCCAGCTGGCGATGCGTAGCGCGGGCTTCAATCCTTCCGGCGTCTGACTCATTTCCCAAAGTTCGGCAAACTCAGCATCCCAGGCAGGGCGCGCTTTCTGGGGGCCGTAAAAAGTCTTGCCATCTGCGGGAAATTGCAGAATGGCCACTTCCTCCAACCCGTAGGCGCGCGCCTGTTCGGCAATAAACTCTGCAGCCGCGTGAAAGCCGCGCGACGCCCGCATCCGGTGATGGCGTGAGATATATTCCAGATTGCGTTTCGCCGTCTCACCTGAAAGCTCAACGCTCAGAGCAGCGACAACCGATTCGGAAAGCAACTGCGGCCTGGTTTGTGCGATAGCGACACGGCCAAAGAGAAGGAAGGCGACGAGAAGGTTGGCGATTTTTTTCATGAGGTTTCTCCGCATCTTCACTGAGCAAGTAAAGCCGATCGTATCCAACAACGCGCTTTAAACCCGGTAACATAGAAGAATTGCGGTTCAGTTGCAAAGAATGGGTGGGTATGAGTCGCTTCATAGCATCGATCGAGAGGCCGCGCTCCCGTATCATTTCTTGGAGGTCACGATAGCTGAGGGCATAACGCAGATACCAGCGTACGCAGAGAAGGATTATTTCGTCCTGGTAATGACGCAATTTGAATGGATCAGATTCAGCCACAGTAGACTCCCAGTATGAGATGAATGTGGGAAGTCTATCAGTCTTGATCACAAATCGCCTGTTTTTTGCAACAGAACCGCGCCGATCTTATGCCAAGCAAAAACGAACGCCAAAGCCGGAGCGCAAATATTTTCTTTTTTCACGAGGGCTCATTGCAGGGACATGTTCCTATGACCTTTACTCACCGAGCCTCCGGATGAGGTCGCGTGGTAGATCGTCGCGGATAAAAGATAAAAACGCGACTTTGTTTACCATGTTATCAACGAGGTTTTCCATCCTGACCTCATGCGCTTTCTTGGCAGATTCACTGAGGTGGCCGCGAGTCCGAGTCTCCTTCTCCGCTGGCGACTCAATATCTAACGCATGACCGCCGACCTCGTGAATGAAAAGCGCGCGCAGATCGACCCCAGCTGCTGTGTCCATCTCAATGTGAAGCGTTCCCGGTGGGTCCTGGATCGGGCCGACGAAGTCCGCGAGCGCGCGGTTGTCGTAGAGCGCGCCAATGTCCAGGATGCTGACTGACCGGTGAACCTGCGGCGTCACTTCCGCTCGATCGGGATCAATCCTACCCTCGTGCTGAGAAAGCCCGGCTGATACTCGTTTCGGTTCGCCCGACTCGTCTCGAAATCCGCGGTTGCGGATCGCTATCTGCTCCTCAAAATGCTCGATGCCAGCCAACGCGGTCTGCCCCTCTGCTGTACGGCTGTCAACGATGAACACGACATCACTGCCGTCCGAGATAGCGGCTATCGCTGCATTAATCCCCTCAAGGGCAGCATCGCTCCCGGCGCCCATAGATTTAGCATCTGGCCCCTCCAAGAAGCCCTTCGATTGATGGAGCGCGGCCAGCGCTTGAGTTCGGATAGTAGCGATTGTGGCTTCATAGTCTTTAGAAAACACAGGTATTCTTCCGGTAGCAAAAGCTTCGGACAACGTGATCGCCTGTTCTGCGCGTGTACAACCCATCAGGTAATTTGTCATATAGGCGTCGAGTTGTCGCGCGCCCTCACGGGCTACGGCTTCCATAGCCTCCTCGTCCGCGAGGGGATCAAGCTGGTTCGATTGGTCGACGGCGAGGACTTTCTCTGTGGTTGGTTCCTCGGGTTCGCGCTGCACTGTCATTGACAAGGATTCGCTTTGCGCCGTTGGCTTGAGAGGGGCGCCTCCAAAGGGACGCGCGTTCGGAAAATTCTGTTGACCTTGCTGCGCCACATGTGTCAATTCATGCGCCAGTAAACGCCGTCCTGACGCCTTCTGGGGCGTGTACTGACCAGACCCAAAAACGATATCCCATCCTGTAGTAAAAGCCCGAGCGCGAAGAGCTCGCGCCGCCTCTTCGGCCTGCGCGCCGATATGAATTCGCACCTGACTGAAGTCATGGCCGAACTTAGGCTCGAAGAATGCGCGCTCGGCTGAGGGAAGGGGGTGTCCACTACTCCGCAGGGAGTTGATCTTCGCTTCAATAACCGGGTCAATGACGGGCGCGGCGCTCGCTGTTGTTTTGGTCTGGACATTCTCTTCCTTGGCATCCGTGATGCGAGACTCCCGCCACCGTGATGCGTCTTCTGCTACTGCCATATCGGGTATGCGCATGACTTCATCGGCGACGCGGTCTGCCTCTTGCTCGAATCGATCTCCCGGAGGACTTATTTTCAATTTTGGCTGCATCTCAGGCCGTGCTTTCGGATACACCGGTATCCGGCTGAAGTCGTGGCCAAAGCGAGGTGATTCTATACTGACTGCGCTCATTTCGCGTTGTTCAGCATGAGTTTGCGGCAACCGTTGTATTGCTTGATTCTCGATCCCGGGCTGTGAGTGTCGGGTTGGGCTCACCTCACGGCCTTGGTTAACGTGCTCCAGATCGGATCTCGTATGATTGGCAGACGTGGTCTGCTGAGTGGACTTCGGTTTTTTGGCGAAAGTGTACATGATTACGCTCTCTTCACCAGCTTCGAAGCCTAACGGTTGAAGGAAAACAAATCCGGGCGTTTAACCCGGCCTTTTTGCTTTCCACTGCGCAATGACCTACCTCGGCTCCATCTCTGCGCAAATTCGAACGCGCCGCGCCTTCAACCTCTACTGGCGAGCCACGCGAAAACATGTCGCAGGTTTTTTCATGAAAGTGTGTGCAACGCGGGTTGCGGTCACCCTAAGGTGAGCTTTCGGCGAGCTGGGTTACTGTTGGTGAATTCCAGGATCAGCGCTATCAATAACTAGAGCGGATTGCAATTGCGTATACGGCGGGCGCGGACCTGCGTATGTACAGGGCGCCACCGGGGGCCCACACGCAGGTCTGCCCCTACACTGATCTGCAACCCGCTCTAATATGGAAAATGAAAAATGATCTGATCCTCAATCCTCATGGCTGTCCCAATGGCTTGGAAACGATGAGTGAGAACCTGATGTTGTGGTTCGGGAGTCTTGACCAGGTCGCGCCGCCATCAGTGGAGGAAAATGACCGGCCGAAAATCGGCGCGTCATTCGGCGGACCGTTTGGGGGGCCCCCGTCCAGCCCGACGAACGGCGGCTGCCCGCTG
>DATCXQ010000476.1:0-6280 GCA_036565725.1 Blastocatellia bacterium
ACGCGGCTCGCGCACTCGCACGCTACGCCGCCCTCCACTCCGCCGAACGCCCCCCTCATATGGGGGCTTGCGCTAATACCCGCAGCGTTCGTGTTCCTGCCATTGTTCCGGATCAGAAAACAAAAGCGGCTAAAAGAAAACAGCAGGTCCGGGTTTCCCTCAAAACTATTTTTCTTCTGTCTTTCGGATTCGCCAGAGTTTGATCTCCTCCATTTCCGACACGCTCCGCTCCGACCAGATCAGCCAAATTTTTTTCACGCCCACTTACTCGTTTATTGTTATAACCACGCGGCGGCGACATCATGGCGGATGGCTTTGCCTCCCGTGCGCGAGAGACATTCACGGCTCTCACTAAAATGTCGTTCAATAAGCGGCGCCCATCAGAGGATTTTTTTACGGCGAGCTTTTGCGCCAAAGTTTCTACTGGACAGTAATATGGCCCGATCATTCTCTATCGCTTCCTATAACGTCCTGGCCGACTCGTACGTCAAGCCGCAGTGGTATCCGGACGTGGATCCGGAGATCTTGCGATGGGACAGGAGGAAATTTGCCCTGGTCGAAAGAGTCGCGCGTCTTGACGCCGACATCATCTGTTTACAGGAGGTCGAGGCCGACGCCTTCGCCCTGCTCGAACAGAGTCTCGGCGCGAAAGGTTATGAAGGCGTTTACGCGAAGAAAGGGAGCGACAAACCGGACGGCTGCGCTATGTTTTTCAGGCAGGGATGGTTGCGCTTCACCGGCGCCGCTGTGGTCTATTACCGCGACGGGCGCCAGAGCGCTTCGGATTCCGGTCATCTGGCCTTGATTATCAGCTTCGAGTGCGAATGGGGCGTTATCAGGGTCGTCAACACACACCTGAGATGGGGGCAGGAAAGTAAGTCGCCGGAGGAGCATATTGGATACAGGGAGATCAGAGAGTTGATCGACGAGCGGTTCAAAACAGATCAGACGGCGTATGCGTGGATCGTGTGCGGCGACCTGAACGCGCAATCAGGCGATCCGGTGGTCAGGGAACTCGTCGTCAATGGCTTCATGGACGCGTATAAAGGCCACGAGCAAGCCACATGTAATCCGAACCGCAGGGCGAAGAGGATAGACTACATCTTCTACACTTCGGGTCTGAGAGCGGAGCCTGCGAGACTGATGGAAATTGATGATCTTACGCCGCTGCCGTCCGCCTACGAACCGTCGGATCACCTCGCCCTTGTGGCCGCATTCGAGAAAGGATGATAGGCAAATGAAGGCAATGGGGACCGTGGGAATCGAACCCACACTCTCTTGCGAGAACAGGTTTTTGAGACCTGCGCGTCTACCAGTTCCGCCACGTCCCCATATGTGTTAGATCGAGAGGACTGATTTAAGAGCGGGCGTGATTATATGAGCCAGTTCCGGGCCGGTCAAGCACCTGCGCTTCAAACGCCGCCGTAGGGTATGAACGTGTCGTCCCGGCCATTCGTAACCACTTCATTGTAGCGGCGCGCGGCGCGGTCGCCGAGCTGGGTCAGCCACGACGGCGATAGTGATGACTGGCTCTCGCTCCCCTTCATACGCGCGGAGCCGATGCCGCCGGGCGCGGGCATCAGGCGGTTGATCAGGCCGAGCAGATCGGCGACGAGTTCCGGCGCTATCGTGTCGGCTATAGCGGCCAGTTTCGCCTGGATCGGGAAGATCACCTCCGCTTCGCCGCGCTGGCAGGCCGATACGATACGGCGCGCGGCTTTTTCGGCGCTGACCGTGAGCAGAGGCAATGAGTCGCTGATGCTGAACCAGGCGTATTCGGCCCGGTGGCGCCCTTTGAATGTGGCGTTGCGCGGGCTGCCAGTGCGCATCAGGCCGGGACAGATCGTGGTGACGACGACGCCGTCTTTGGCCATCTCGGCTCGCATGGCCTTGGACAGCCCGACGAGGGCGAATTTGCTCATTGTGTAAGGCGTCAGATGAGGCATGGCGATTTTGCCGCCGATCGAGGCGATGTTGACGATTCGCCCTTCGCGGCGACGGCGCATTTCCGGAATGACGGCCAGCATCGTGTGCAGCGGGCCGCGCAGGTTGACGTCCAGCGCCTCTTCGTAATCGGCCAGCGTCATCGTTTCGACCGGGCCGACTTCGATCACCCCGGCGTTGTTGACCAGCACGTCAATCGCCCCGAAGTGCTCGCGGACGGCCTGGGCCATTCGTCCGACCTCTTCCATATTGGCTACGTCACAGGGCAGCGCCAGCACAGGTCTGCCCGGACGAACCAGGTCGGAGCCTGCCCGCTCCAACTCTTCGGCGTCGCGCGCGCAAATCGCCACACGCGCCCCGCGCGCGACGAACTCGCGGCCCAACGCCAAGCCCAACCCTCGCGATCCTCCAGTGATCAGCGCGGTTTTGCCGCGCAGGTCGTACCACCGCGCGTATTGCCTGATCGCGCGCGCAGTCAAATATAATCCCGCCCCCGTCAACGCCAGACCCAGCAATGAACCTTTGTCTCTATTCATAAAAACTCGCCTCGATGAGCCAATAATCAGAGTTGTACCCCAGGCGTTCACTCATGTCCGCCAATAATCCGCAGTCCGCCGCAGGCTGCGAAATCAGATTGAACGTTTTAAGCGAGGCAAGGCGTAGGCCGTGATTGGATGGGAGGTTGGTACGGGCCAGCGTTATTCGAAAATAACCTTCAAGAATTTCAGCTTGCCGACCTGCAACTGGGCTTCTTTGACCGTGGCCGTGTCGATTTCGAAGGTCGCTTCGCCGATTCGTTCTCCGTTCAATTTCACGCCGCCCTGCGAAATCAAGCGGCGCGCCTCGGCTTTCGACGGAGCGAGTTCGATCTGCGTCATCAGGTCGACCAGTTTGATATTCCGCGCGGCGGGTTTGATCACGCGCGTTTCGACATCGGTCGGGGTCTGACGTTCACGGAAGCGGCGGATGAATTCGGCCTCGGCGCGGTCGGCCTCGGCGCGCGAATGAAAATCGGCGACGAGTTTTTTCGCCAGCTCGGATTTGACGTCGCGCGGATGGCGCGCGCCCGATTCTATGTCAGATTTCAAACGCGCGATTTCGCCCGGCGTCAGGTCTGTCAGCAATTCGTAATAGCGCCACATCAGGTCGTCCGAGATCGACATCGCCTTGCCGTAAATCTCGTCGGGCGGTTCGGTGACGCCGATGTAATTGTTTTTGCTCTTCGACATCTTCTCCACGCCGTCCAAACCTTCGAGCAGCGGCGTGGTCATGATCACCTGAGGCTCCACTCCGTAAGCGCGTTGAATCTCGCGCGCCATCAGCAGGTTGAATTTTTGATCCGTGCCGCCCAGCTCCACATCGTCCCTCAGCGCGACCGAGTCGTAACCTTGCGCCAGCGGGTAAAGCAGTTCGTGAAGTCTGATCTCGACGCCGCTCGAAAACCGTTTCGAGAACTCGTCGCGTTCGAGCATCTGCGCGAGCGTGACCTTTGAGGTCAGGCGTAGGAAATCCTCGGGCTTGAAGGCATTCATCCATTTGGAGTTGAACTCGATGATCGTCTTTTCGGGATCGAGCAGCTTGAAGACCTGCGTTTTGTAAGTTTCGGCGTTCGCCTCGATCTGCTCGCGGGTGAGCGGCGGGCGGGTCGTGTTGCGTCCCGTAGGATCGCCGATCATCGCCGTGAAATCGCCGATCAGGAAAATCACGTCGTGGCCCAGATCCTGAAAGGCTTTCATCTTGCGGATGACCACCGAGTGGCCGAGATGAATGTCGGGCGCGGTGGGGTCGCAGCCGAGCTTGACGCGAAGCTTGCGCCCCGTCGCGGCGGAGTTTTCGAGTTTCTTCTTAAGCTCTTCAATCGGGATTACGTCGACGGTTCCCTTGGTCAGAAATTCGAGTTGTTCGTTCAAAGTCATTGTTTGAATTACCATCAGCCACAGAGCCACAGAGCCACAGAGATGGAGAGAAGCAGGGACGTAGAGACGGAGAGACGGAGAGAACAAGAACGATCTGTCTTGCCGTCTCCCTGTCCCTCCTTCTCTGTGTCTCCGTGACTCTGTGGCTATTCATACTCATTGGACCGCCTCGCGGTAGCCGAGTCTGGTTCGCGCCGTGAGGTCTGCCTGTTCGAGGTTGACGCGGATTGTGCGCCATCGGCCATCCCGGCGCGCGTTGCTAGGCTCGTAGGCGATCGTGTACTGGCTGTGCAGTTCGCCGATCAGGTCGTTGAAGATTCGTTTCAGCTTCATCCGACTGGGCATCAGAAAGAATCCGCCTTCGGTCGTGATGTAGCGTCCGCCGCTCTCCTGCGCGATCTGTTTCAGGGTTTGCGCGGCGGCCTGCCGCTCCGGCGAACGGCGCGCGCTGTTTTCGGTGTTGACCAGGTCGATAGCGTAGACCGCGACGCCCGCCAGGAATGTCTGCTTTTCGACTTCGCGCAGAGTCGCCTGGCTGGCGCTGTCCGCGCCGTCGGAGATCAGGACGAGCGCGCGGCGGCGTTCGGGGCGCACGCGCAGCTCTTTGCTCGCCAGCAAGATAGCGTCATACAGCGGGGTGTTGCCTTCGCCCTTCAACTGTTTGAGCAGCGGCTTCAGCCCCGCGACCGTTGACGAATAGTCGCGTACCTTCTGGACGCCTTTTTCGTCGAAGGTGTAGAGCGCGAGCGCGTCGTCGGGCTTCAGCTTGTAGGCCAGATCGAGCGCGGAGTTGCGATAACGATTGAGGTCTTTTTCCAGGACGCTGCCGGAAATGTCCAGCACCACGGCGACGGCCATCGGCGCGTCCTCGCCGAAAAATTCCGCGACTTCCTGCTCCCGGTCGTCCTCGAGCAGCGTGAAGGCCTGCCGGTCCAGAGTCGAAACGTATTTGCCGCGCGCGTTCTTTACCGAGACATTCACGAGGACCTGAGTCGTGGCGATGCTGATCGTGTCGGCGGTGATGCCCGACACCGGCTGGTCGGACGAGAGAAAAACGTCCGTGAACCGCTCGCGCATCTCCGGTGTGATACGGTAACTATTGTTTTTGAACTCGGCGCCGAAATCGGTTAGGAAGTTCGGGTCTTTCGCCTTCGCCGTCGGCTCGTGGCAGATCGCGCATTTTGCCCGCAATTCTGGCTTTGCCCGAGCGTCGTTGGCGTAAAGGTCGAGATACGCAGGATGGCCGATCGCGCGCCAACCTGCGAAGACTGCGATTGCGACTACAACTAATATTTTCGATAACGCTTTGATCGACATGGGACCACTGCAAACAAAGGTTAAAAGTGGAGGCGAGAAACATTCTGCCATCCGCAGCGCGATTTGCCAAATTGCGCGGCGCGCGCAAGCTCTGATAATATCCGCACTTCGTTTTTTGGCCCCATCATTCCCGATATTTGCCAAAACATATCTTCATCGAGAGGTTTCGGTATAAAAATGGCAGCTCCAAGCATGGAAAGGGTCGTGAGCCTGTGCAAGCGGCGCGGCTTCATCTTCGCCAATTCTGAAATTTACGGCGGCATCGCTTCAACCTGGGATTACGGCCCGCTGGGCGTCGAGCTGAAGAACAACGTAATGCGGGCGTGGTGGCGTTCGGTCATTTACGAACGCGACGACATGGAAGGCCTGGACGCGGCGATCCTGATGAACCGGCTGGTCTGGCGCTATTCGGGCCACGAGGCCACGTTCTCCGACCCGCTGGTAGATTGCCGCGAATGCAAATCGCGCCAACGCGCCGACCACCTGAAGGACGGCAAATGCCCGAACTGCGGCTCGTCCAACCTGACGGATCCGCGCAACTTCAATCTGATGTTCAAGACGACGGTCGGCCCGGTAGAAAGCGAAGAGAACGCAGCCTACCTGCGCCCCGAAACTGCGCAGGGCATTTTCGCCAATTTCGCTAATGTGCAGCAGGCGATGCGCCGCAAGCTCCCGTTCGGCATCGCGCAGATCGGCAAGGCCTTCCGCAACGAGATCACGCCGGGCAACTTCATCTTCCGCACGCTCGAGTTCGAGCAGATGGAGATGGAGTACTTCGTCCCGCCGCCCGAGGCGCAGGAGTGGTTCCGGTACTGGGTCGACGCCAGGGTCGCGTGGCACCTGCGGTACGGGATCCGCGAGAGCCACCTCCGCGTGCGCGAGCACGATCCCGAGGAGCTCTCGCACTACTCGAGCGCCACCTCGGACATCGAGTACCTGTTCCCGATGGGCTGGTCGGAGCTCGAGGGGATCGCGCATCGCGGCGACTTCGACTTACGGGCGCATACCGAGGCGTCGGGGACGAAGCTCGAGTGGGTCGACGGCGAGGAGCGCTACGTCCCCTACGTGATCGAGCCGTCGGCCGGCGCCGACCGCGCGACCCT
>DATCXQ010000530.1:0-4099 GCA_036565725.1 Blastocatellia bacterium
TTCGATCCGGCCCGTGTCGCCGCGCGCCAGCGTCAACAAATCTTCGACCAGGCGCGACAGCCGTATGATTTCTTCGAGGTTGGACGTGAGCGTGCGTTTGTACTCTTCGGCGGACCGTTCGCGCCGCAGCGTGATCTCGATGTCGCCGCGCATCACGGCCAGAGGGGTTCGCAATTCGTGCGAAGCGTCTGAGGTGAACTGCCTCTGCCGCTCGAAGGCCGCCTGCAGGCGCGAGATCATGTCGTTGAACGTCGCCGCCAGACGCCCCAGTTCGTCCATCCGCGCCGGTTCCGGCACGCGCTCGGACAGGTCTCCGGCGGCGATATGTTCGGCCGCGCGCGTCATGCGGTCAACCGGGCGCAGCGCCTGGTTGGCCAGCAGCAACCCTCCGTAACTGCCCAGCAGCAGCGCCAGCGGGATCGCAATACCCAATAAGATTAACGTGCGGCGGGTAGTTTTTTGGAAGGACTTAAGAGAATAGCCGAGACGGATGAAATAGGTCCCACTGCCATCGGGGTCTTTGGCGCGAAGGGTTACGACCCGCAGCAAATCTCCATTCTGAGTCTTTTCCGTGTCATATCTCGTTTCGCCTACCGCCAACTTAGACAACTTATCGCGATCAACCTCCAAATGGTCGTCCGGCGACACATACTCCTCGTCCCTGACCTGCCAAACGTCGTCGATGATCTGGACCGCATGCGGCCTGACCTCGAGGAGCTTTTCGACGTTTTCATTACCCGTTCCCGGTTCGACGCCGCCAGGCCCGAGTTCGATAATGCGTTCGATCTTCGCTATCTGATAGGTGAGCGATTCGTCAATGGGTATTAGCAGGCTGCGAGACACGTAGGTGTGTACGGCTACCCCGAAAAAGAACAGAATGGCGGAGAGGATCGCGAGATAGTAGAGCGTGAGCTTGATGCGAAGTGAGAGCATGTTGGGGCGGCAAGAAGATTATGCGTCCAAGCGAAGTTTTCTATATCACATCACTTTCCATTTGCCATGTCATATCTTTCATTTGTCATTGTCGGAGGCGCCACTGCCCGCAATGACAAATGAAAGATGTGACATGGCAAATGAAAAATGAAAGACGATTACACCTTGATACTTTTCCGTCACTGCTTGCGAGACAACAGAGAAGGAGCGGGACGGGGGAACGTTTTGCCTTCCCCCGGCATCACCCTGGGAGCGCCGCTGGTCCTTGCCTGCTCGCCCCCGACGCCGTCGCCTGCGGTTTCCCGGTCTTCTAAGATGCTTTCGATTCCGCGACCATTCTCGACGGCATCGCGGGAGTCTTGAGCATATAACCGACGCCGCGCACCGTATGAATCAGCTTGGGTTCGTATTGACGATCGATCTTGTTGCGCAGGTAATTGATGTAAACGTCAATCACGTTGGTCAGCGTGTCGAAAGTCTCTTCCCAAACTTTTTCCGAAAGCACTTCGCGCGAGAGGATCTCGTCAGGATGACGCATGAAGAATTCCAGCAGCGCGAACTCCTTGTTCGTCAACTGGACTTCATTGCCGGCGCGCGCCGCGCGTCGGTTGATCAGGTTCAGCGTCAGATCGCCGAGCTGCAGCTTCGTAGTGTCCTCCGCCGCTGTGCGACGCTGCAACGCGCGGATGCGGGCGAGCAGTTCGGCGAAGGCAAACGGCTTAGTGATGTAGTCGTCCGCCCCCGTGTCCAGCCCTTTGACTTTCGCCTCGGTGCTGTCCATCGCGGTTACGATCAGAATCGGCGTTTTGATTCCCATCTGACGCCATTCACGCGCAATGTCCAGGCCGTTTCGCCCCGGCAACGCCAGATCCAGGATGATCAGATCGATATTTTCCGACTTCCCGGACTCGAACCCGACATCCCCGTCATAAGCCGTCTCGACCTCAATCCCCTCTTCCTCAAGCCCGCGCTTGATTAAATCTGCCATCTTTTGTTCGTCTTCGATTACTAATACACGCATAGCTATTTTTCCGCTCCTTGAAAACTCGTGAGGTTATTTATTAAATCGAGGAGTTAACGACTCAGCCGGCCTCAACCTCTCGCTATCGAGATTTGAGCCCTGCGCCGTGAATCGCGACATGGGAGAGCAGGCGAAATCCGGAGCAACTTAGCCTGAGCCGACATATCAATGAATCTTTGTCGGGTCTAAGGGGGATCGTTAGGACTACTTTACACAATATTTGCGTCTTAGGGCAAGCGCCTCCTTGCCGCTAATCTAACAATTGCGGCCGAATTATTAGAAATAGGTTTTGACCGAGGCTGCAAGCCAGCTCAGATACTCATTCGATCCGGCTTCGACCGATAGGGCGACTATCTCCGGCGTCTGATAGGGGTGATTCTCTTTAATCGTGGTTTCGAGTCGCGGGTAGGCGGCGCGTGTGGTTTTAATGAGGAGCAGGACTTCATTGGCCCATTCGACCGCCCCTTGCCAGCGGTAAATCGAGATCATCGGCGGCAGAATTTGAACACAGGCGGCCAGTTCACGTTCGACCAGCAGCTTGGCAAGCCGCTCGCCGTCCTCCTGCTTTTCCAGGGTCGTCAATACGACCAGAGCGTCAGCGGCGTTAGACATCCTCTATTTCCTCATCCTCGTTCAGCGCCTGGCGATCGCTTTCGAAGAAGGCTTCGTATAGTTGTCGCGCGCGTTCGAATTCGTCCTCGGGCACGAGCAATTGAATTTCCGAGAAACCGCCCGGCGTCAGCAAAGGCTGCAGACCGCCGAAATAAGACCCCTGCAAAACGGCGTCAATGCCGTTGTTGGCCAATAATTCGCGCGCCATCTCGGCCTCAATCGACTTGGCGAAATGCGCAAGCGTGACAAAATTGATTTCCTGTTCAAGGTCTTCGATCTCGCTCATCTTCATTTACCATCGGGGCCTCTGTCCAGAAGCGTCCGAGCGCGATGGAACAGCGCCACGGGCTTAGAGCGGTTTGCAATTGCGTGTACTGTAACGGCGGACCTGAGTGTGGGGCCCCGGATTGAGTGCACAGGCAACCACCGGGGCCCCACACTCAGGTCTGCCCCTACACTGATTTGCCAACCGCTCTAAACAAGCGGCTGAACTATAAGACATCCGCTTGTTTACGCGCGCGGTAATCTTCCGGTGTTTAGGCCAACCACTCGCCGCGATAAACGGCCCCCGCTTCGCCGGTCTGAACGATCATTCCATCATTACGCCATTCGACGATCAATGCGCCGGCCGCTGTTATCACTTTGACCTTCGCCGCGGCCAATCCGTTGATCATCGCCGCCAGCGCCGCGCCGCACGCGCCCGTGCCGGAAGCCAGAGTTTCTCCCACGCCGCGCTCCCAGAATCTGGCCTCGATCTCGTCTCGATTGATCACGCGTATGAATTCGACGTTCGTTCGTTCGGGAAAGGCCGCATGGGTTTCTATCTTCGAGCCGAGGGCTCGCCAATCAAGGCTCTCGAAATTGTCCACAAAGACGCTGCAATGCGGATTGCCCATCGACGTGGCGGTGAACTCGACGCCCTGTCCGTTGACGTCCAGCCTCTGCCCGATCACGCGATCGAGCCGTGTCGCTGTGACGACCGGGATTTCTTCACTCCCAAACCTCGGCGCGCCCATTTCGGCCTCGAAGACCATGCTATGGCCGATCAGGCCGCCGCGATTAACGGGCCTTAGAACCTTAACGCCCGCGCCCGTCGCGATTCGGACTTCCGGCCTCTCCCATTTTTCGACCAGGTAGAGATAAGCCGCCACGCAGCGCGTGCCATTGCCGGATATCGGAGTCTCGCCGCCGTCGGCGTTGAACAGCCTCACTTCAAAATCGGCGCCGGCTGCCTGCGGCGAGTCTAGCAACACCTCAACTCCGTCCGCCCCCGCGCCGAAATGCCGGTCGCAAATCTGTTTTGAGAAGACTCCGAAGTCGTCGGCGACCGCTCGCAATGCCGATTCACGAACGATTAGGAAGTCGTTGCCTAGAGCTTGGAATTTGTGGAAGAGCATAAGGGAATGCGGAATGCGGAATGCGGAATGCGGATTGCGGATTGCGGATTGATGAGTCTGTTCAACCGCAGACGCGAAATCGAGTTGAAGGTTCATCATTCCGCATTCCGCCTTCCGCATTCCGCCTTCCGCATTC
>DATCXQ010000480.1:0-2541 GCA_036565725.1 Blastocatellia bacterium
AAGTTCACGCGCTGCACAGTCCCAAGAGCCGGTTGCAAAAGTTCCCGGAAGCCTCGTGGGCGTTCCTGATCTACGTCGCGGCCAACATCGCGCGGGCCGTGGCCGTCATACATGAACACGGCCTGGTCATCGGCGACGTAAACCCCAAAAACATCCTGGTCACGCGTAAGGCCACGATCTATCTGCTCGATGTCGACAGCTTCCAGGTCTCGGCCGAGGGCAAGACCTATCGCTGCGAAGGCGGATTTCCGGAGTACACTCCGCCGGAATTGCAAGGGGTCGCCTTCCGCGACATAGATCGCGCGCAGGAGCACGATTGTTTCGGACTGGGGGTGGTGATCTTCCAGCTTCTGTTTATGGGCAGGCATCCGTTTTCAGGCAGGTATTTTGGCGCGGGAGAGATGCCGCTGGAGCGCGCGATCAGGGAGTTCCGCTTCGCCTACGGCGTCGAGGCCGAAGCGCGGAAGATGCGACAGCCTCCGGGCACGCTCGCGCTTGAATCCATGCCGGCGCAGTTCGTGAGGCTGTTTCGACGCGCGTTTTTGTCGACGGACCGGCCCGGGCCGCGAGAGTGGATCAATCCGCTGGACGAGCTGGCGAAGGCGCTCAAAAAATGCGAATTGCACAACGGCCATTACTACTACCGCGAGTTGCGCGATTGCCCGTGGTGCGGGATCGAATCTCAGGCCCACGTCCGGCTCTTCAACCTCCTGCTCCCCGGAGACGATTCGCGGCGCGGGCATTTCCGGCTCGACGAGATTTGGAAGGAGATCGTGAGCATCGAAGCGCCGGGAGCTTCATTGATTCGATGGGACAAAAGATTGGAACCGGCGCCGTCCGCGGAAGTCGCAGCCTTCACGGAAGCCCGCGATAACCGCCTCAGCATTGCGCTCATATTTTCGACTTTCGCCGGGCTGGGGATAGGTCTGCTCGTAAGTTTCCCGCTCGCTTTCATCCCGCTTATTTTGGCAGGACTGATTATCTGGGCTCTCACCAAAGCAGGCGCTCCTTTAATTGAGAGTGTCCAGGCGCGCCAGCGGCGTGCGAAAGAGAAAGCGCAACGCCTTCAAGAGCAGTACGACCTCGTACCTGGGAATGAACTGTGGGACGCCAAGAGGGATGAACTGCAGAATCGGAAAGAGACCTATGAAAATCTGGCCCAGATCAGACATCTCAGGCTTCAGCAGTTGGAGGCCGAAGCGAGAAAAAATCAGCTCGCGGAATTCCTCGATCAGTTCGAGATCAATGGCGCCAAAATCATAGGCATCAGCCAGACCGTGAAAACGGACCTGCTCTCGCACGGCGTTGAGACCGCAGCCGACGTGGGCGAGATCAGTGAATTGACGCAGATTCCGTCAATCGGAAACTGGCGCGCGAAAAGCCTGTTCAAATGGCGAAAAGGTCTGGAACAGAAATTCGTCATTGACCCGGCCAAAGGCGTTCCTCCCGAAGCTCGCCTCAGGACCGAAAGAGATGTTGATGCGCTGCGATTTCGTTTGGAGAACGAACTGAGCGAAGGAGCGCTTCATCTCCGCCGAATGAAACGCAAGATCGAGACCAACAAGGGGAAACTGCAACCCGCGTTGGCGAAAGCCAGGCTTGAGCTTGCCCAGGCCGAGATGGACCTGGAGGTCATGAGCAAACGCAATCAATTCGCGCTGTGCTTGATAGCGCTGATTCTCGCGCTCATTATCGGTTTAGCGGTTAAGCCGTCAAACGACACGGCGCCCCCGCCCGAACACGTTTCCAGGCCTGGCCTTGTGGGGCCGGCGCCAGACGATTTGAGGCCGATGGAAAAGGCTTTGAGTCTTGCCATCGAAGGGGCGGAGCTATCGAAGGAAGGGAAATTTGAGGAGGCTGTCACGGCGTTTCGGGAGGCCGTCAGAATTGATCCGAATGATTACGAGTCGTATGAAAGACTCAGCTATGCCTTATATCGCCTGAAAAGATACGATGAGTCCGTTGAGGCGTCAGAAGCTGCGATCAAACTCCGCAGGGGGTTCGAGCCTTATTACAACTCGGGGCTTGCCTATATGGAGCTGGAGCAGTGGGACAAGGCGAGGATGGCGTTCGAATCCGCCACCGAGCATATCAATATATATTCCTGGGAGGAGAAGTACACGCTTGCTTATTACCACCTCGGGCGCTCAACGACACGGCTCGGAGAGGCCGGTCAAATGATTGTGAGTGTGGAGGACACCTTGAAATATAATCCGAAGGGGACTTTAAAGCGGTTGCAACTCGGGAGCCTGTACTTGTGGGTTGGGAAGCGAGAAGCCGCAAGAGCGCAATACAGAATACTGAAGGATAGCGATCCGGTCTTGGCGGAGGAATTGTTGAAGTTGATAAAGAAACACGGCAACCGGCTTAATTAGGAGTAAAGCCATGTCGAGAATTTCCGGCGCCTCCCAATCAGAGGCCATTAGCCCGATTCACAGAATCTTCTACGAGTCCCAGTCCGACATCGTTCGATTGGGACGGCGAATCGGAACTGGCGCTGAAGGCGAGGTCTACGAAATTCAAGGTAAAAGCGATCTGGTG
>DATCXQ010000482.1:0-11290 GCA_036565725.1 Blastocatellia bacterium
ATGGCGGACGCCGACGATAGCCGGACTACTGAAGTCATTGGGACGCGCAGTTACATGGCTCCCGAACAATTACGCGGCAAACCGGTCGCCGCTAGTGACATCTACGCCCTGGGGGTGATCTTTTACGAAATGGCGACCGGACAGCGACCATTCAACGCCGAGTCGATTTTGCTGCTCTATGATCTGCAAGGAGTCGGCGTCAAACTCAAACCGCGTGATCTTCGCCCCAGTTTGCCTGAAGCCGCGCAGTCGTTAATCTTAAAAGCCCTCTCGTTCGCCCCACAGGACCGCTTCGCTAACGCGAAAGATTTCACTGACGCGCTCGCAGACGAATTGACGGGAGAGGGCGGGCGTTTGTCGCCGCCGAGCGCATCTGTCGGCCCGAGGCGCTGGTTGTTGATACTTGTCCTGGTCCTCGTTGCGGGGATCGGGGTTCTCGCCTTATCGCGTTTCAGCTTCAGGGATAAGGCCAGTCTTGAGCAGGCTAAAACGACGCCTGCCGCGGCTCCGGACCGATATCTCAGTTACTCCCTGGAGGCGCGAAGAGACCCCAGGCGTAATGCCCGCGCCAAGCCGTTCGCCACGTTCGAGAATGTGATCTTCGGCGCGGGGGACGAGGCGCGCCTCTTCATCAGTAGTCCACAGTCGGGCTTTCTGTATGTTATTAACCAAGGGCCGACACAAAATGACGGATTCCCAAACTTCAACATACTGTTCCCCGACTTGGAGAATAATGGCGCGTCGCCGGAAATCCGGGCAGGGCAGATAATCCAAGTCCCGCCGCCGGGCCGGAACCGGCAGGACAATTGGTTCGTCTTCGACAACGAAGAAGGCGTCGAAAACATCTGGCTGGTTTGGTCGGAGCGCGTCGTCCCAGAGTTGGAGGCCGTCAAAGGCTGGGCGAACCCTAAGGACCAGGGCGCCATCAGTGATTTAACGCAGAGAGTTTCAGTATTTCGCTACCTAACCCCGTTCTCGGCCACCAAGCCTGAAGCTGAAAGAGATGAGGAGGGCAAACAGATGAAACTTAAGGCTAAGGGAGGGACGCTGGTGTGGGCGATGAAGCTGGAGCACCGGTGATCTACAATTCTACTTCTCTTCGCAGCCATCTAAATACACTGAGGTCACAAATCAGTACCGCCCGCGGTACTGATTTGTGACCTCTATGGCTACTCTTCAGACGCCTGAAAACCGCTGTAACCCGCGTGGCGGAAATCAGGCGCCGTCTGAAAAGGCGCCTACAGCCCTATAAAATTCCAAACCGCATACTGTCGATGCTCGGTCCGCCGGTGGCTGTGGTTGAGGTTATCCGCACGTTGCGGAAACCCGGGGCTGTGCCGAGGTTTATAGTCCTCAGGGTCGTAGTGTAATTCGACCACGATCCGGTCGGCGGGAAGTTAAACGAATCGACGACGACTCCATTGACCGTTATGTTGCAAGGGCGATTGACCCCACTCCCATTGGCGTAAGTGATGAAGTATGCCCGCGCGTTCCCGCTCGGATTGCTCTGGTTCACCTGAAAATCGACAAAGCCGCCGGCGACGCCGCTTCCTAAACTCACATAACCGGTCCCTCTAAATCCCAGGAAACTATTGCCAACCATGGCCCCGCCGCCCACCGTGGCGTTTTCAGCTTCGTAGGTGTCCGGAGACACCGCGACATCGATGATGTTATTCGTGTCGTTAGGCATCGTGATACCCTGGGTGACGATGTTTGTCACGGTCCCCGCCGGAACGGCCGCATTGAGCAGGGTCAGGTCCATGGTGAAGAGCGTCTGGCCACTTACGCCGACCACCCGATTACTTAAAGGCCCACCCCCCGCCAGAGGGAAAGGATTGGGCACAGTGTAGATGTCGAAGTCAGCGGTCGAGCTGATGTTGACCCGTTGGCCTGTAGGAGTGACGAGGGGGCCGAGTGTTTGCAACACGCCTCCGCCCGTGGCCGAACTGCCGCCGGGAGTCGCCGGCTGGATCGTTACGAGCGTATCCAGGTCATAATCAATCGCGTAGAAACGAGTTGCCGCCGCGCCGGCGAAGTTGGTGTCATAGGAGCCGGCTGAGATATGCGGGGCTACTCCTCTATTGACGTCGTTCGGGTCGTAAGAGAGGGCGGTTTGGATCGCCGTCACGTTGAGGTTTCCGTTCGAATTGACGGCCGCATAATTCAGGCGGTCGCTTCCGATCAAGCGCAACGCGTTGACGACAGGATTGAAATCCATCAACGACTGAATCCCTGAAGGGAAGCGGGGCGACAAGTTACTCACTTGGGTGACATTCCCCAGCCCATTGGGGGTCAGGTTAACGGTGTAGATAGTCCCGGTGTCGGTCAGGGCGTAAAGAGCGGTGTTTTTCCCGTCAGCCGGGCGGAAATCGATCCCGATCAAATTGCCATTGGCCTGTGTTACACGCGTCAGCCGCGTGAAGTTGGTCGCGCCGGGCCAGAGGACAAAAATAACGTTATTGGAATTCAGAGCATAAATGGGTGTTTGCGGGATAATGACGCCGGTGGTTTGCGCGGCGGCGAGCGTCATCGATGAACTTGCGGCCGCTGGCATATTAAGTTGACTGTGTGCGCTTTTGGCTTTGACCGAATGCCCGCCCATCAGGCCGTAGGCCAATGAGACCCCCAAAGCCAGCGAGATAACTATCATAGCGGCAAATGCCTTCCTCATGTTCGGTTTTTTCATACGTTTTGCCCTTTCTCGGAGTGAGAGAATCGATTAGTAAAGAGGCACTTCATGAGATTTATTACAATGTCGTCAATGGGAGAGATCGCTTCAATGGAGATTGCTGTGGGCGCCCGCTCCCCTAGGCGCCCACAGCGGCGATGCCTTTTACTGTTATGGCCATCGCCAAGCTTGCGCCAGCCTTAGTTAGCGCCAAACCTTATATTGTCGATGCTCGGTCCGCCGGCGGCTGTGGTTGCGGTTATCCGCACGTTGCGGAAACCCGGGGCTGCGCCGAGGTCTATAGGCTTTGTAATATCCAGGTACGTAGTGTAATTCGACCACGATCCGGTCGGCGGGAAGTTAAACGAACCGACGACAGTTCCATTGACCGTTATGTTGCAAGGGCGATTGGTATTACTCCCATTGGCGTAAGTGAGGAAGTATGCCACCACGCCCGAGTTCTGATTCACCTGAAAATCGACAAAGCCGCCGGCGACGCCGCTTCCCAAACTCACATAACCGGTCCCGCTAAACCCCAGGAAACTATTGCCAACCATGGCCCCGCCGCCCACCGAGGCGTTTTCAGCTTCGTAGGAGATGGGAGCCGCCGCGATATCGATGATGTCATTCGAGTCGTCAGACAGCGTGAAAACCCCTTGGGTAACGATGTTTGTCACGCTCCCCGCCGGGACGGCCGGATTGACATCGAATAGATCAATTTTGAAGAATGTCTGGCCACTTACGCCGACGAGCCGATTAGCAAACCCAACTGTTGGGATAGAGGGTATGCTGTAGATGTCGATGTCAGCTGTCGGGTCGATGTTGATCCGTTGGCCTGTAGGAGTGAGGATGGGGCCGAGTGTTTGCAACACGCCTCCGCCCGTGGCCGAACTGCCGCCGGGAGTCGCCGGCTGGATCGTTACGAGCGTATCCAGGTCATAATCCATCGCGTAGAAACGAGTGGTCGTTGATCCGACGGCGTTGTTGTCGTATGCGCCGGCGGAGATATGTGGGGCGACCCCTCTATTGACGTCGTTCGGGTCGTAAGAGAGGGCGGTTTGGATCGCCGTCACGTTGAGGTTTCCGTTCGAATTGACGGCTGCATAATTCAGGCGGTCGCTTCCGATCAAGCGCAACGCGTTGACGACAGGATTGAAATCCATCAACGACTGAACTCCTGAAGGGAAGCGGGGCGACAAATCACTCACTTTGGTGGCGTTCCCCAGCCCATTGGGGGTCAGGGTAATAGTGTAGATAGTCCCGGTGTCGGTCAGGGCGTAAAGAGCGGTGTTTTTCCCGTCAGCCGGGCGAAAATCGATCCCGATCAAATTGCCGTTGACTTGCGTGACACGGACCAGACGCGTGAAGCTGTTCGCGCCGGGCCAGAGGACAGAAATAACGTTATTGGTATTCAGGGCATAAATGGGCGTTGTCGGCCTAATGAAGAGGCCGCCTTGCGCGGCGGCGAGTGTCGTCGATGAACTCGCGGCCGCGGGTATAACCGCGGGTATATTAAGTTGACTATGCGCGCTTTTGGCTTTGACCGAATGCCCGCTCATCAGGCCGTAGGCCAATGAGACGCCCAAAGCCAGCAATATAAATGTCATAGCGGCAAATGCCTTTTTCGTGTTTGGTCTTCTCATATGTTATTGCCCTTTCAGGGAGCTAGAGGTTTGATTAGTCAAGGGGCACTTCATGAGGTTTGTTAAAATGTCGTCAATGGGAGAGATCACATCAATGAAAACTGCTGTGGGCGTCCGCTCCCCTAGACGCCCACAGCGGCGACGCCATATAAGTCCACGGCCGTCGCCAAGCTTGAACCAGCCGGAGTTACTTACTGAAAAGTGGCGGGTAGAAGCGTAGTAGCTACGCCGCCGTCATTAATCTGTTGGGGGTCCCTTCACTTGAGGAGTACTCGCCTCTTTACTTACTTAATGCGGAAATCGCGGTTCAAATGGCTAATTCCAATCCGATTATTTTTCGAGTGTGTCTCACTCTTCGGGATCAGCCTGGCAATATCAGTATTGTTAATCAGGGGTGTAGATCACTCCGATCAGTGATCTACAGGATCAGGCGCGAATATTTGGTGTGGCCGAAAGGCGACCCATGTCGCAGACGTTTCTTCTTCGGCGGCTGATTGGGTTTTTGATCGCACGGTGGTGGGTGAGAGGAATCGCGTGAACTCGCTGAAACGCTGTGATCGACGATAGCCTGGGTACGCATCGCTTCCAGCGTGCAGTCTAGGTTAGACGACCTATTGCTTCCTAATGCGCCTTCTGTCGTGATCGCACGCTGGAAGCGATGCGTACCCAGGGCGCTCCTCCCGCTTTATATACAGGCTTCATTTAGTTAATGCGGAAATCACGGCTCAAATGGCCAATTCCAATCCGAATATTTTTCGAGTGTGCGCCCATAAATTCCTAGACCCCGAGCCTGAGCAACGAATCACGGCGCGATCCGCAAAGGCACCCGCAGCATCACCGGCGCGCCCGGTGTGGCTTTGATATGGAAAATGGTTTGCGGCAGCGGATCGCCCTGGATGAGACGCCTTTCGCCTTTATCGGCTTCTCTTTCCGCCGCAGTCCACTGTTTGCCTGCTCCGTCTTGTTCTTCCCGCCTTTCCGCGCGACCGCCCCATTGACTCTCCCACTGCGCCATTTGCGCCTTCTCCAGCTTGACCGGCCGGTCCGGGGTCCCAAGTGGCAGCTTGAGGGGTTTCGGGCTGACGATGATGGTGAGTTCCTCGCGTAACAGGTCTTTCCGGGCGCGCTCCAGGGTAAAGTATGGAAATTCATCTCCTCGCGCCGGAACAAAAACCGGCTTCCCCGCCGTCACCACATTCCCCCCTTCAGGCGTGGTCTGAGAGGGAAAGATCAGGTAAGGATCGCTGATCGAACCGTCGGCGTAGACCTCGCGGTCAATCACATAAAGATGACTGTCGCCACTTCGAGGAACCTCGATGCTGAGGCGCAGGCGTTCTCCTTCGGTAAAGAGCGTGTCCGCCGTCGCGCGTTCGGCCGTCGGTCTGTCTTGATCATCGCGTAAGCGCCAGATCGTGACTCCGATAAGTCCCTTCTTCACTGCGGTTCCTCTCGGCCGCCTGGCGCCGGCGCTGTCGCGCGCCTCACGAAACATTTTGTTCCAAACCCGTCGCGTGTTGTCTTCCGGCTTACTTTGAGGCGAAGGGCCGGCGGCGGCGCAAAGACTACAAAGACCAAGCATTGCGGCGATTGTCATTCTCCGCCAGCGATTCGATACATTTATTCCACAAGTCATGACCTGAGTCTCCCCTCCTCATTTTTTGGCGATGAAGCCATATCGCCCACGGCGCCAGAATTCCGGCCCTCATTTAATTTAATGCGGAAATTGCGGCCCCAATGGCTAATCCTGAGCGAAAATTTTTATTTTTCTCGTTCATTCTGTAGGTTCGACCACTCCCCAGATAGGATGAAGCTGGCCCAATAGTAAGGATGTCGCCGCCTCACATCCTTGAACATCTCCAACTGCGCGTGTCGCAGCGCGCCGCCGCGTCCCTGCCCCTGCCGCAACCTTCGGTAGTAGGCCACCATCAGTTCTCTCGTCCATCGGTCCGACACCGCCCACAGACTCATCACCTGTGTCTCCGCCCCGGCCAGAGCCAGCGCCCGCCGCAGGCCGTGAACGCCATCACCGTTCCTCACTTCACCCACTCCGGTGTCGCAGGCCGAGAGCGTCACCAGTTTCGTCCCCCACAAATTAAGCCCCGTCATTTCGAGCGCCGTCAGGATCCCGTCGCCGCCCTTTTTCTGTTCGTTGGCGCCGGCCAGCGCCAGCCCTGCCCGCAGCAGAGGATTCTCCATGCGCGATCCGTCCTTCTTGACCTGTTTAAGCCGACGGCTTGCGTCGAGGGACGATTTCTGAAGGCTTCGTTCTCCGGTCGGACTCGATTTCAGGTCTTCCAGGAAGAAACCGTGCGTGGCGATGTGCAATATCGCGGGACTTTGGGATTGCTGTAGCGCCTCTTTGCTCGCCCGGCGTTTGGTCAGCAAGGTCGCTCCGGGCAGCAGCGCGCCAATGGTTTCTCCTTCTCCCGCCGTGTAAGGCAGGGCCGGGAAGTAGAATTGGCTGAAGGCGGTCGCGAGCGACTCTTCCCTGACTTGTTTCTCAGGCGGCCCTTTCGTCTGTTTCAACTTACGCGTCGCTTCTACCTGACGCCGGCCTCCGAAGTCCGGATCGGCGATCACCAGCGGCCCACTCTGACTCTTTCTTGCCACTTGCAGTCGCAGCAGGTCACGTCCGCTCGATAGATAGCTGATCGAGTAACGCTCGACCACATACCGCCCTCGCTCATCGACGAGCGCCGCAAAAGGAATGAGGTTGAGCGCCCCTTCGGGCGAGATGAGCAATTGGGTCAGTCCTCCGAGCAGAGGTCGGAGGGGCTGAAATACTTTCCGGTCCACGGCGCGGGCCAGATTCTTCACGTCCTTTCGCTGCGGGTCGCGCAGCGCCCTGCGTAGTGTGGCGACGGTTTCATCAACTGCCTTCGCGGCGCCCAACTCCTTCCACTGAATCTCTCCCCGCCGGCGCAGGATGTAGGCCACATAATGAGGTTGGCCAAAGGCATCGTCTTCCTTTGCCGCCTTGGGATTAAACGGGCGGTAAGAGGCGAACTCGATCAGCGCCGCGTCGTCAGGAATGGACGCCCGTACGGCTTCGAGCGTGACGGGTAGGGATTGGGCGCGGAACTCATCGCTTCTGTGACTGATCGCGGCCTCGAACTTCTCGGCCTGTTCTTCGAGCGTCTTGACCCGGTCGCGATATCGCTCGGCGTTCATTCTCCGCGGCCCGTCGAGGATCAGCCTGGCGATCTGTGAGCGCGCGTCGGTCAACTTGTCGAGCGCGGCCCGATCTTCCTGGTTGAAGCGGCTGCGGAGCGCGTTGAGGCTTTCAGAAGAGGCGTCAAGCGCGCGCCCCTTGCGTTGGAGGATCAGTGTGGCGGCGAGGGCGTACGCCGCCGGATCGCTTGGGGCATAAAGTAGATGTAGTGAGAGGGTCCGATCAGTTTGCCCCGAGAGAGTGGCCAGATGGGCCAGTTTCTGGCGTTCTGAGCCGATGGCCAGATTGAGCTTGAGGTTGCGTTCGATGACGGCGATAGCGCGAGACTGGAAGTCGACGGCTTGAGCAATCTCGTTTTTCGCCATATGAAGTCTGGCGAGACCATCGAGAGGGATGGCGACGTCGGGGTGTTCCGGCCCGAGCGATTTCTCCCTTATGGCCAAAGCGCGCTGGTGGAGAGGCTCCGCCTTCTCATAGTCGCCCATGCTGGTATAAATGGTCGCGAGACTATTGAGAGTACGAGCGACGTCGGGGTGTTCCGGCCCGAGCGATTTCTCCAGGATAGCCAGAGCGCGCTGATAGAACAGTTCCGCCTTCGCATAGTCGCCCAGGATCATGTAGAGGTTGGCGAGATTGTGGAAAGAGCCGGCGACATTGGGGTGTTCCGGCCCGAGCGATTTCTCCCAGATGGCCAGAGCGCGTTGCTGGAGCAGTTCCGCCTTCGCGTAGTCACGCAGGTCGAGGTAGAGGTTGGCGAGGTTGTTGAGAGAAGCCGCGACGTCGGGGTGTTTCGGCCCGAGCGATTTCTCCAGGATGGCCAGGGCGCGCTGATGGAGAGGCTCCGCCTTCTCATAGTCGCCCAGGTTCATGTAGAGGTTAGCGAGATTGTGGAGAGAGGCTGCGACGTCGGGGTGCTCCGGCCCGAGCGATTTCTCCCTTATGGCCAGGGCGCGAAGGTAGAGCGGCTCTGCCTTCGCATAGTCGCCCAAGCTCCTGTAAAGGATCGCGAGGCTGTTGAGAGAACGAGTGACGTCGAGGTGTTCCTGCCCGAGCGATTTCTCCAGGATGGCCAGAGCGCTTTGCTGTAGCGGTTCCGCCTTCGCGTAGTCGCCCAGGCTCATGTGGATGTTGGCGAGATTGTTGAGAGAACGAGCGACGTCAGGATGTTCCGGCCCGAACGATTTCTGCAGGATAGCCACACCGCGTTGATAGAGCGGCTCTGCCTTCGCATAGTCGCCCAGGTTGCCGTAAAGGTTGGCGAGATTGTGGAGAGATGCCGCGACGTCGGGGTGCTCCGGCCCGAGAGATTTCTCTCTTATGGCCAGGGCGCGTCGCAGGAGAGGCTCCGCCTTCGCATAGTCGCCCAGGCTCCTGTAAAGGATCCCGAGATTTTGGAGGGAGGCTGCGACGTCGGGGTGTTCCGGCCCTAGCGATTTCTCTCTTATGTCCAGCGCGCGCCGATGGAGAGGCTCTGACTTCGCATAATCGCGCAGGCTCCTGTAGAGGTCGGCGAGATTGTTGAGAGAATTCGCGACCTCGGGGTGTTCCGGTCCGAGCGATTTCTCCTGGATGGCCAGGGCGCGCTGGTAGAACGGCTCCGCTTTCAAATACTCGCCTTTATAATGCTGAAGTAACGCCAGACCACCAATAACCTGACTGACATCGGGGTGATCCGGCCCTAGCATCCTTTCCCGAATCTTCAACGCCCATTCAAAAGTCGGCAGCGCTTCATCATATTTGCCTGCGATGCACAGGTCGCTGGCTTTCTTATACAACTTGCGCGCTTCATGCAGAGCGCGGTCATTATCCGTCGCGGCGCGCGCCTCCTCGATCCGAATCTCATACGCGCCTGTCGGCGCCGCCTTCTGCTTGGGTTGCACAACCATCTGGTAGTCGCCGTCCGCTTCAGCCACTTGCTCGACCGTTTCCAGCCCGCGCGGCCGGCTTTCGGAGTCGAACTCCATGATTTGCTTGCCGTCTGGTCGCAGTAGGCGCGCTACCACGTCAATGCCATCCTGCTCAATTACGGCCTTCAGGAACTGATCGGCGGCCAGCTTGATTCGATAAGTATGTCGCTGCCCGCCCGCCAGTTCGCGTCTTTGAGGCTTGCCCGGCTCAAGCTTCCGGACATCATTCTCGCCGCCGGTTCCGCTTACTGCGCCAAGTCGCTCTTGAGTTGATTGCTGGAACAGATCGATTGCGTACCCGAAAGCCTCTTGCAAAGGCGCGACAACTAACAGGCCGATGAGTGGGAAAAATGTCAATCGGGCGCCTGGGTTTCGCATAACAAAATCCTCCTGCTGTTATACTTCTAAGGGAGCGATGCTTGTCGAGTCGTAATGAGCTATGGGAGCTTATCGGAGCGATCCTGTTTTAGTGAGCGCCAGTGTCGCTGTATCCTTTCTGTGAGGGGCTTCGTGTAATTCTTGCGGCCTTGATTTCTATCATTCTCCGCCATTTTGAGGGTAGAACCTAACTTGAGCGCGCGCCGGATATGTTCGGCAAGAATGTTGTCCGGGCGCTCATTACTCACCCCGTTGTAGTCGCAACATAGCACGGGGCGGATCGCGTATACAACGTTTACAATATTGTAAAATCTCGTAAAACTCTTTTCTGAACCGCAAAGCCATGCGGCTCGTATGCCGTTATTCTTGTCAACTCGATCTATACTTCGGACTTCTTCGACAAACTCTCGCAACGAGACTTCCGATCAACCATATGAGCGGCACACCAAGATCTGGATCGGCGGCACGACAGCGTAGGGGCAGACCTGTGTGTCTGCCCTGGACTGGCGATTGCGCCGCTTCGGGGCAGACACACAGGTCTGCCCCTACGCTATCCAGTTCTTGGCGCGCCCGGCATACAGTTTCAGCAAGTAAGGAGGCTGTTATGAAAAAGACTTCTCCGTTCGCAGTTGTCGCGTTTCTGTTCTCGCTGGCCGTCGCCGCGTTCGGGCAGAGTTACGCGGACGGCGCCCGCGTCGCGATCAAATCCGAGGTCCTCGGCGAAGAGCGGGTCATTCTGATCCGCACGCCGCCAGGATACGAACGCAACGGGCAACGTTACCCCGTGCTCTATTTGACCGACGGCGACGCGCATCTAGGCCATACCTCCGCCACGATCGAATTCCTCTCGCGCAACGGCCGGATGCCGGAAATGATAGTTGTTGCGATCACCAACACCGATCGCACCCGCGACCTGACTCCGACCAACGCCTCGATGCCGCGTCCCGACGGGACCGAAATGAAGTTCCCGACCAGCGGAGGCGCCGACAAGTTCCTCAAATTCATCGAGACCGAATTGATTCCTAAGATCGAGAAAGATTACCGCACGCAACCTTACCGCGTCTTCGCCGGCCATTCGTTCGGCGGGTTGTTCGCGATTCACTCTTTCCTGACCCGCCCTGAAATCTTCAACGCCTACATCGCGGTCAGCCCGTCGATGCAGTGGGACAACCACCTGCTCTCGCGCAAGGCAGAGGAGTTCTTCAAGGATCGAAAGGAACTGAACCGGACGCTCTTTTTAACTCTGGCCAACGAGGGCGGGGCCGCGCGCGAGGGCTTCGACCGGTTCAAAGGCATTCTCGGCAAGAGCAAGCCGAAGGGATTCGAATGGGACTCGATGTTGATGGAGGACGAGGATCACGGCTCGGTGGTGATGCGCAGCCACTATCATGGCCTCCGCAAGGTTTTCGACGGGTGGCAGATCGCCGCTGATGTCGTCGCGGGCGGCGCGCCTGTGGTCGAAAACCATTACAAACAGCTTTCGGCAAAATTCGGCTACGTGATTCAGCCGCCCGAGCCGCTG
>DATCXQ010000486.1:0-3460 GCA_036565725.1 Blastocatellia bacterium
CCATTTCAAAGGCTTCGCGACGTGGTTGCGACGGAACTCGACGTCGGACGGTATCAGGTTCTGGATGCGTGGGTCGGCGCCGCCGAGGATGAAGTTCTCCCCGGCGCCCTCTAGGTAGTTGTTGACGATCTTGAAGGGGCCCGGGCCGTTCCAACCGGCTATGGCCTGTGAGTCTGCGCCGACTTCATGACACTCTGAGATGTAGGAGTCGATGACGGCGGTCGAGGCGCTGTTGAGCGCGACGCCTCGGCGGGAGGTGTCCGAAGGGTTGCCGTGAATGTAACAGCGGTCGACGATCAAATCGTGAGGGATCTGGGAGAGCGAGGTCTGGCCCCCGTCGAAGTCGACGATGGCGTAGATCCTGGAGCCCACTTTGTGGCCGATTTCGAGTCCGACGAAGCGGTAGTGATGAGCGCCGGAGGAAGCCTTGATGGCGGGCTCGGAATTGGGACTGACGATCTTTGGCAAGATCTTTGAGTAAGAGGGAGTGATGCGCGTTCCCGGCGGAGGAAGGTTGGAATCCGGGGTCGAAGAGCGGATGACGATCCATGCGCCTCCGGATTTATTCGGCAGAGTGAAATTGCCGGTGAAGGTCGCGCCCGCCTCCAGCGTGATTACATCGCCAGGTTTCGCCCTGTCGAGCGCGGCTTGCAGATCACCTCCCGCCGTGACTTCAATCGGGCGCCCCTTAGGAGGCGCGTAGGTCGTGTCTAAATAGACGCGGGGCGGCTCCGGCTCATCTGCGGCGAGAGTCGCCGGGCGCGAGGCCATGTCGACAGATGCTTTGCCCGGCGCTTCGGCGCAGGCGTTGGCGAAGCTCAAGGCCATTGCCACAGTCGCGGCCAGCCCGATGAATTTGCCACAGAGCCACGGAGACACAGAGAAAGAAAGACAAGGGGACAAGGAGAATTTTCTCTTCGTCTTCTTTTCTCCTTGTCTCCCCCTCTCCTTGTCTCCTTGTCCCCTTGTCTTTCTTTCTCTGTGTCTCTGTGTCTCCGTGGCATATTTTTTCTTCAGGTTCATAAAGCTACTCCATTAACCTTTGAGCGATTCCGCGAAGTGGCGGCGCAACTCATCGACCTTCGACTCCCAGCTTTCATTGCGCATTAATTCGCTGCGCGCCGGGCTGGGTCCCGGATCCTCCAGCGCGCGTTCGACCTCCCTGGTGAATTCATAGGGTCCACTGGCGATGCGGCAGTGTTTCAAGCGGACGACTTCGGGCGCCGGCGTCGAGACGACCGGCAGGCCTGCGGCCAGGTATTCGCGCACCTTCAGCGGATTGGAATTGAGCGTAAGCTCGTTTATGCGAAACGGATTGAGCGCCACGTCGAAGCCTTTGCAATAGGCGGGCAGTTCGGCGTAGGGCTTGCGGCCCAGCAGATGAACGTTCGGCAGCCGCTGGAGCCGGGAAACGTCGGTCGCCGTTTTGCCCACCAGCGCGAGCGAGCCTCCGGGGAAGCTCATGGCGACGTGCGCGAGCAATTCGACGTCGATCCAATCGGCGATCAGCCCATGAAAGCCGATCACAGGGCGCGGCAGGCGTGCGATCTCTTCAGGGATCACGGTCGCGGGTTCTAGCGCGCGGCGGAAGCGCTCGAAATCCACGCCGTGACGTATCAGGCGCGTACGCGGGTTGAATCGGGCCTTCGATTGGTAGAGCCTCTCGGCCGTGACGATGACCAGGTCGGCCTTGCGGCACAAATCCTCTTCCATCCGCGCGAGCGAGTCGGAGGCGACCCCGGTGAAGGCAAGATGTTCGTCGACGCAGTAATAGATCAACTTGTCTTCGCCCAACGAGCCGGCGATCAGCGCCGCCGGCGGATTGAAAATGAAGTTGATGGGCCGCGCGAATCCCAATCGCCGCATCGCGCGTTTGACCTGCCAGCGAAGGAAACGCCGGTTGAATTCGCGCGCGCCTCCCCATCCGTAGGCTGGGATAGCCAGAGGGTTGAACGCGAAGATATTTCTTTCGACCTCTTTGATCGACTCGAAGGCCGCCGCCAGCTTCCTGAACGCGCGCGACAGATCGGCCTTGGAGGCGGTCGGGGCTCGGTATCCGATCGAATTGACCCACAGGACGCGGTTGTCGCGGGCCAATACGCGCATCAGGTGATTTTTTGAAAGCGGGTCGCCGCCCCAATCGTGGCTGAAACAGAGCAGGTCGCGTCCCCGCATTGTGTCAATCGTGTTCGTCATAACTTTGCCCCGACTTGAGGATACATTCCTCGAGGATTAGCGAATCGGCCAGGAATTTCGCCGCCCAGTTCGGATAGCAGTGCGGCTGGTATCTTGCGTAGAACGGGAATGACCCTTTGACTCCGCCACGCACTCCCGGATGCAGCGACCGCAGTCTCTGTGTAGCCTTCACGTGGTTATTGAGCTTTACGCCGTTATACAAGAAGTCCATATCGCCGGTCTTTTGCGACAATTGAAGCCACACGCCCGCGATCTGCGCGCTGCCCGTCAGGCAACTGTATTTGCCGATGGGATTCCAATCGGCGCCGAATTCTCCGGGCATGAAGCCCCGCGTTTCGAAGATGCGCATAAGCTCCCTTGCGGTTTTGAGCGCCGCGTTCAGGTAGCGGGCTTCGCCGGTCAATCGTTCAGATTCGATCAGCCCCTCCATCACGTAAGAGATTGAATGGGTCGGGGCCTGGCAATCTCGATTAAAGTTATTGTTCCTGAACCAGCCGTTCTCCTGTTGTTGGGCCAGCGTCCATTCGAGGTTGCGATGAGCGGCTTCGGCGTATAGCCCTCCGTTCAATAGCGCGTCGAGTTCGAACAGGCTCCAGGCGGTTCGAGCGTCGTAAGCGTGAACATTCGTATGAACGGATGGGGCGTCGAGCCGCCAGGCGCCGTCCGTGGATTGCGCCGAGAGCAGCCAGTCGCCGGCGCGGCCGGCCGCGTCGAGATATTTTTCGTCCGCCGTTTCGGTGTATGCGCGGACCCATCCGAGAATCACCTGGCCGGTGTTGAAGGCCACCGGACACCGGTCTGCGGTCGGGCCCACGTAATGGCCGCTCTGTACGCCGCCGCAAGGCAGTTGGACTTCGATCTCCCAATCGGCCATCAGTCGCGCGCGCTCGAATACCTCTTCTTTCTGCGTCATATGGGCGTAATCGAAAAAGGTCGGGATGATGTAGCCGGTCGTTTCGGGATAGGGCGCATACCAGCCGTCGAGAAATGAGTAACCGGCCGAGACCCCGCGCCCGCCCCGGACGTCCTGCGCGCGACAGAGCCATTTGATAGTCGCCTTCAGATGGTCGCGCGACGATTTGACGTCGGCCAGCTTGCCGAGGCAGTCCTGAAGCGCAATATGCGCGAACCAGGGATTGGTCTTCCGAAGGCCGACGCGCGCCAGATTCTTTCCGACGCGGACGAGCCTTGAAACTGATATATCTCGAAATCTACCCATCGTTTTATTTATTCGGCTCCCGCCGCGCTAGCGGCGCATGGGTTG
>DATCXQ010000493.1:0-9262 GCA_036565725.1 Blastocatellia bacterium
CGCATGCATCTTCTCAAGTCCGCCGACGTCGTCGATCAGCCATTTGAAGACGAGGCCGCAGATGTAGATCGCGTAGCAGGGCGGCGTGTTGTACATCGAGCCGTTCTTGGCCAGGTTGCGATAATCGAGCATGGCTGGCAGGTTGTCGGGAACGCTTTCCAGCAAGTCATCGCGGACGATGACCATGGTCGCGCCGGCCGGGCCGGCGTTCTTCTGCGCGCCGGCGTAGATCAAACCGTATTTCGAAACGTCAATCGGGCGGCTGATGAAATCGGACGACATGTCGCAGACGAGCGGGACGTCGCCCGTGGCCGGCTCTTCATCAAACTCGACGCCGAAGATCGTCTCGTTCGATGTGAAATGGACGTAAGCGGCGCCCGGGTCCAGTTTGATCTCTTCGGGCCCGGGCAGGCGATTGAAGTTGGAGCCGGCGGTCGTCGCGGCTTCGCGAACGGGGCCTAATTTCTTCGCCTCTTTGAAGGCGCCCTGCCCCCAACTGCCGGTGAGGATGTAATCGGCGCTCTTGCCCTTAGGCTGCAGGTTCATCGGAACCATCGTGAATTGCAGGCTCGCGCCGCCCTGCAGGAAGAGGACTTTGTAATTCTCAGGAATGTTGAGCAACGCGCGCAGATCGGCCTCGGCATGTTGGATGATTGATTCGAAAGCCTTGGAGCGGTGGCTCATCTCCATCACGGACATCCCCGCGCCGCGATAGTTGAGCATTTCGCTTTGGGCCTGTTCTAGAACGCTGACGGGCAGCGTCGCCGGGCCTGCGCTGAAGTTGAAAATACGATCGGTCATTTATGAAAACTCCTTCTTATAAATTATTTTTGAAATGTAGTTCGATGCCTTTGATCAGCCGATCAACGTCATGATGATAATCCGGGTCGGGACGGATTGAGATTGCGTTGCGGTAGACCAGGGCTTTAAAGCTGAACACAATCAACCACTTGAAATGAGGCCTGTGAAGAAATCGGGAAATCGCCCTGGGTCTGCGCCACACAATGTTGATTGCAATGGACTTTTTTTGCACTGCCTTCACTTTAATTAGGTCAGCGCAATCAGCGTCGCCTCCACGATGTTATTGTTGCCGTCGCGAATGCGATTCATCGTTTCTGTCCCGAGCGCGCCGTCCAGTTCAATGCGCGCGACCGCCGCCTCTGCGCCGGCGAAGACTATGTTCTCCATCCGCTGCACGTTGATGTTCGCGGCTTTGATCTCGTTCAACACATAGGCTAACACGCCGGGGCGGTCCTGGTGACGGACGACCAGCAAATGGGTCGCGGGAGTATGATCGGCCAGATTGACTACGTTCGGGACTTTGCCGGTTTCTTTGAAGGCGCTGATGATGCGTAGGGTCTCGGCGGCGATGGCCTCCTGCGCCTGCTCGGTCGAAGCGCCGATGTGATGCGTGCCGTAAATGTTCGGCAACGTCACGATCTCGTCCTTAAAATCGCCGGTCGCCCCTTCCGGCTCATTGGCGAAGACGTCCAATCCGGCGCGGATGCCTTTGGTATTGACGGCCCGTTTCAGCGCCGCCTGATCGATGACCTCGGCGCGCGAAGTATTGATCAGGTACGAACCCGGCTTCATAGCGTCGAAGACGCCGTCGTTGATGACGCCGCGAGTGTCGGGCGCGAGCGCTATGTGAACGCTCAGGATGTCGCAATCGTATGCCACCTCGATGATCGTCTGGCGATACGCGATGCCGAGTTCCGCCGCAGATTCGGGCGTTAGGCTGCGGCTCCATCCGGTGACGTCCATCCCGAAGGCTTTCGCGCGGGTGATCATCTCGCGGCCAATTTGCCCGAGACCGATCAAACCGAGCGTGCGCCCGTACAGCCCGCGCGCCTTGCCGTATTCTTTCTTGTTCCATTTGCCGGCGCGCAGATCGGCCACGTTGTCGGGCAGGCGGCGGTCGAGCGCGAGAATCAGCGCGAAGGCCAGTTCGGCCACGGCGATCGAGTTTTTGCCCGGGCAGTTTGAAACGTAGATGCCGCGCGAGGAGGCCGCCTTCACGTCAATCGTGTTGTAGCCCGCGCCCGCGCGCACGACCAGACTCAAACGCCCGGCCGCTAGCGCCGCTTCAGTGACCCGGGTCGAGCGTACGACCAGGATGTCGGCCTGCGAGTCGCGAACGGCCTCGACCAAAGAATCGTCTTTCAGATCTGGGCTGTAGACGACTTCGCAGCCGATCTCTTTCAGCCCGTTAATTCCGCTCTCTTCGAATTTATCGGCTATGAGTACCTTCATAAGCTTGTGGCGCGTAGACGCGCTTGAATGAGAATGCGAATTCACTCTCGCCATGTTTGCGCAAATGATCGAGCCGCTCCTTGGCCTCTTCGACGGTCGGAATATGCCCGGCCTCGACCCACCAGAGCGCCATATACGGGCCGTCGAATTTCTCGAACCACTGACTCCGACCGCGAATCAACTCGGAGTGGGCGCTGCGGTAGACGTACTCTTTAATGCGCTCGACCGATTCCCAGACCGAGAGGTTGAAGATAATGCGGTCGTCTTCATAAGGCCTGATGTATGCCGCGTTACCGGCTTCGGTTTGCAACCGCCAGACAAAGCCCGGGCTGCGATCCGCAAGCGCGTTGATTTCATCCAACCGCGCGACGAACCCCTCCATCAGCGGGTTTTCAAGCGGCGCGAGCATCCGCGCGATGTTGACTTGGGCCAGGTGGTAAGGAGACATGGTCTTTGGTGTTTTTCGGCGCTGCGCAAAAGTAACGCTGAGGGCGCCGCGGAGGCGCCGCAGAGAAGAAGAGAGAGAAAAGCGCCTTCTGACAATCTCTCCGCGTTCCCTGCGGCGTTCTCTGCGGCGTCGCGGCGCAGGAAACTCCCGCAACCCGCAGCATTACTTTTTGTGCGCCGCCGATTTTTCAAATCATATGGCTTAGTAATCCGTCCCTCAGCTTCGGCTCGAACCAGGTTGATTTAGGGGGCATGATCTCGCCCGCGTCCGAAATTTCCATCAACTCGTCGAGAGTCGTCGGGTAGAGCGAAAAGGCCACGGCGAACAGGCCCGAATCGACCAGGCGTTCAAGCTCCTGCGTGCCGCGGACGCCGCCGATGAAATCGATTCGCTTGTCAGTGCGCACGTCCTGAATGCCCAGGATCGGCGCCAACAATTCACTCTGCAGGACGCTCACATCCAGCCGGTCGGCCATCTTGATGCGTTTCGTGACCTCTCCTTTGAGTTTCAGACTGTACCAGCGGCCCGGCATGTACATCGAAAAATGGCCACGCCTGGTGGGGCGCGGGTCGGCGTCCGGGGTAATCTCGAATTCCGATTCGATCTCTTTTAGAAAATCTTCCGGCGAGTAGTGGTTGAGGTCTTTGACCACGCGGTTGTAAGGCAGAATTCGCAGTTCGTCAGAAGGGAAGAGCACGCACTGGAAAAAGTTATATTCCTCGCCGCCCGTATGAGCGATATTTTGAGAGCGCAGCGTCTCGCGGGCGCGGCTCGCGCTCTTGGCGCGGTGGTGGCCGTCGGCGATGTAGAACAGCGGAATCTGGCCGAAGGCCTCGATCAACTCTTGATTCATCTCCACGGGCGCGCGCCAGACGGTATGTACGACATCGTCAGGCGCGATGAAATCGAAGAGCGTCTCGGTGGAGATAATCCGCCGCGCCAATTCCTTGACCGTCGCGTTCGGGCGGTGGGTCAGAAAGACGGGGCCGGTTTGCGCGCCGATCGCAATCATGTGGCGCGTGCGGTCGTCCTCTTTGTCTTTGCGGGTGCGTTCATGTTTGCGGATCGTGTCGTTGTCGTACTCGTCAACGGAGCAGAGCGCGACCAGGCCGGTCTGCGCGCGCCCCGCCATCACCAGGCGATAGAGATAAAACCGCAGTTCGTTCTCGACGATAAGCGGCGCCTGCTCGATCAGCCGGTCGAAATTGGCCGCGGCTTTGGCGTAGACCTCGTCGGCGTAGACGTTCACGCCTTCCGGCATCTCGATCTCGGGCCGCGAGACGCGCAGGAAGCTCAACGGATTGCCGGCGGCGAGCGCGCGGGCTTCTTCGGTGTTGACTACGTCATAAGGGACTGCAGCGACCTCCGCCGCCCGTTTAGGCCCCGGGCGGATCGCGCGAAATGGCTTAATGGTGGCCAAGATGTTCCTCCTTCGTGCATTGTGAAGATAGCTGTCGAGCGGAGTAAACCTGAATTCTACTGAAGCAGGGGACAAAAGAGAAACGGAAAGACGCTCGCTGAGGTTTGCGCCAGTCCCACAAAAGTAGTAGCTGTTTTCGTTCGCCGGAATAAGTTCAAAAGAATTGCGCCTCGGTCTTGGCTAATACGCGCGCCCGTCGTAGGATCGGGGCGCTCAAACGAGTAAACTGAAAGGGGCATGATCCATGCTTCGAGCGACCGACCTCGCCGAAACGGCAGGCGCAAGTGAAATTCAAACAAAAATTGATGGGATGAAGAGTCCGTCGTCGCGCTTCGGTCCAACGACGATGAGCGAGCGTTTAGTCTCGCTCGACGCCTATCGCGGCTTCGTGATGCTTTTGATGATGGCAGAGGTGTTGCGCTTGAGCCGCGTGTCGCGCGCGCTGCCTGAAAGCTGGTTCTGGGGCTTTCTCTCACATCATCAATCACATGTCGAATGGACCGGCTGCTCGCTGCACGACCTGATCCAGCCATCGTTTTCGTTCGTCGTCGGAGTGGCGTTGCCGTTTTCGCTCACGGCTCGTATGTCCAGAGGCCAGTCGCAGAAGCAGATGATCATTCACGCGTTCACGCGGGCGTTTATCCTAATCTGCCTCGGCGTCTTCCTGCGCTCGGTCAATCGGCCCCAGACCTACTTCACTTTTGAAGACACGCTGACGCAAATCGGCCTCGGCTACGGGTTTCTGTTTCTGCTGGGAATGAGGTCAATGCGGATTCAGTGTATCGCGTTCGGCGTGATTTTAGTGGGCTACTGGCTGGCGTTCGCGCTCCACCCGCCGCCCGCGGCAGGATTCGACGCGACGGCGGTTGGCGTCCCGCAGGACTGGCCCCACTGGATGAGCGGTTTCGCCGCGCATTGGAACAAGAACGCCAATCTGGCCTGGGCCTTCGACGTGTGGTTTCTGAATCTTTTCCCGCGCGAAAAGCCGTTCGCGTTCAACGGCGGCGGTTACGCGACGCTCAGCTTCATCCCGACGCTCGGCACGATGATCCTTGGATTGATCGCGGGCAACGTGTTCCGCAGTAAGCGCGAGCCTGTGAGCAAAGTGAAATGGTTCGTGATCGCGGGCCTGATGGGTCTGATCAGCGGTTGGTTGATCGGGCGCTTGGGCATTTGCCCAGTCGTGAAGCGCATCTGGACGCCGAGTTGGGTGTTGTTCAGCGGCGGCTGGTGTTTTCTGTTGATGGCGGCGTTCTACGCGCTGGTTGATGTGAAGGGATGGAAGCGATGGGCGTTCCCGCTCGTGGTCATCGGTATGAATTCCATCGCCGCTTATTGCATCGCCGAACTGCTTCCCGGATTCATCACGGCTACGCTGAAGACTCACTTGGGTCAGAACAGCTTCAAAGTTTTCGGTGAAGCTTACGAGCCGTTGCTCGTTGGCGGGTGCGCGCTGATCGTTTACTGGGCCGCATTGTTCTGGATGTATCGCAGAAAAATTTTCCTGCGAGTCTGATCATCGCTTCCCGCACGTCGTTAGCGGGCATCGGCGTTGGTATGACTGCTGATTACGGAGCGGCGCAGCGTTTATATGTGTTGCGCGGGTATGCCCCTGATGGGAAAGGATTGTTTTGGAGAAATAGCCCTATCAAATATGGAGAGCAGGTAACTGTGGAGGATGATTTAACTCAACACTTCATAAAAAGGCTAAATCGAAACAGGAAACATTGGGGCGCCGATTGAATCTACAGAATTGCTCAGACGGCGTATAGAGTACCGCCTTTAGGCGGCAGCGGCGGCTTTAGCCGCACAACCCACTTGTAAACGAGTCGCTGCCTACTCTATACGCCGTCTGCCTAAGCCGCAGTTCTTTCGGAATGCGCCAATCTCGGCTACTCTGATTTAGCCATCTAACACAGGACAAAAGCTAACGAAGGATTTTGCAATGACAACCATCACATCTTTTGACGGCGGCGAATTCGACGCCTACCTTGCGCTGCCGGCGAGCGGTTCCGGGCCGGGCGTCGTGCTCTTGCAGGAAATCTTCGGGGTCAATCGGGTCATGCGTTCGATCGCCGATTGGTATGCGCGACGAGGCTTCGTCGTGATCTGCCCCGACCTGTTCTGGCGGCAGGAGCGCGGAGTGCAGCTGACCGATCAGACTGACGCCGAGTGGAAACGCGCCTTTGAACTTTATCAGGGACTGGACGAGGCCAAGGCCGTTGAGGACTCCGCCAGCGCGATGGCCTTCTTGCGCGGGCATACGGCCTGTAACGGCAAGGTCGGCGCGGTCGGCTTCTGTCTCGGCGGAAAGCTCGCCTACCTGCTGGCGGTCCGCCATCAGCCCGATTGCAGTGTCGGGTATTATGGCGTTGGCGTCGAGAGGGCGCTCGACGAGGCGGCCAATCTGCGCAACCCGCTGATGTTGCACATAGCGCAAAAGGATCAGTTTTGCCCGCCCGAAGCGCAGGCCCAAATTCGCGCGGCGCTCGACAACAACCCCTTAGTCACGCTTCAAGATTACGCCGGCCAGGATCACGCCTTCGCCCGCGCCGGCGGGGCGCATTACGACGCCGCGAGCGCGGAGTTGGCCGATCTGCGCACGCTGGAATTCTTCGCGCGCAACCTGAACGGCGCGTCCCCGGTCAATCTGTCGGCGTTGTGGGACGATCACGTCAAATATGAATTCGCCACGCGCGATACCGAAGCTACGTTGGAGACAATGGTCGAAGACGCTTACGTCAACCACGTCCCGGTCTTGACGGGTGGAGTGGGGCGCGATCAATTGCGCGAGTTCTACTCGAAACGGTTCATCCCGCAGATGCCGCCTGATACGGCGATGACGCCCGTCTCTCGCACCGTCGGCGCAGATCGCGTGGTGGACGAGATGGTTTTTGAATTCACCCACACGATCGAGATGGACTGGATGTTGCCGGGCGTCGCGCCCACTGGCAAACGCGTCAGGGTCCCGCTCGTCGTGATCGTGAATTTTCGCGGCGACAAACTCGCGCACGAACACATCTACTGGGATCAGGCGTCGGTGCTCGCGCAACTCGGCCTGATCGACGCGTCGCGGCTGCCGGTGGCCGGGGCCGAGAGCGCTGAGAAAGTGATTGACCCGAGCCTGCCCGCTAATCGCCTGATGGAGCGCGCCGATGGATAAATCAACACAGCGAGAGGTATCGAGGGACGACGGCGACGGATCGCTGCGACGCGATCCGGATGAATCAGTACCGCGAGCGGAAGCGAGCGGCTCCATCGCGGGACGCCTGCGGCGCGATTTGGGCGCGCTCGAATCTTACGCCGCGCTGCTCGGCATCCTGATAGGCGCGGGAATCTTCACGGTGACGAGCGACGCCGGGGCGCTCACGGGGCCGAGCGTGATTCTCGGCTACGTCGTCTTATTTCCGGTGATCCTGGCGACCTCGGTCCCGTATGCGGCTTTTCTCTCGACGCCGCTCGGGAAAGAGCCGGGAGGCGAATACACGCACATCTCGCAGACTTTAGGCGGGCGGCGTCTGGCCTTCGTCGGCGCGTGGCTGAAGATCATCTCTTATATCGGCGCCGAGGCTTTTCTGGCGAATTCGCTGGCCGATTATTTGATCGCGGCCTCCGGCGGCCGGCTCGCCCCGGAGTCGAACCGATTGCCGCTCGCGCTCGCGAGCCTGCTTTTCTTCTACATCGTTCACTTGATCGGCGTGCGATGGTTCGGGCGGTTGCAGGTGACGATGTGCGCTCTGCTGGGCGTTTCGCTCCTCGCGCTGATCGGGCCGGGGTTGTTTGCTGTCCGCGCGGAGAACTACCAACCGTTCATTACGCATGGCGCCGGAGGTTTTCTGGCCAGCCTCGCGCCGCTCTTCTTCTCTTACGCAGGCTTCGAGTCTCTGGCGCAGACGGCGGGAGAGGTGAAGGACAGCACGCGACGATTGCCTGTGATCTTTCTCAAAGGCATCAGCGGCGCCGCGCTGATCTTCGTCTTGATGTCAATCGTCGCGTTCGGCGTATTGCCCGGCGCCAGGCTGGCGGCGAGTTCCGCGCCCATGGCCGAAGTCGCCGCGGTCTATCTGCCCGTGGGCGCGGCGTGGTTCGTTACGTTCGGCGCGATCATGGCCATCACGACCTCGATGAATTCGACCATGCTAGTGCCTTCGCGCCTGGCGTTCATTCTGTCGCGCGACGGTCTGGCGCCGGGCTGGGTCGGGGCGATTTATCCGCGCACAGGCACGCCGGTTTTCGGATTGACGTTGACGCTCGCCGCGTCCGCGGCCTTACTCATTGGGCGCCAGGTTCCGCTCGCGCTAAACGTGGCGGTCTTTGCGCTGGTCATTCTCTATTTCCTGCACAGCCTGACCTTCCTGCTGCTCCCCCGCCGCAATCCGTCGCTCGCCGGATTGATCGCCGTGAACATGTCGCCATCGCTCCAGCGCGCGGCGGCCTGGATTTCATTGGCCTCGATGGGCGTGTTGATCGCGTCGCAGGTCTGGCAGGACATTTCAACGATTCGGGGGCAGGGTTTGTGGGATCGAATCGTCGGACAGAAGTTGACGAGCGTGGAGCTTGCGATTGTGTGGGGATTGATCGGGTTGGCGCTTTACGCTTACGCCTTGCGGCGGCGCACGCCCGGTTCGTAGTCCCGCGTTTAGACGCAAGCGTCAGCGGAAGATCAATACTGATCTAAGGTTAAAGCCAGAACCATCAATACGTCTAAAATCCTCGCCGGATTTTGTTTTAGCCATCCGTAGTTATCTTCAAAGTTATCGCCATGATTCTTGAGCGTGTTGAAGGTCTCGCGCTCGCTTGTAAGCAATTAGTGATCAAGTGAAGCGGTCTTCAACATCGTGCAAACAAACAATTTGTTACTCTGACGGCTCATTCCACACGCGATTCTTTAACTAAATGCGAAGTTTCGTTGCTATGGCGCGGCAATTCCTATAGTATTTCTTTTCAAGAATCGTGACACGCCTCGGATCGCTGGGACTAACGCTGTAGCAGCGAGACTTATAGCGAGTTGTGTAATCAACTTGTCCCCCTCAGCGCCTTGCAGCTACACAGAGCTATTTAGGGGAATACAAACCTGGATGTCCTCCACAAAATCATAAAAACGTAGTGTAAGTTCCGGGCGAATCCTTAACGACTCGTTA
>DATCXQ010000497.1:0-21901 GCA_036565725.1 Blastocatellia bacterium
GCTCTCCGCCCCGGCCATGGCTGATATTTATTGGCGCCAAAACTGAAAGCGAAACTGAGATGACAACTGGATTCAGTAGATTCGTGTTTGGATCGCTCTTATTGATATTGGCCGCATTCTCTGAATCGAACGCCCAGGGGACGCCGCAGCGAACGCCGACTCCGAACGACACGCTGGTTTCAACTGAGGTTCTTTCCGACCGCCGGATAACCTTCCGCATTTACGCTCCGAAAGCTTCAGAAGTGACGCTGCGCGGAGACTGGATGGGGACGACTGAGCCCGTTAAGCTTGAAAAGAACGATCAAGGCGTGTGGTCGGTCACCGTCGGCCCGCTCACGCCCGATTTCTACAATTACTCTTTCACCGTTGACGGCGTCCGCACCTTGGACCCGAAGAACCCCACGATAAAGCAGGGGGTCAACAGCGTTGACAACATGGTCTTCCTCGCCGGCGCGGAAGCCGACTTCCAGGACAACAAGCCGGTCCCGCACGGAGAGATTCGAAAGGTCTGGTATCAATCCACGACGCTCGGAATGCAGCGCCGCATGCATATCTACTTCCCGCCTGGCTACGACGGCGGGAAGGAACGTTACCCCGTCTTTTATTTGCTGCACGGCGGCGGCGATGAAGATTCGGGCTGGAGCACGATCGGCCGCGCGGGCTTCATTCTCGACAACCTGATCGCAGAAAAGAAGGCGAGGCCGATGATCGTCGTGATGCCCAACGGCAGTCTGCCTCGTCCGGCGAACCTGCCCCCGCCAACACCGGGAGCGCCGCCAGACCCGGCGGTGGCGGCTGCGCAACAGGATCGATTCACCAACGAATTGCTGAAAGACGTCATGCCCTACGTCGAGAAGAATTACCGCGCGCTGCCCGGCGCCGCGAACCGCGCCATCGCTGGGCTTTCGATGGGCGGCGGCCAGACGACCCGCGTCGTCACTACCAACCCGGATCAGTTCGCCTACGTCGCCGTCTGGAGCGCGGGCGTCAACCCGCAGACCTCCGCCGATTTCGAAAAGCGGGCGGCCGCGTTTCTCGACAATCCCGACAAGGTCAATAAACAGATCAAGCTCTTGTCGGTCAGCGTCGGGGACAAAGACTTCTTGTTCGCCTCCTCGAAAAACCTGGCGGAGATTTTGGAAAAGCGCAGGATCAAACACGAATTGCACATCAGCGGCGGCGGCCATACCTGGATCAACTGGCGCAACTACTTGCGCGACTACGCGCAGGTCCTGTTCAAATCTAACGGCCCCTGAAAGAATGGAAATCAGTTCGTAGTCCCGCCTTCAGGCGGAATCGTTTGGCGTCGCGGAATGGGGTTGCATCTGAGGCTTCCGCCTGAAGGCGGGACTACGAACTGATTTTCTGAAGAGAATCACAATCAATATGAAATCTATTGCGGAGCCTTCGATGATGACCGCGTTCAGCTTCGCCCTCTGTCTCACACTAGTCGCGGTCGTCGCTTGCATGTTCATCCCTATGGCGACCGGACAAACGAAGCAAGGAACGGTGGAACGGATCAAGGTCCATGGCAAATCGCTCGAAGGCAATCTGGACGGCGATTCGCCGGATCGCGACGTCTCGGTCTATCTGCCGCCGAGTTACAAGACCGAAAAGGGCAGGCGCTATCCGGTAGTTTACATGCTGCACGGCTTCACCGACGATGACGCCAAGTGGTTCGGGATGGTAAAGCACTGGATCAACTTCCCCGAGGTAATCAACAAGGCGTTGGCTGACGGGAAGACGCGCGAGATGATCGTGGTCATGCCGAACGCCTTCACCCGATTCAAAGGCAGTATGTACTCAAGCTCCGTCACGATCGGCGACTGGGAGACCTTCATCACGAAGGAATTGGTCGGCCACATCGACTCCAATTACCGCACGCTGGCGAAGAGGGAGAGTCGCGCGCTTGCGGGCCACTCGATGGGCGGTTACGGGACGATGCGCCTGGGGATGAAATATCCCGACGCCTTTTCAAGCATCTATGCGCTCAGCCCCTGTTGCATGGACGCGGGCCGCGCCAATCCGGCGATGATGGAGACGATGAAAAAAGTCGAGGCGCTCAAGACCGATGAAGAAGTAAAATCGCAATCCTTCTTCGTCCTTGCGACGCTGGCTTCGGCGGCCGCGTGGTCGCCGAACCCCAAGAACCCGCCGTTCTACATCGACCTGCCTTTCCGCGACGGCGAACCGGCCCCCGAAGTTCAGGCGAGGCAGAGCGCCAACGCGACGCTCGTCATGATTCACCAGTACATTTCGAATTTGAAGCGATTGAAATTCATCGGGATGGATGCGGGAACGAAAGACGGCGGCATTTCCGCCGCGACGAAGGAACTGGATAAAGTATTGACCGATTACGGCGTCGCGCATTTTTACGAGAGTTATGACGGCGATCATCTGAACCGAATCGCCGAACGGCTGCAAACAAAGACGCTGCCGTTCTTTTCTGAGCATCTGTCTTTTGAAAAAGCCAGGCGCTGAGTATATGGAGAAAACACAAAATATGAAGCTTCGTCTAGTCATCACGCTGCTTGCCTGCGCAGGCTTAAGCCTGGCGCCAAGCTGGGGGGCGGACCTGGGAATCAACGGTCCTATCATTATCCCCGAGGCGTCGCTTGCTTCCGCGCCTGGGGCGTCACTCCCTCGAAGCAGCCCGGAAGCGCAGGGCGTTTCGTCCGCCGCCATCCTTTCGTTCATCGAAGCGGCGGACAAGAGCATCGACTCGTTGCACAGCTTTATGCTGTTGCGTCATGGCCAGGTGGTCGCCGAAGGGTGGTGGTCGCCTTATAACGCCCAATCGCCTCACGTCTTATTCTCTCTGAGCAAGAGCTTCACCTCCACGGCAATCGGGCTGGCTATTTCGGAAGGGAAGTTGAGCGTTGATGACGAGGTCCTGAAGTTTTTTCCCGATGACGCGCCGGCCGAGCCGGGCGCCAATCTGAAGGCGATGCGCGTCCGCGACCTGCTGCGCATGAACACCGGCCACGAAACCGAACCGCCTCGTCCGCCTAATCAGTCCTGGAAGAAAGCATTCCTGAACCACCCGGTCCGCTTTAAGCCGGGGACGCATTTCCTCTACAACACGTCGGCGACTTATATGCTCGCGGCCATCGCCGAAAAGACGACAGGCATGTCGCTGTTGGATTATCTGCGGCCGCGACTCTTCGAACCTCTCGGCGTCGAAAATCCCACATGGGAGAAGAGCCCCGAAGGAATCACAGTCGGCGGCTATGGTCTGAGCGTTCGCACCGAGGACATCGCGCGTTTCGGACAGCTTTACCTGCAGAAAGGCGATTGGCGAGGGAAGAGACTCATTCCGGCGGCCTGGGTCGAAGAGGCGACTTCATTTCAGACTTCGAATGGAAGTAACCCCAGGAGCGACTGGGATCAGGGCTATGGTTATCAATTCTGGCGCAGCCGCAACGGCGCCTATCGCGGCGACGGCGCGTTCGGCCAATATTGCGTCGTGCTGCCGCAGCAGGACGCGGTCGTCGCCATCACGAGCGGTCTGCGTGATATGCAGGCGGTTTTGAATCTCGTATGGGAAAAGCTCCTGCCGGGACTCGCCGCCACGGCGGCGCCGCCTGACAAGCCCGCACAGGAAAAACTCGGACAGGCTCTGAAGAATCTGTCGCTCCGGACCCCGGAAGGCTCAGCGTCTACTCCGGCGTCTCTCGGCAAGGCGCCTGGCCAAAGATATCTGTTCCCGGCTAACGACAGAGGGCTGGAAAGCGTCGCGCTAGAGGACAAGCAGCCCGGCTCGACGACGATCATCGCCCGATTCAACGGAGTCGAAACGCGCATTGAGTGCGGCCATAGCGCCTGGAAAAAAGGACAGGCTGCCTGGGGTTCTCAAAGACTTCAGCCGGTGGCGGCCAGCGGGGCCTGGAGCGCGGACGACACTTTCACGGCGAAGCTCGCCTTTTATGAAACGCCGTTCGTTTACACGGTCAGTCTGAAGTTCGCCGGAGACGAGTTGCGCTACAAAAACGAATCGAACGTGGCGTTCGGCCCCGCCAGAGAGCCGGAATTGGTTGGAAAAGCGGCGCCGGCCGAGAACAAGCATTAAGCAATCTTGGAGCTGTTTTCATAAGGATGAATAGCCACAGAGCACACAGAGACCACAGAGAAATCATCCATTCCCTCTGTGCCCTCTGTATGCTCCGTGGCTAACAATCTTCGCCAATTAGAGTATGTTTTGAAGTAAGGAGCTTATGGGAGAGATCGTAGCCGCGATGGCCACCTGCCACGCGCCGCAATTATTCACTTATCCGCCGGACGAAGACCCGGCGCAGCTCGACGCCTCCATCGCCGGGATGCGTGAACTCGGTAAGATTCTCGACGAGACGAAGCCTGACGTGATCGTCTTTATCGGCAGCGATCATCTGGAGACTTTCTCCATCGATTGTGTGCCGACGTTCGCTATTCTCGCCGGCAGCCGGGCGATAGCGGAATTCGCCGGGCGGAGGTATGATCTGCCGATTCACCGCGAGATGGCGGAGGACTTTCTATGCAAGCTGGTCGAGGCGGAATTCGACATCGCTTATTCCGAAGACGCCCTGCTCGGCCACACATTCGCCGTGCCCTTCGAGTTCGTGATCGCCGGACGCGACATCCCGGTCGTCCCGGTCCACATCAACGTCTATATGCCGCCATTGCCGCGTCCAAAACGTTGCGCCGCGCTCGGACGCAAGATCGCGGACGTGATCGCGTCGCGCCCCGAACGCGTGGCGATCATCGCCAGCGGCGGGATGTCGCACTACCCAGGCACGTGGAAGTATCCGCACCCCGAATTCGATTTCGACAAATGGATGATCGCCGAATTGGAGCGGGGTAACGCCGGCGCGCTGTTCGATCTGACCACCGAGCAACTCGACGAAGTCGGCAACACCGAGTTGTTACCCTGGGCTGTTATGTTCGGCGCCATAGGCGATGTCCCTGGTGAGCTCATACAATACACGCCGACATGGCATCACGGCCACGCGATGATGCGGTTTCTGCCCGCGAGGCCGAAAGCCTCCGCGACCGAAACGCCGCCGAAGTACCAGTTCAAAAATCAGGGCTTCGAGTTTTACAAACACCCGCCCGCCTCCGCTTACAAACTGAACAAGATGCTGTTCGAGGTACGGACCGATTCCAATATGCGGCGTCGCCTGTTGAATAACCTCGATGAGGTTGCGGCGGAGTGGGGGCTGAGCGAGCAGGAGAAAGAGGCGACGCAGGCAATCGCCACGGTTGGACAGGCGAAGAAGATCAGCGACAACGCCGCGGTGTTGATCGCGGCGGGCGCTCACCCGCTCCAGGCGCTGATGACCCTGCACGCGGTTCATGGGGAGTTCCGAAAACTTCAACGAGAGAATTACGCCACAGAGCCACAGAGCCACAGAGAGGATGGAGAGAAAAAATGAGTCGTTTGAAAGATCGTATCGCGGTCGTTTCGGGCGCGGCCGCGGGGATCGGCCGGGCGGCGGCGATTCGGCTGGCCGCCGAAGGCGCGAAGATAGAAATTCTGGACATCAAGAACGCTTCCGAAGTTTGCGAAGAGATTCGCGCCGCGGACGGAGTCGCAAATTCATCTATTTGCGACGTGACGAATGAAGCGCAGATCGCCGAATCCGTCAAAGTTATCGAACAGCGTCATGGCCACGTGGACATTCTGGTCAACAACGCGGGCATACTGTCGGGCCGCACGCCCTGGCATCAACTTACTTACGACGAGATCAACCGCTTCGTGCAGATCAACTACATCGGTTACTTCCTCGTCTCGAAGGCCGTCTATCCGCTGCTCAAAATGAGCCAGTGCGGGCGCGTAATCAACGTGGCTTCGCGGACTTACTTTCTGGCCAATCCAGGGCAAATGGCCTACGTCGCGGCGAAGGGCGCGGTTATGGGCTTCACGCGCGTGCTGGCCAAGGAACTGGGCGACGACAACATTACGGTTAACGCCGTCGCCCCCGGAATGATCGCCACCGAAGGCACGATGGCCCATTCCAACGAGGAGGCCTTCAACCGAATCATGCAGAATCAGGCTATCAAGAAGCGGGGCAAGCCGGAGCACCTGGCCGCGCTGATCGCGTTTCTCGCCAGCGACGACGCCGAGTTGATCACCGGGCAGATGATTCTTTGTGACGGCGGAGGATACTTGCATTGAAACGATGAAGGCCCCGCCGGTCTGATTTATGCGAACGCTTTATTTATACCCATGCCTCAATATCCATCCTGAAAGGAGCACCTATTATGATCAAAAGAAAAGGTTTATTACTTGCGACTATGACGGCGCTGCTTGTGAGCGCGGTCGCGTTGGGGCAGACCACCACCGCGACGCTCTCCGGCGTAGTCAAAGACGCATCAGGCGCTCTCGTTCCCGACGTGAAGATTACCGCGAGGAATGCGGCCACGGGGGCGACGCGCGACACCAGGACCGACAGCGAAGGGCGCTACAGTCTGACCAATCTGGGTCCGGGGCAATATGAGGTTCGCGCCGAGCGCGCCGGGTTCAAGACGGCGGCGCAAAGCGGCGTTGTCCTGACCGTCGGCGGCGCGACGGTGTTGGACATGACCGTTCAGATCGGGGAAGTGACCGAGGTGGTCGAGGTCAAACAGGAAGAGCCGCTGATCGAGCCTACCAAGGCGGAGTTGAGCCGCGTGGTCAACGAGCGATCAATCGAATCGCTCCCGATCATCGGGCGTAACTTCGTGGACTTCGCCAAGCTTTCCAGCGGCGTGGCGCCGGGACGCGAGAACACCGGCGGAGGCGCATTCAAGGAGCCGGACACCGGCGTCGGCTCGGCCGCGGCGCCGCGGCTGACTTTCGGCGGCCAATCCGAACTGAGCACGCTGATTCTGGTGGACGGCGCCGATAACATCCAGAACGCCACCGGGCTGCCGCGCGTGACTCCATCGCAGGAAGCCGTGCGGGAATTTCGCGTACTCAACTCCACGTTCCTGGCCGAATACGGCCGCGCGCTCGGCGGCTTCGTCAATATCGTCACGAAGTCGGGCACGAATCGCTACAACGGCTCGGCCTATTACTTCGGCATGAACGATGAGCTCAACGCTCAGCCTCTCTTGACCGGGAATAACCCTGTGCTGCGGCAGAACCAGTACGGCGCGACGATTGGCGGGCCGCTCAGGAAAGATAAGACCTTCTTCTTCGGAAGCTATGAAGGTCAGCGCCGCGCCGAATCCAATAAGTTCTCGTCGGTCATTTTCAACAACCTCGATGCGATCAACGTCACAAAGAGATTCTTCGGATTGACTGAGGAGACCACCAACGTGCTGCGCGCGAATGACTACGACGGTTTCCTCGCCAAGCTCGATCACAAGATCACTAACAACAACGACTTTTCGATCCGCTACAACCTGCTCGATTCGACCACCGAAGGCTTTCTGGGCGGCGGCGGGCGCGCGTCACCGGCTTCGACGACGAGGAGGAATAACGACGTTCTCGATCAGTCTATGGTGGCCAGCGACACCGCGCTGCTGGCGAGTAACGTGGTCAATGAAGCCCGCGTCCAGTGGGCTCGCCGAACTTTTGGTTTCACGCCGGTTATCAAGGAGCCTGATCTGGAGGTCTCCAACCTGATCATCACCGGCAAGACCACCTCGGATATGGACTTCTATCGCGAATCGCGGCTGCAGTTGTCAGACAATCTCAGTGTCGTTTCGGGGGGACACGCGCTGAAATTCGGAGGGGACTTCAATAATATCCGCAATACGAGCCGGTTGGATCTCTTCTTCCCGGCGCGGGTGATCTTCGCGAATCTGGGCGGGCCGGGCGTGCCCGGGCCCACTTTCTTGAACCAGACTCCGGTGGTCTTCTGGTGGGGATTGGCCAACGGGTCGACGACGCGCGCGGCGGTTCCCGTGAACCCATTCACGCAAGCTGTCCCGAGCGATATCGCGTCCCTTACCACAACCAGGGTAAACCACAATTCATATGGTTTCTTTGGCCAGGATGAGTGGAAGGCGACTTCCAATTTGACGCTCACCTACGGGCTCCGCTACGACTTTGAGACTTACTCCGAGCTTTTTGTGTCGCGCAGGGACAAGAACAATTTTCAGCCGCGCGTGGGCCTGGCTTACTCCTTCAGCCCCCGCACCGTAGTGCGCGCCGGGTTCGGGATTTTCAATGACCGCCAATTCGCCAGCATCGGGCAACAGATCAGCGTCGTTCAGTTGGGCAGCGCGGGCGATCTGCCGAACGCCAACGTAGTCTTTCCCGGTGTGTCGCCAGTGAGAGGACAGTTCATTCAACCAACCGTTGGTGGCGCATTGCCGTCGCCTGCGTCCACCACATGCCGTCCCGGAGGCCCGACGATCACGACGTCTAGCGCCGCGCAACTCGCCACATGTATTTTCACTACTACAGGTGTAGTTCCGGCTGCGCCGATGGTCGGCGGCGTTATCAATCCCGGCTTCAGGGACAATAAGAATGGATTTCTGCGCACTCCGTACTCCGAACAGGCCAGCCTTGAAATCTCGCACGAACTGGGAGGGGGCGTCGCGATCACCGTGGGTTATCTCTATGTGCATGCTCTGAAGCTCGCGGCGCACACCGGATTACTCAACGGCGTGCAGACGGATACCTTGATCAATGGAGTGAGGGTCCCAGGCGTAGTCCCAGGCGGCAAGCCCGTCTTCGCCCGACCTGCCGGACGGATATTCCCTGAACTCGGCGATTTCTATGTCACCGACGACATCGGATTCTCCATCCACCACGGCGGGACGTTCGAGATCGAGAAGCGGTTCTCGCGCGGGTTCAGTTTTCACGGCAGCTATACTTTCTCGAAGACCATCAACAACTCGGAATCGGTTGCCAACCTGGCTGACCTGCCCGAAGGGCCGAGCATCGGGACGGAGCGCGCCGTCTCGCGCCAGACTGTGCCTCACCGGTTCACGCTGGCCTTCGTCAGCCAGATTCCCGAGAGCGCGGGCTTCCTGGGCAAGTTCAAGTTCAGCTCGCTGCTGTCGGCCCAATCCGGCAGGCGCTTCAACATCTTCGCAGGCTCAGACGCGAACGGCGACGGCAACCCGCTCTCCGACCGCCCGGACAAGCTGGGGCGGAACACGCTCGAAGGGCCGGGCTTCGCCAGTTTCGACATGCGCGTCGCGCGCGAATTCCGCTTGAACGAACGCGTCACTGCCGAATTCAGCGGCGACTTCTTCAACCTATTCAATCGCACCAACATCACCGACCTGAACACTGTTTACGGACAGACAACCCTCAGCGTGCCGACGAATTCGGTCCTCGGATTCAACACGCCGCGCGACGCCTCGAATCCGTTCCAGTTTCAGTACGGCATGAAGCTCCGATTCTGATTAGCCAAGGTAGCCACGGAGACACAGAGTGAATCAACAGAGACCTTCTCTGTGTCTCTGTGTCTCTGTGTCTCTGTGTCTCTGTGGCAATGTTATTGTGACTATGAATGACGAAATGAAGATCGGCTTTATCGGCTTCGGCGAGGCCGGTTTCCATATCGCGCGGGGTTTGCGCGGCGCGGGTTTATCCTGCGTCAGCGCCTACGACATCAACGCGCGCGCGCCGGGACTGGGCGAGAAGATTCGGCGGCGGGCCGGCGAGGCCGAAGTCCCGCTCCTCGAATCGAACGCGGAATTGGCCGCGGCGAGCGACGTTCTGCTTTCGACTGTGACCGCGAACCGCAGCCTGGAGGCTGCGGAACAGACCGCTCCGTTTCTCAACTCGCGGCACATTTACGCCGATTTGAATTCGGTTTCGCCGGCGCTCAAACAAACCATCGGGCTGATGGTCGAGTCTCGCGGCGCGCGTTTTGTCGAGGCCGCGGTCATGTCGCCCGTGCCGCGCCACGGGGCCGCCGTCCCGATGTTTTTGTGCGGCGCCTATGCGCGGGAGTTCGCTGATCTGCTCTCGCCTTACGGCATGAATCTCGAAGTAATCTCCGAGAGGATCGGCGCCGCCTCCGCCGTCAAGATGTGTCGGAGCGTGATCGTCAAAGGACTCGAGGCGTTGATGCTCGAATGCGTGTTGGGCAGTGCTCCTTACGGCGTCGACGAGCGAGTCTTCGCCACGCTCGACGAGACGTTTCCGGGAATGGATTGGAAGAAGCTCGCGAGCTACATGATCGGGCGCGTCGTCGAGCACGGAGAGCGCCGGGCCCGGGAGATGGAAGAGGTCGCCGAGACGCTGCGCTCCGTCGGCGTCGAACCGGTCATGGCCGAGGCGACGGCGCGCCGCCAGGACTGGCTCGCCGGCCTCGGACTGTTCGAACATTTCGGCGGCAAGGCGCCGGACGATTACCGCGCCGTCGCGCAGGCAGTAGATTTCAAGCAAAAGAAATTTGGCCACGAATGAACGCGAATATTCACGAATGTCAGTAAGGAGATGGAAAACAATAAGGCCCCCGGGCCAAGAAAAAGATCCGTGTTCATTCGTGTTTATTCGTGGCGGCCCCTACTTTTGTTGAAGAGGATTTGATGTACACCGCAGGCACGGCATTGATAGAGGCGTTGCGCGAAGGGGGCGTCTCGTTCATCTTCGCCAACCTGGGCAGCGATCACCCGGCGATCGTCGAGAGTCTGGCCGAAGCGCGCGCGACAGGCCGGCCGGCGCCAAGGCTCATCACCTGTCCGAACGAGATGGTCGCGCTGAGCGCGGCGCACGGCTTCGCTCAGGTCACGGGCCGCGCGCAGGCAGTCCTCGTCCATGTCGAATGCGGCACGCAGGCGCTCGCCGGCGCCTTGCACAACGCCGCCAAAGGTCGCGTCCCGGTTCTGATCTTCGCAGGCGCGTCGCCTTTCACACAGGAAGGGGAGGCGCGCGGCAGCCGCAACGAATTCATTCAATGGATTCAGGACGTCTTCGACCAACGCGGCCTGGTTCGAGGCTACGTCAAGTACGACAACGAAATTCGCACCGGCAGGAACATCAAACAGATGATTTTTCGCGCGCTGCAATTCGCGCACAGCGACCCGAAAGGCCCGGTTTACCTGATGGCCGCGCGGGAGGTGTTGGAGGAAGAGGTTCCGCCGATCGCCGCGAGTCCCGAAAACTGGCCTCCGATCGCGCCTTGCGCCCTGCCGCCTTCTGGCGTCGAGGCGATTGTCGGCGACCTGTCGAAGGCGAAACGGCCGTTGGTCGTCACGTCATACCTCGGGCGGAATCCGGACGCCTTTATGGGGCTGATTCGACTGTGCGAACGACTGGCCGTCGGCGTTCTTGAGTCCGTGCCATGTTGCGTCAATTATCCGACTGACTCTGTCCTGTATCTGGGAAATCAGTGGAACGAGCCGGAACAAAACCGCGCGCTCGATGAAGCCGATTTCGTTTTGGTGATTGACAGCGACGTGCCCTGGATTCCGATCGTCAACAAACCGCGCGGCGATGCGGTGATTTATCAAATTGACGTCGACCCGCTGAAAGAACAAATGCCGCTATGGCAGATTCCGGCGCGGCGCGTCTTCCGCGCGGACGCCGCCGCGGCTTTGAGCCAGATCAACGAGCGTCTCGACGCCGCCGGCATCGACGAAGAGTTGGTCAAAACCCGCAGGGCCGGTTACGCTCGCTTGAGCGAGGCGCGCCGCCAGAAGCTTCTCCCGGCCGAGCGGCTTGAAGGAGACGTTATTACACCGGAATATCTCACGGCCTGCGTCAGAGAACACATAGATGAGAACACGATTGTGTTGAACGAGGGGATTACGAACTACGGGACGATCATCGACCACCTGGGGGTGATCCGCCCGGGTCAGATGCTCACGAGCGGGGGCGGCTCGCTCGGCTGGAACGGCGGCGCGGCCATCGGCGTCAAGCTGGCCTGCCCTGAGAAAACGGTGGTCTGTTTGACTGGCGACGGGTCGTATATGTTCTCCGTCCCGTCTTCGGTCCATTGGATCGCGCGGCGCTATCGAACGCCGTTCCTGCAGATCATATACAACAATCGCGGGTGGAAGGCCCCGAAGCTATCGACACTGGCGATTCACCCGGACTGCCACGCCAGCAGGGATGAGGACATAGGCGTCAGCTTCGACCCGCCGCCGGATTATTCGGGAATCGCGGCCGCCGGCGGCGGAGCCTTCGCGCGAATCGTTCGCCGGCCTGAAGAGTTGAATCTCGCCCTGGCCGAAGCCATGAACGCGGTTCGACACGAGCGGCGGTGTGCGGTAGTGGATGTTTGGCTGGCGCATTTGTAATTGAGAAAGGGTTGTGTCTCCTTGCCGCGATGCGGCGCCTGAATTTAGCCGTGGGCGTGATTTTCATTCCCCGTCGCGTCAGCGACGATTGAATTCGGCCGTCGCTAACGCGACGAGGAAATATTCTCCAACCGTCCCGTGGATTGATGGTCTTTGAGAAATAAATGCAACAACCGTCTTCCCGGTCGCGGAGCGACCACGTGAGCTTAGCCCGGCTTTTCAAAGCCGGGTCGACTAACGCATATCCGTTCTCAGTCGCGGAGCGACGATTGATTTTGCAGATCGGTGTCAACCGTCGCTCCGCGACTAAAACCACTATGTGACTGCTCCCCCGGCTTTGAAAAGCCGGGCTAGGATCAACCGTCGCTGCAGCGACGAGGAGGTGTTGTTGCATTTATTTTTCAAACATCATAAACCCACGGCTAAATTCAGGCGCCGCGATGCGGCGGGGAAAATGGAACTGTTTGTCCGTTTCGCAATACATTTTGGGAGGGCATATCAATGTACAGAAGCGATGTGGTCGGAAGCCTGTTGCGACCGGCCTATTTGAAAGATGCTCGCGAGCGTCATGAGACTGGGGAGCTTTCGGACGCGGCGTTCAAACTGATCGAAGACCGCGCCGTGGCCGAAGCCGTCGAGTTGCAGGACCGCGCCGGCCTCGAAGTAATCACAGACGGCGAGATGCGGCGCTACGCCTTTTACGGCCACCTGGTTGACGCCGTCGAAGGCTACGACAAATACGGCGGGTGGGCGATCCCTTTCCGCGACGAAAAGGGCGATGAAGTGATTCAGAAGCGCCCGGTCGTGGTCTCCAAGTTGCGGCGCAAGCGGCACATGTGCGCTGAGGAATACACGTGGCTGCGCGCGCAAACGACGCGACCGGCCAAGACCACGCTCGTCAGCGCGCAACAGGCCGCCGCATATTACGACGCCGAAAAGTCTTCGGGCGCTTACGCGACTGTAGACGCTTATCTGGCAGACCTCGTCGACATCCTGCGCGGCGAGATCGAAGAACTGATCCGGCTGGGCTGCGTTTACATTCAGATCGATTCGCCGCAATACACGGCGTTGCTCGACCCCGACCTGCGCGAAGGCTACCGCAAGCGCGGCAACGACCCGGACCGTCTGCTCGATCTATCAATCGAAATGGACAACGCCATCATCGGCGCTCATCCGGGAATAACGTTCGGCCTACATCTGTGCCGTGGCAACAATCAGAGCAAGTTTTACGCGCGGGGTGATTACGGCCCGATTACGAAAGTCTTTCGCAAGACGCGCTTCGGCCGCTTCCTGCTCGAATTCGACGACGCGCGCTCGGGCGGTTTCGAGCCGCTGTCCCAGATGCCCGAAGACCGCGCCATAGTGCTCGGACTGATCAGCACGAAGACGCCCGGACTCGAAAGCAAGGACGAGTTGAAGCGCCGCATCGAGGAAGCCTCCGTTTATGCGCCGTTGGAGCGGCTCGCGTTGAGCCCGCAGTGCGGGTTCGCGTCGACGATGGAAGGTAATTTGCTAACCGAAGCGGATCAGGAAGCTAAGCTGCGGCTGGTTTCCGAGACCGCGCGCGAAGTGTGGGGGTAAGCATGTCCATCCCCATTACAGAGGCTAATCAAGAATCGGCGGCGCCGAAAACGGCCGAATCCAACCTGAAGTACGCATGGTACGTCGTCTTCGTGTTAATGGTTTGTTATACGCTCTCGTTCATTGACCGGCAGATTCTCGGTATGCTGGTAGACCCGATCAAACGAGACTTCGAAATCAGCGACACGGGCGTCGGGTTGTTACAGGGGCTGGCGTTCGTGGCCTTTTACACATTCATGGGATTACCGGTGGGATGGCTGGCGGACAGATACAGCCGTCGCACGATCATCGCCGTGGGCGTCTTTTTCTGGAGCCTGATGACCGCGCTGTGCGCCGCGGCGGGTAATTTCTGGTCGCTCTTTGCCGCGCGAATGGGCGTAGGCGTGGGCGAAGCGACGCTCGCGCCGTCGGCGATGTCGATGACCTCGGACTACTTTCCCAAAGAGAAGCTCGGCGGCGCGCTCAGCGTTTATGCGATGGGGATCTTCGTCGGTTCGGGGATAGCGCAGATCGTCGGCGGCGCGGTGACGCAGAGGGTGGCCGGAATACCCACGGTCACGTTGCCCCTCCTCGGCGAGATAGCTTCGTGGCGGCTCACGTTTCTGATCGTGGGACTGCCGGGTTTGCTGGTCGGATTGCTGGTCTACACAGTGCGCGAACCGTTGCGCCGCAATCTGCTGCGAAAGGCCGACGGGCAGTCTTCGCGACTGAGCCTCCGCGAGACGTTGCGCGAATTCGGACTGCGCTGGCGGTCGGTGGTGGGCATATGCGTGGCGCTGTCTGCACAGGCCGCATGCAATTACGCGATCTTCGCATGGGCGCCGACCTACTTCCAGCGCGTCCACAAATTGGAACGGGCCACGATAGGGCTGACGCTGGGCGTTATGACTCTGACGGCGGGGATTTTGGGAATGTATGCGGGCGGCAAGCTTTGCAACCGCTGGGTCAGACAAGGGATTCACGAAGCGCCGCTCAAAGTCGGCGTCGTCGGCGCCGTCTGGGCGGGCGTCTTTTTCGGACTGGCGATGAGCATGCCCGACCTGAGGTGGCTGCTCGTGTTGATGGTTCCCGCGCAATTCTTTCTGGCGCTGCCGGTCGGCAGTTCCTATGCGTCGTTGCAGTTGATCTTCCCGAATCAGTTGCGAGGGCAGGTCGCCGCGCTGCTTGTCTTCACCATCAGCCTCGGCGGGCAGTCGCTGGGACCACTGCTGCCGGCCCTCCTTACCGACTATCTTTTCCGCGATGAAAATATGGTCGGCCGGTCGCTCGCGATTACGGTCGTCCTGGCTTCCGCCGTTTCGGCGGCGCTTTGCAGAGCGACCTATCGACCATATCGAACGCACTATGAATGGATGAGGAAGCTGACGCCGGACGCAGAATGAATCGGGCATGCCAGATGAACAATGAAAATAGACAGGATTTACACGATTTCTCAGGATTTTGTGAGTTGAGTTGAATCCTGAGAAATCCTGTAAATCCTGTCTATTTTCGGAGGAGCCATGCGGACACAGGTTGGCATTGTAGGAGCGGGCCCGGCGGGATTGCTGCTCGGTCGCCTGCTGTGGTTGCAGGGCGTCGAATCCATAGTAATCGAAACCCGCAGCCGCGAGTACGTCGAGAGCCGCGTCCGGGCGGGCGTTTTGGAGCAGGGCACTGTAGACATCCTCAACGAAGCGGGCGTCGGCGAGCGGATGCGGCGACAGGGACTCGTCCACCACGGCATCGAGCTGAGTTTTCGCGGGCGCCGCCATCGCGTCAATATGCATGAATTGACAGGCGGGCGCGCCATCACGGTCTACGGCCAGACCGAGGTCGTCAAGGATTTGATCGGCGCGCGGCTCGACGCAGGCGCCGAGATATTTTTCGAGGTCCATGATGTGAGCGTTCATGACTTCGACGGCGAGTCGCCGAAGATTCGCTTTCGACGGGCGGGCGAGGAGCGGGAGATCGCCTGCGACTTCATCGCGGGCTGCGACGGCTCTCACGGCGTCTGCCGCGAGTCAATTCCCGAAGGCGCGCTGACCGTCTACGAGCGGACTTATCCTTTCGGCTGGCTCGGCGTTCTGGCCGAATCCAAACCACCGTCGGAAGAGCTGATCTACTGCCATCACGAACGCGGCTTTGCGCTCTTCAGCATGCGCTCGCCGCAGATCACGCGACTCTACATCCAATGCGACCCACACGAAGAGATCTCCACCTGGCCCGATGACCGCATCTGGGGGGAATTGGAGACGCGGCTGGACGCCGGCGGCGATCTCGCGCTGAAAGAGGGGCCGATCATTCAGAAGGGCGTCACGCCGATGCGCAGCTTCGTCGTCGAGCCGATGCAATACGGCCGAATGTTCCTCGCCGGAGACGCCGCGCACATCGTGCCGCCTACCGGCGCGAAGGGGCTCAACCTGGCCGCCGCCGACGTTCGATCGCTCTCGCGGGCGTTCGGAGATTATTACCGGGCGGGAAAGACCGAGATGCTTGAACGCTATTCGCAGACCTGTCTGCGCCGCGTCTGGCGCGCCGAGCATTTTTCGTGGTGGATGACTTCGCTGCTCCACCGCTTCCCGGACGCCACTCCGTTTCAACGGCGGATCCAACTGGCCGAGTTGGAATACGTGGCCAGCTCGCGCGCGGCCGCTACGGCGCTGGCGGAAAATTACGTGGGATTGCCGTTTGAATAGAAATGGCTCGGCTGATGTCATCAATCGCCTCTCGTCGACGATGGGGCAGCTGACTTGAGAAACCGTCTGACGACTGTGTTAGAGCGGTTATCAGATCAGTGTATGGATTTATTCTTCGTCGCGGAGCGACGGTTTGAACTTAGGCCGGCGTTTTAACGCCGGCGCCGAGTGTAGGAGAAATCTCTAGTCGCGGAGCGACGGTTGAAGGAGGCGAAGAAAAGACGATTGAATGTAACGACGAACTCACAACAAGCTCAACCGTCGCTCCGCGACTGGATGATCATTCACCCCCTCATCCGGCGTTAAAACGCCGGCCTAAGCTCAACCGTCGCTCCGCGACGAAGAAGCGCCTCCCTCGGAATGCAAAAGATAATGAAGCGGCAGGAGCCGGGGATTACACGGAAGCGGCGGATCCTCGGCGCCGGGGCAGACACGCAGGTCTGCCCCTACTATGGTTGCACTATTTATTCAAAGACCATCAACGCCGGTTTAGGGGGTGAATGATTATCCAGTCGCCGCAGCGACGGTTGAGATTGTTGTGATTTCATCGCTAGATTCAATCGTCTTTTCTTCGCCTCCTTCAACCGTCGCTCCGCGACTAGGGATTTCTCCCACACTCGGCGCCGGCGTTAAAACGCCGGCCTAATTTCAATCGTCGCTCCGCGACTGATCTGATAACCGCTTTAGGGCGTAGTGACGACACGGAAGCCTCTCCGTGATTTTGCGAACGATCGCGGCGCCGAAATCAAGCCAATAGTTTGCGCACGACATTACCGCTTACGTCGGTCAGGCGGAAATCTCGCCCCTGGAACCGGTATATCAGCCTGGTGTGATCCAATCCCATCAAATGCAAGATAGTCGCGTGGAGGTCATGAACCTCGACCGCGTCTTCCACCACGTTGTAGCCCAGTTCATCGGTCCGTCCGATGGTAACGCCGGGCTTGATCCCGCCGCCGGCCATCCACATCGTGAACGCGCGCGGGTGATGGTCGCGGCCCAGGAAGCGCGACCCTTTGCGCTCCTCGTTCATTGGGGTACGACCGAATTCGCCGCCCCAGACAACCAGCGTCGAATCGAGCAACCCGCGATCCTTGAGGTCTTTGATCAGCGCCGCCGCCGCGCGATCGGTCTCGCGGCAGAGGTAGGCGAGCGAACTGACGATATCGTTGCTCGGCACGTCCCCGTGCGTGTCCCAGCCCCGGTGGAATAGCTGCACGAATCGCGCGCCGCGTTCGACCAGCCGGCGGGCCAGCAGGCAGTTATTTGCGAACGAGACCTCGCCGGGCCTGGCGCCGTACATCTCGTGGACGCGGGGCGGCTCCTTGGCGATGTCAGTCAACTCCGGCACGCTGGTTTGCATTCGATAGGCCATCTCGAACGCGGCGATGCGCGTCTCGATTTCAGGGTCGCCGACTTCGGCGAGGCGCATCTGATTCAGATTGCGCGCCGTGTCGAGCGATTCGCGCCTCGCTTCGGCGCTCAGACCTTCGGGGTTGGTGAGGTATAACACCGGCTCGCCTTTGGCGCGGAACTCCACGCCCTGGTAGACGGTTGGCAAAAAACCCGGCCCCCAACACGATTTGCCTCCGTCTGGGTTTCCGCGCCCGGAAAGCAGCGCGACGAAGCCGGGCAAGTCGCGATTTTCGCTCCCCAGGCCGTAGGTCAGCCACGATCCGACGCTGGGCCGCCCGATGATCTGGTGGCCCGTGTTGATGAAGATTTGCGCCGGCGCATGGTTGAATTGCGTGGTTTGAACTGACCGAATGATGGCGATCTCGTCGGCGACGGAAGCGGTGTGCGGCAGCAGTTCGGAGATTTCAGCGCCGCACTCCCCGTGACGTTTGAACTTGTGCGGCGAGCCGAGCAGACGCGGCGTTCCCTTGATGAAGGCGAACCGCTCGCCTTTGGTGAAGCTTTCGGGGATCGGCTGGCCGTTCATTTCTTCCAGCTTCGGCTTGTAATCGAAAAGATCGAGCTGTGACGGCCCGCCCGCCATAAAAAGATAGATGACGTTCCTGGCCTTGGGCGCGAAATGGGGAATCTTCGACGCCATTGGCCCCGTCGAATTGACCGCAGGCCCATGCTGTTCGGATTGGGCGAATAGGTTCTGATCGAGCATTGATGAGAGCGCCAACGCGCCGATGCCGAATCCGGTCTGCCGGAAGAAGTGGCGGCGCGTCATTTGCCTTAATGATTCATTCTTTTCGTTCATAAAATCCTTTCGCCTCCATAGCCCTTCTGAAAAAAACTTTGCGAACTTTGCGCCTTTGCGCCTTCGCGAGAAACTTGCATCGCGGAACCTGGTTTCTCGCAAAGGCGCAAAGGCGCAAGAACGTCTCTTAATCCTTCGTCAAGGTCTCATCGAGGCTGAGCAGCGTGTTGGAGACTACGGTCCAGGCCGCAAGCTCCGGCAGATTCGTCTGCGCGTTCGCGTCTTTCAGCAGCGCGCGGGCCGCCGCGCCGTCCTTGGCGAAGCGGGCGAACTGGCGTTGATATAAGGCCGCAAGCTCCTCGAACTCCTTTTCATTGGGACGGCGTGACACGCAGAGCCGAAACCCGTAGATCAGGCGGTCGCGCAACTCCGGCCCGGCTTCGGCCATTACGCGTCTAGCCATGCCACGCGCGAAATCGAAGAAGACCGGGTCGTTGAGCACGGTCAAGGCCTGGAGCGGCGTGTTGGTGCGAGGGCGCCGGACGGTGCAGAATTCGCGGCTCGGCGAGTCGAAGGCCGTCATACTTGGCGGAGGGGTCGTGCGTCTGATCGAAGTATAGAGGCCGCGGCGGTAGCGATCTTCAGGCCTCGTCGCCGGCGACGGATTGACGCTAGGCCCTCCTACGGCGCGGTTGAGCAAGCCGCTCGCCGCAAGCCCTATGTCCCGCACCATCTCGGCCTCCACGCGGAAGCGCAGGCCATGCGCGAGCAGCCGGTTGTACGGGTCGCGCTCGCGCAGCGCCGGAGTAATTTTGGACGACTGGCGGTACGTGGCGGAGGTCACGATCAAGCGAAGCATACTCTTCATGCTCCAGCCCATTGATTGCGGGTTGCGGATTGCGGATTGCGGATTCGCCCCGTCGCCCCGTCGCCCCGTCGCCCCGTCGCCCGCGTTCAAGGTCGGATTCATAAACTCGACCGCCAGCCAGTCGAGCAATTCCGGGTGGCTGGGGCGCTCGCCCTGCATTCCGAAATCTTCGCTAGTCTCGACGAGGCCGCGCCCGAAGATTTGTTCCCAAAGCCGGTTGACAGTCACGCGGCTGGTGAGCGGGTTCTCTTCGTCAACCAGCCAGTAGGCCAGCCCGAGCCGATTGGGCATGTGGTTGGCCGGCATCGGCGGCAGAACGGCGGGCGTGTCGGCGTATACCTTCTCGCCGATGTTTGTATAACTGCCTCGCGCCCGCAGGAAGGTCGAGGGGCGCTCGAACGAAGCGCGCTCTCGCATCACCAGCGCCCTGTCGATTCTGATCGCGTATAGCCCTCCCTGCAGTTTGGCGAGCCGGTCGCGTTCCGCCTTGAGCAGAGGCGTCACAGCAAGGAATTCTTTGGTCAAAGACTCCTTCTGTGCGGCGTCGCGACGCGCGGGCGGGATGGCGAGAATCGGACGCAACTCCGCCGGCAGGCCGACGACGAAGGTCGGGCTTTGCGTCGAGGTGACCGAGAGGCGGAAGCGCCCGATGCTCTGCCTGCGGTTAAACTCCGAGCCGAATTTCAACCTCACTTTGAGCAGAGCCTCGCCCTCCATCGTCAAAGGCTTATCGAGTGTGAGGACGAGTTGATAAGCGAGCCGCTCGTCACGTTTCAGCGCGTCCACCCCCCACCCGACCTCATTCGTCTCGTCGAGCAGGTTGGCCGGGGTGAAATTCGTCGGCGCCGACGTCCCACGATAAGCGTCGAGATATTCGTCGGCTTTCGCTTCTTTGAATTTCAGCCTGCGCGTCTCGCTCGGAGAGCCGGCTGGTGATACTTCGACCTCGAAGCTGTTGAGGATGAAGTTGCCGTAAATGTCGCGCCCGGGCCCACCGCGCGGCGATTTCTCGTGCGGCAGCGCCTCGAGCCTGACGCCCGTGACGTTTTGCAGACTTGTCCTGGCGACCACCGTGTATGTCTCCGTGTCGGGGTTTGCGCCCGTCGCCAGAATCGACCTGTCATCCAGCCTGGTCAGCGTCGCGCCATTATCGGCGGATATTTCCGAAGGATTGAGCGCGGTCCAATCGGCCTGGGCTTCGGTGAACTTGCGCTCCCAATCGGTCTGGGCGGCCGCGAGTTCAGTCGTGACGGTCTTGAGGCGTTCTTCGAGGCTTTTGATCTCGGCTTGTAGATCGGCGCGTTTGGCGGCCTGCTCCGGCGCCGGCATCTCTATCTCCGGCTCAACCACCCAGCCTTCATTGCCCGGCTGCTGATATATCGTGTACTCGTAGTTGTCGAAGAACGCCAGCAACTTGTAATACTCCTTCTGCGTGAACGGGTCGTACTTATGGTTGTGGCACTGGGCGCAGCCGATGGTCGCGCCGAGCCACACGGTCCCGGTGGTGTTCACGCGGTCGATCAGCGTTTCCCATCGCGCCTCCTCGTCATCGACTCCCGCCTCTTGATTGAGCATCGTGTTGCGGTGGAAGCCGGTGGCGATCTTCTGGTCGAGCGTCGGGTTCGGCAGCATGTCGCCGGCGATCTGTTCTACAGTGAATTGATCGAAGGGCATGTCATTGTTGAGCGCGTTGATCACCCAATCGCGGTACTTCCACATCAGGCGCGGCACGTCGCGCTCGTAGCCGTTGGAGTCGGCGTATCGCGCCAGATCTAGCCAGGGCCGCGCCCATCGCTCGCCGTAATGCGGGCTGGACAGCAGCCGGTCGACCAGCTTTTCATAAGCGTCCGGCGACGCGTCGGCGAGGAATTGATCGACTTCCTTCGGGCTTGGCGGCAGTCCCGTGAGGTCGAGATAGACTCGGCGGACGAGCGTCTCTTTCGCGGCCTCGGGCGACGGCGCGAGGCCTTCCTTCTCCAGCCGCGCCAGAATGAAACGGTCAATCGGATTGCGCGCCCAGGCGACGCGCTTGACCGGCGGCAATTCGGGACGCGCTGGCTTGATATACGCCCAGTGCTTCGGCGCCCCTCGCTCCCCCGCTACTTCGGCTACGTCGCTACGTCTCCCTGTCTCTCCGTCCGGCCACGCCGCGCCTTGATCAATCCACTTGCGGATCATATCTATCTGAGCGGGATTGAGCGGGGCAGCGCCCATCGGCATGCGGGCCTCGCCGCCGTCGCCGAGAATGCGTCGCAACAACAGGCTCTTTCCGGCGTCGCCAGGGATGATCGCCGCGCCCGAGATCCCACCCTTGAGCGCCGACTTCTTGTCGTCGAGACGCAATTGGCCCCGCGCGATCTTCGCCCCATGACACCTGTAACAGGCCGCCTCGAAGATGGGGCGAATGTCGCGCGCGAAATCGACGGCCTGATCGGCTGCTGAGCCGCTGATAAATGG
>DATCXQ010000501.1:0-3366 GCA_036565725.1 Blastocatellia bacterium
GGCTGCGGCTACCATGTCGCCGACCTGACGCGATCCGGCGAAGTCGCCGAAGCCGTTGAAAGCTGCCTGGCGCGGCGCGATCGTATTGACGCGCTCTTCAACGTGGCGGGCGTCAGCGGGAGAAAATTCGGCGACGGCCCCGTTCACGAATGCTCGGAGGAAGGCTGGGAGATCACTATGGAGACGAACGTCAAGAGCGTCTTCCTGATGTGCCGCGCCGTCGTCCGGCGAATGCTCGAACAGCCCGCCAGCGAGAGCGGCATGCGCGGTTCGATCCTGAACATGGCCAGCGCGCTGGCTTTCTCGCCCGAGCCGAAGTTTTTCGCCACGCACGCTTACGCCGCGAGCAAGAGCGCGATCATCGGTCTGACTCGCGCGATGGCGACTTATTACGCGCCAAGCAAGATCCGCGTCAACGCCGTAGCGCCCGGACTCACGCGCACGCCTATGAGCCTGCGTGCGCAACAGAATCCCGACTTGCTCGAATTCATCAAGACCAAACAGCCGCTCTCGGAAGATTTGATCGAAGCCGATGACGTGGCCCGCGCCGCGGTCTTTCTGCTCAGCGACGACGCGCGCGTCGTCACCGGCGAAATAATGAGCGTTGACGCGGGATGGCGCGTGAGTCTATGAAAAGCCCTCTGCAATACGTTTGCTTTCTGTCCCGGCTGAATAATCCAAAAACAAAAATGTCGCGAATTCCGTAATAAGCGGAAGGGCGAGCGGGTTCTCATCCTGCGCGCTAATCAAACTTTCTCAACCAAAGGAGACTCCTTAATGATCGAACAAAAAAGACCCTTCATGAGATTCGCCGTCAGCGCCGGCATAATCGTAGTAGCCTTGATACTCGGCGTAATGGCGATATCTTCGTTTGAACAGGCCAATGAGGGCGTCTATCGCGTGCAAGTCGTACGTGGGCAAATCAACAAGATCATCAAGCCGCAAGACGGTTGGGTCAGCACCCTGACGACTTTCGGAGACAAATACTACGATTTCAATATCCGGACTTTCACATTCCCGGTAAAAGTCAACGCTTCAACCAAGGATAACGCGGCCGTGACGGTTGAAATCACACTCACCGCGCTTCCGCCCAATGACGACGATAGTATTAAGGCGTACGTCCGTAAATTCGGCCTGGAAGAAGAAGAACGGCAGACGCGAATGTCGCAGATCCTCACGGGCCAGGCCAACACGGAGACGAAGAACGCCGTGGCCAGCTACGAAGCCTACGGGCTGCTGGCCAGCCAGGAGGCCATTCAGAAGCGCCTGATCGACTCGCTGACGCCGATCTTAAAGCAACAACTGCTGCTCACGCTGGAATCCATTCAAATCATCGGCAGGCCCGATTTCCTTGACGATCGAATCGAACAGGCCGCAAGCGCGGTGGTCGCCAACCAGAAGGCGAAAGAGGCGGCGGAGGCCGACCTCGCCCGCGCGAAAGTGGAAGCGGAAAAGAAGCAAGTAGAAGCTTCGACTTTGGCCAACCCTCAAACCTTCGCCATTCGACAGCTTGAGCTACAATTGGAAATAGAGCGCGCCCGCGCGGAAGGAATTAAGGGGCATCAGGGGCCGCTGACGATTGTCAACGGCGCAGCCAACCCGCAAATACAACTAAGGGGGCAACAATGATTAGGATCATCGGACTTGGCTTGTTCATAATTTGCCTGCCCTCCGGCATCGTCCTGGCCTGGTATCTGAAGCGGTACCTGGACCTGAAATTGAAGATCCTCGAAGACCGGCGCTACCGGGAATCGCTGGACGACATCTCGAAGATGTGAGGGAGTAAAAATGAGGTGTAATCTTTACGCAAATGATGAGTTGGTCGGTTGGGCAGAACTGACTCACACGGATCCGCCGATGGGATGCGCCAGCGGACCGTTTTATCCCAATGATAGCTACGGAAAAATACAACCCATCATCCGTGAGTATAATTTGTATGATGGGACGCTTGGTGAAGTTAACGAGCAAAAGCGGATAGAGACGCAGGATAAAATCGATGCGTTGCGCCTTTCCGTGGTTACTGAAGATGGAGAAACACTCGATCCACTAAGTGGCGTCCACATTGTTGATTTCTCCGAGGAGCTTGACGAAGATCCCTATCAACTCGACGTCCTTGGTTTACCTTTCGATATTTATGACCGCCTTTTCCCTTTAGCCTGGCAAGAGTATCTCGACCGCGTTAAAGGAAAAGAACAGGATTGATGAATTGAAGGAACGACCTTTACGAACAACAGTCATTGGCAGCTATCCCTTTCCCGGCTGGCTGGAATTCGCCTGCCAGCGCCTCGACCAGTTCGGCGAGGCCGACCGCGCCGAGTTGCAGGAAGACGCCGTGATCGCGGCGATACACGATCAGGTCGCCGCCGGATTGGACGTGATCACAGACGGCGAGCAGACGCGGCTCGATTTCAATCTGTCGTTTTACGGATTTCTGGAAGGCATAGAATTGGGGCAAACCTTGACTCGCCGTTTCGGCCCTCCCGGGCACGATCAACGCGGCAAACACAGGATCACCGGCGAACTGCGCGCGCCGCGAGGCCTGGGCGTGGTTGATGAGTGGAAGAGATTGCAGCGGCTCGCGCAATCCGTAATCCGAAATTCGCAATCCGCAATCACGCTCAAGGCGAGCGTGCCGGGGCCTTACACATTGAGCGGGCGATTGCAGCCGGACGGGGAATATCCTGATCGTTTCGACATCACCGAGGCGCTGCTGCCGATCGTGCGCGACGAATTGGTCGCGCTGGTCGAGGCCGGATGCCGCGAGATCGCAGTGGACGAGCCTTCAATGAGTTGCTATGCGCATCGCGAAGACCCGCTCCGATTCGTCGATATCTTCAACCGAACGGTCGAGCCGGTCGCCGGCAAATGCCGGCTCTCGACCCACGCCTGCTTTGGAAACTACAAAGCCCGCGCGGTCGGCAAGCGAACTTACAAGCCGATGTTTCCGGCGTTTCTGGAGATCAAGGTCGACGAGATTCACCTGGAGATGGCCAGCCGCGAGTTCGCCGAGATCGAGATCATCGAACGGATCTCGGAGCGAATGGACGTCGCGGTCGGCGTCGTTGACGTCAAAAGCTACTACGTCGAAACGCCCGAAGACGTCGCCGATCGCCTGCGGCTCTGTCTGAAATTCGCCCAGCCCGAACGATTATCGTTTGCGCCTGATTGCGGATTGAGCCAGACTGCGCGTTGGGCCGCGCGACAGAAGCTGATTAATATGGTCGCCGGCGTGAAAAAAGTCCGAGAAGAACTGCAGATCAACTAAAGAGCCTTCATGTCGCCTTGCGACGCCCTGAAACGATGAAAAGTTCGTAGTCCCGGCTTCAGCCGGAACGGCTCGGCCACCAGCCCTTCCGGCTGAAGCCG
>DATCXQ010000517.1:0-6408 GCA_036565725.1 Blastocatellia bacterium
TGGCTTCAACTATACGCTGACCGGGCTGGGCGAGCCGGAACAAATTCACAGCGCCAGAGTCTCAGCCGATTTCTTCCCGGCGCTCGGCGTAGAGCCGGCGATTGGGCGCGCCTTCACGGCAGACGAAGATCGCCCTGGCGCGGCGGGCGTCGCGGTCATCAGTCACAGTTTGTGGCAGAGGCGCTTCAACGCCGATCCAAACCTGATCGGTCAGACTGTCACGTTCAACGACGGCGGAAATCAGTCGGCGCTGGAAGCGGCGGTGAAGCCCGGCCAACCGATCAAGCTCAACGACGTCGGCTTCACCATCGTCGGCGTAATGCCTCCGGACTTCGAGTTTCTCAAAGGCATTGACATGTGGGTCCCGCTCTCGGCTACGAGCGGGAAAGACGTGGTCGAGAGTCGCATCGGTTTTCTGCAAGCTGTCGGGCGGTTGAAGCCGTCAGCGTCGTTGGAGCAGGCGACAGCCGAACTCGATGCGATCATCGGAAGGATCGCGGCCCAACATCCCGAGATGAGAGCGAGCGGCGAGCGCGCCGTCATCAAACCGCTAGCCGCGCACATTTTCGGCGACGCGCGGCCGGCGCTCTATCTGTTGCTCGCAGCCACGGCGTTGTTACTGCTGATCGCCTGCGCCAACATCGCCAATCTCCAGCTCGCCCGAGCGACCTCGCGGCGCAGGGAGATCGCGCTGCGGGCCGCGCTCGGCGCCGGTCGCGGACGGCTCGCGCGCCAGTTGATGGTCGAGAGCCTGGCGCTTGCCGTCGCCGGCGGCGGACTGGGCGTCCTGCTGGCTTATTGGATCCTTGACGCGCTCGTAAGCCTCGCTCCGGCGGACATCCCGCGCATCGAGGCCGTCGAGATCAATCTCCCGGCGCTGCTCTTCACATGCGGACTGACGCTGCTGTCGGCCTCCGTTTGCGGGTTCGCCCCGGCCCTCATCGCGTCGAAAGTCAACCTCGTCGAAGCGCTCAACGCCGGCGCCAAGATCGGCGGAGAACGGCGCGGCAAGCGGTTGCGCGGCGCGCTGGCGGTTGCGCAGATCGCCGTCACTCTGGCGCTGCTCATCGGCGCGGGACTCATCTCACGCAGCCTCCTCAACCTGCAACGGATCGCCCCCGGATTCGATCAGCGCGACGCCATGACCTTTCAGCTTCAACTGCGCGGCGTGAAGTATCCGGACGTCGAGAAGACGAGAGATTACTTTCGACAGTTGCTCGAACGCATCGAGGCGCAGCCAGGAGTGGTCGCGGCGGGCGCGGTTCTGATGCGCCCACTCGAGGCGCCTGTCGGTTGGTACGTGCGATACGCGACCGACGGGCAGTCGACGGACGAGATGATGAGGAATGCGATTCTGAACTGCGTATCAGTCACGCCGCATTACCTGCGCGCAATCGGGACTCCGCTCAAAGCCGGCCGCGATTTCACGGAGCAGGACGACGGCGACGCCCCGCAGGTGGCGATCATCAGCGAAACGATGGCGCGCAGCGCCTTCGCCCCGGGAGTCGATCCGATAGGCAAACGCGTCAACATCGGCGGCCAGGGATGGCGCACGATCGTCGGGGTCGCCGGCGACGCGCGCCTGATAGATTTGAAAGACGCCCGATGGAACATCTACGTGCCTTACAGGCAATTCGCCTATCCGGTCTCGTACGTGGCGATTCGCGCCGCCTCCGACCCGGCGGTGTTAATGGCGGCGGTCCGCCGCGAAGTGGCCGCGCTCGATCCCGAACAAACGGTCATGAGCGTGATGACTATGGGGCAGCGCATCTCCACATCGCTCGCGCGTCCGCGCTTCAACGCGCTCCTGCTGAACCTGCTGTCGGCGTTGGCGGCGGCGCTCGCGGCGGTGGGGATTTACGGCGTGATTTCGTACTCGGTCGCGCAGCGCACGCGCGAGATCGGCGTCCGGCTGGCGCTCGGGGCGAAACGCAGCGACGTCCTGTGGCTGGTGATCAAGCAAGGAATGGCGTTGGCGGCTGTCGGCGTGGCAATCGGGTTGGCGGCTTCGTTGGCGTTAACGCGATTGATGCAGGGCTTGCTCTACGGCCTGAGCGCAACCGACCTGTTGACCTTCGCGGGCGCGTCGGCGCTGCTCGGCGCGGTGGCGGTTGCGGCATGCTGGCTGCCGGCGCGACGGGCGACGAAGGTTGATCCCATGATGGCGATGCGGGAGGAGTAAACGCCCGGAGCCCAGCCTTTAGCCCAAATTCACATAACTCGGAAGAATAGTGGCGCGGACTTTAGACTGCGCGGCCTGGCGATATGGCGCATGCGCAGACTAAAGTCCATATCCACGGCTTAGAACGGGTATCAGATCAGTGTACGAATTTATTCTTCGTCGCGGAGCGACGGTTGAAGGAAGCGAGGAAAAGACGGTTGAATATAGCGACGCACTCACAACAATCTCAACCGTCGCTCCGCGACTGGATAATCATTCGCCCCCTCAACCGGCGTTAATGGTCTTTGAAAATTAACCGCAACCACGCAATTCAACGTAGGGGCAGACCTATGTGTCTGCCCCGGCCGGGAAGTGTGCGCACAAGCCGGGGCAGACACATAGGTCTGCCCCTACGTTGTTGCAATTAATTCTCAAAGACCATAAACGCCGGTCTAAGTTTAACCGTCGCTCCGCGACGAAGAAGCGCCTCCCTAGGAACGCAAAAGATTTGGGTAATGACAAGCCTCACGGTCAGGTTACCGCCACGTTCCGTACACGCAATCGCAACTCGCTCTACGCCTCGCAAATAGAACGTCGTTCTTCTGGATAAGATTGATCAGAGACGCCCTTGTTTGCGAACGAGGGTGAATATGCGATGATTGGCGCTCGCTTCCGAAATTCATCCAAAATACACAAAGCGATCATAGAAGCTGAAGGAGGCTGAGAAGTAATGTTTTCCGGGCGAATCACCGCCACGCTTTCATTGATTTTGGCGTTGGCGTTCGGCTCCGCTTGCGGCAAGGAAAAAACCGCCGCGCCCGCCGGCCCACTGTGGAAGCCTTCGGGCAAAGAGGGCAATATCACCGGCGTGATCAAATTCACCGGCGCTGTTCCCGCGCCGAGCAAGCTCGATATGTCCAGCGACTCGAAATGCGTTGGAGAGAATTTCCTGGACGACGTGGTCGTGAAGGACGGCAAGCTCCAGAACGCCTTCGTCTTCGTCAAGAGCGGATTGCCGCGGGCCGTGTTTGAAACGCCTGCTGACGCGGTCACGCTCGACCAGAATGGCTGCAAATACGCCCCGCGCGTTCTGGGAGTTCAAGCAGGACAGCCGTTGAACATCGTCAACTCCGATCAGACCAACCACAACATTCATCCACTCCCGCAGGTCAACCGCGAGTTCGACGATTCACAATTGGCCGGTCAGGGGCCGATCACCCGCAAGTTTAAACATCCGGAAGCCGTCTTCCCGGTCAAGTGCAACCAGCATTCATGGATGCGGGCCTACATCGCCGTACTTGCCCACCCGTTCTTCGCGGTCAGCGACTCGAACGGCGCGTTCACTATCAAGGGGCTGCCTCCCGGCGAGTACGAGATCGAGGCATGGCACGAGAAGTACGGCGCGAAAACAGTGAAGGTCAATGTGGCCGAGAGCGCCGACGCGAAGGCGGATTTCACATTCGACGGCTCGGTGGCCTACCGGCCGGGAACGTTGAAGATTCAACCGGCGATGATGATTCCGTGAACGGGGAGTGGGGAACGGGGAGTGGGGAGTGGGGATAAGGACCCTCAATTCCCCATTCCCCATTCCCCATTCCCCATTCCCCATTCTTATGTCTAGATTACTTGCGATAGCGATCTGGCTTACCGCAATCATTACTGTCTGTCTTTTTGCATGGCCGAAGTGGCGACTGCCTGCATCCGTCTCCGCGCACAGCGCCGCGATTGATCGTCAATTTAAAATCACGCTGATTGTCATCGGCTTCGGGTTCGCGCTCACGCACGCCGTGTTGGGATACGCCGTCTGGCGTTATCGCGCGAAGAACGGCGAACGCGCGTCGAATTCGTCGGGCAATGCGCGCGTCGAGATCATTCTGGCCGCGATAACAGCCGTCGTTTTCATCGCGCTGGCGATTACAGGGCAGAGGGTTTGGGCTGGGCTGCGACTGAATCAGGCGCCGCCGACGTCTCTTGCGGACGCTGTGCGGGTCGAGGCCGTCGCGCAGCAATTCGCCTGGAATTTCCGCTACCCCGGCGCCGACGGGAAGTTCGGGCGCACGGATCCGAGGCTTTACAACGACGCGGACAATTCGATCGGCTCGCGTCCGGGGCCGCTCGGCATTGACCCAACCGACCCGGCGGGCAAGGATGACGTCGTGACGACCACGCTGGTCGCGCCCGTCAACCGCCCGATCAGCCTCGCGCTCAGGTCGAAGGACGTGATCCACGATTTTTATGTCCCCGCGCTGCGGTTGAAGCAGGACGCCGTGCCGGGGATGAGGATCAACATTCATTTCACCGCGACGAGCGAAGGGCGCTACGAGATCGCCTGCGCCGAATTGTGCGGCCGGTTTCATCATCAGATGCGAGCCTATCTGGACGTGAAGTCGCCGCGCGATTACGAAGAGTGGTTGAAGAAGAACAGCAAATAATGTCTCAGGCTCAACCACAAACAGCGAAACCTTACACGTTCATCGGCAAATACGTCTTCAGCCACGACCACAAGGTCATCGGTCTGCAATATTTCTTTTTGGCGTTGACCGCAGCGCTCGTCGGATCGGCGATGTCGCTGCTGATGCGGCTGAGGCTCGCATGGCCGCAGCGCCGGTGGCCGTTGCTCGAAACGGTCTTCCCCGGCGGCTTCGGCGACGGGCTGATGAAGCCGGAGTTCTATCTGGCGATGGTCACGATGCACGGGACGATAATGATCTTTATGGTCTTAAGCGTCGCGCCGCAATCGGCCTTCGGCAATTATTTTCTGCCGATCCAACTGGGCGCGCGAGAGATGGTCTTTCCGAGGCTCAACATGATCTCGTTCTGGCTGACGCTGGCGAGTTTCCTTGTTCTGATGAGCGCGCTGCTGGCGGCCGGGGGCGCGCCGATCGGGGGCTGGACGTTCTACCCGCCGCTGAGCGCCGTCGCCTCTGCGGGGCCGGGGCAGGCGGCAGGCGCCGATCTGTGGCTGATCAGCATCGGTATTTTTTGTCTGGCGTCGTTTCTCGGCTCGGTCAACTTCATCGCCACGACGCTCACGCGGCGCGCGAAGGGGATGTCGCTCGCGCGAATGCCCCTGACCTGCTGGGGATGGTTCACGACGGCCTGCGTCTCGCTGCTGGCGTTCCCGGTCTTGTTCGTCGCGTGCCTGTTGTTATTCCTGGATCGCAATTACGGAATGAGTTTCTTCAAGCCGGCCGGGCTGGTCGTGTCGGAGCGATTTATCGAAGGTGGCGGCGGATCGCCGCTGCTTTGGCAGCACCTGTTCTGGTTCTTCGGCCACCCGGAGGTCTACCTGGTGATCATTCCGGTGATGGGAGTAATCTCGCACGTCATGTCGACCTTCGCGCGCAAACCCGTGTTCGGCCATCGCGCGATGGTGGCGGCGATCGTGGCGATTGGCGCGCTCGGGTTCCTGATCTGGGGACACCATATGTTCGTCAGCGGGATGAACCCCCGCGTCGGCGTCGCGTTTTCGGTCCTGACGCTGGTCATAGGCGTTCCGTCTGCGATCAAGACGTTCAACTGGCTGGGCACGCTGTGGGGCGCGCGCATTCGCTTCGCCACGCCGATGCTCTTCGCAATCGGCTTCGTCTCGTTGTTCGTTTCAGGCGGCGTGACCGGATTGGTGTTGGGGCAGACGGCGCTCGACATGGTCTTTCACGACACCTATTTCGTGACCGGCCACCTCCATCTGATTATGGGCGTGGCCGCCGTCTTCGGAATCTTCGCGGCGACCTATTACTGGTTCCCGAAGATGTTTGGGCGAAAGATGAACGAGTCGATGGGAAAGGCTCATTTCTGGCTGACGTTCATCGGCGTTTACGCGATCTTCATCCCATTTCACTTGCTGGGCGTGGCCGGGCACCCGCGACGGTACGCCGACACGCTCTGGTTCGAGTTTCTGAAACCGCTCGAACCGCTGCACGTCCTGATCACGATCGCCGCGTTTGCGACCGCCGCGGCGCAACTGATCTTCGTGGGCAACTTCCTGCTGAGTTTGTGGAAAGGCGACCGCGCGCGCGACAATCCGTGGGAGGCGACGACCCTGGAATGGTCGGGCGAGGCGTCGAACGCCGAAGGGCTTCCGCCGGTCGTCTATCGCGGGCCTTACGAATATTCGAGGCCGGGCGCGGCGAAGGATTATTCGATGCAGACAGAAGTGTAGGGCAAACTGCCTGGGAGCGCCGCCCATCCTTGCCTGCTTACATCGGTCAGTCGGTCATCGCCGGAAACCACGCAGGCAAGGATGG
>DATCXQ010000527.1:0-5289 GCA_036565725.1 Blastocatellia bacterium
ATTGCGGATTGGGAAGTCGCTAACCGACGCAGTTTTTTTCAATCCGCAATCCGCAATCCGCAATCCGCAATCCTGACTATGAACCTCAAACGTCGCGGCGCAGAAACCGGCAGTGGTTTTCAAGAGACGGTCAACCGCACCAACGAAGGTTACGAGCGCGCCGGACGGGCCTACGTCACCCGCAAAGCAATTCCCGGAAAATATCTGATCCAACGCGGCGAATCGCGGCGCGGTTTGTCGCTGCCGATCGATTTCGCTTCTAGTGAGGCGCAGCCGCGCCTATCTTACGCGGAACTCAGCCGACTGAGAGAGGAGTACAAGACCACGGATCGGAGGCGGTTCGTGCCCGAATCGAAGGCAGAGCCGGATTACGGCGGGGTGATCTCTCCCGAAGGCCGCGCGATCTTTTACGACGCCAAGACCACCAAACGCAATCTCCTCGATTTCGACAACCTGCACGCGCACCAGATAACCTTCCTGGAACGGGCGGCTCGCTTCGGCGCCGTGGCCGGCTTCCTGGTCGAATTCAGCGCCTGCGGCGAGGTCTACTTTCTGCCGATCCAGATCGTCGTCCGCTGGCGCGAAGAGGTCGCGCGCAAGAGCCTGCCTTACCGCTTCTTCGCCGAACACCTGACACCCGCGCGGCAAGGCAAGGGGTTGATCGTTTACGACTATCTGAAAGCCGTCGAAGAGCAGGAGCGGCTTTACGGCCGCGACTACGAGAGATTCGTTCTGACCGTCCCGCGCATATGGCCTCGGCGCAAGTCCGGGGCGGGCGAGACGGACAGTTAACTGTGTTGATATGTCGTTTATCTCCAAACTTCGCGGAATCTTCGGCCTCGGCGGAGAGCCGATAGAAGAGCCGGCGCCGGAATTGGTCGCCCCAGTTCTGGGCAAAATGAAATGGAAAGAAGACGACGAAGCCTGGATCGGGGAGTACAACGGATTTCGCTTTGCATTGTCATACGAACGAAAGCGGGAGCCGACCTGGGCCGTCATTGAATACGCGCGCGAGACCTTGACCAATCCTCGATTGCTTAATGATGGCCTTGCCCAGGCCAAAGCTGCGGCGGCAAGTGACTTCGGGCAATATTATCTCGATGAAGTGAACTCGCTTATATTTGGCTTGATTCACTTTTACTTCTATAAGAATAAGCCTCGCATCTTCGCCGAACTCGAGGGTGGAAGGGATTTCAGATGCTGGCGAATCGAGTACTCGGGAACGAAGTGTGAAGGAATGGGATTCGATAACTAAGACGCAATGACATATGTCACATCTCATATGGCATATGATATATCAGGAGGAAAGCCATGACCCCACACCCTTTCACGTTGATTCACGCTCCCAATTCGCAAATTCGTTTGATCGCCGCCTTTGCGCTCGCCGCGATTGGGGCGATAACCGCGACGGCGCAACCCGAGCGTAAGATATTTTTGCCGGGTCAACGGGCCGTAGTTTTCGACGAACGTTTATCGGCTCTGCGCGACCGACCCGACGTCAAGGCGCCGCTCAAACAGCGCATGCGCCGGGGCCGCCGCGTGGGCGTTCTTGGCGCTAACACGGCTAAAGACGGCGTGAAGTTTTTCCGCGTGGCTGTTTCGCGTAACACCAGCGGCTGGGTCTTGGCCGACGCCGTAATCAGGCCCGGCGTCGCCGCAGACGCCGAAAGGTCACTGAGGCTGATCGAAGGAACGGAAGACGAATTCACGAAGGCGCGACTGGCGCGGCTCTACGCCGACGAGTTCCGGTCGACGAATTTCGCGCCGAGGGCGTTGATGATCCTGGGCAAGACCGCGGAAGGGGCGGCGGAGAGGCTTTCACGCGACGCTAAACGCCGTGTCGGAGATGACGACTCGGGCGCAGGGCCGAACGCCGGATTGACCAAGCGGGACTTCATGCTCAATTACTCGGGGCTGGATCGTTACAACCGCATCGGCGTGACCTTCGATTACGACGCGACATCGAATCGGATCGTTTATGACGGCGCGGCCTATCGCGAGTTGCTACGTCGTTATCCGCGCAGCGCCGAAGCGCAGGCCGCCGGCGAACGATTGGAGAAACTCAAATCCCGCTGAACCGATCAATGATGGAATCATTATCATCACAACCTGCTCTCGTTGAAATCAGTCATGTCACAAAGTCATTTGGCGCTAAAGTCGCGCTCGATGATATCTCTGTTTCGATTCCGCCCGGCCAGATCTGCGGACTGCTCGGCCCCAACGGCGCCGGAAAAACGACCCTCTTTCGACTCCTCATGGGGATCCTCAAAACCACAGAAGGCGCTCTTTTCATCGACGGCCGTGACGCGTTTGACGAACGGATCGAGGTTAAGCGTTTGGTGGGGTTTCTTCCCGACGAGCCGGTTTTCTATTCCTTTCTGTCCGGGCGAGAAATACTTGAGCTTAGCGCAGGGATGCACGGTTTGGATGTGAAGGCGACGATGGATAGAGTGGCGCCCCTTATCGCTCGACTGCGACTGGCGGACGACATCAATTTCTATGCTGAAGACTATTCACGGGGGATGAAGAAAAAGCTCGGTCTGCTTCTTGCGATGTTGCATGAACCCAGGCTCCTCATTCTCGACGAGCCGACTAACGGGCTGGACGTCGAATCAACCCACCTCTTTTATGACTTGATGCTTGAAGAATCCGGACGTGGCGTGACCGTTCTTTTCTCAACTCACCTCATGGATCATGTGGCCAGAATCTGCTCCCATGCGATCATCATCAACGAAGGGAAAGTAGTGGCAAAAGGGGCATTGAACGAGCTTCGTTCGACATTCGGCGAATCATCGAGTTTGGAAGACGTCTTTCTCAAGCTTACGGCCAGACCCTCGCAGATATGAACACCGAATCGCGCGCATCCATACGCTCCCCCGGCTTCTGGCGCACGCTGAGATTGCTGCTCGGCGCCGCTCGGCGTCGCGCCGCCGGTCGAAGCAGGCGGCGAAAAGAGCTGTTACATCATCGCAGCGGCAAAAGTTCAGACACGCTCGGCTGGTTGGGCCTGTTAGGGATGACGACTTTTATGGCGCTCCTTAACAGCTACGCGGCGTACACCGTCAATTCCGCGATATCGGCTGGTCAGCGCCTGGAAGCTGATCGTCAAGGGAAATTCGTCGTGCCGGGATATTTCCTTGAAGCGCTCCGTGGGATCGAACGAGGGGGAGCGGATCTCTCAAAAGAAGCGGCTCAAGAACGTCTTGAAAGCCTTTGTCGCATTGAAGCCGGAGATCGCGCCCGTGAAATAGGCGGCTCGGAGGAAGAGCATAAGAAACTCCTGCTGGAGGCCGCGCGGGCGCATGGCAGCCGTGACTTTATCGCGGAAGACGATGGGATAAGTGGTCTGGCGACTGCGAGGTCGTTCCCGGCCATGCTCGGTTCTATCACGCTGCTGTGGTGGCTCTTCATGATGATGTCTCAAGGGGAAGGTCTCGAACTTGATCTTCAACGCCGAAGGCATCCGATGTGGGAGTGGTTATTCAGCCATCCCGCGCCGCCATCCGCAATTTTTCTTGCCGAGATGCTGTCTCCCATCGTGGCGAACCCCATTTACCTTACCGGGCCGTTTTTCTGCGGGTTCTTGTATGGCGCCATATATGGCGCGGCGCCTGGTATGGCGGCGGCGATATTGGTCGGAGCGCCGATCTCGGTGGCGACCGCTTGCGTGGGAAAAGCTTTTGAGATCGGCATCATGCTCCGGTTCTCCCTGCGTTCGCGCGGCGCGATGATTGGGCTTAAGAGCTGGTTCGGCTATGCATCCATGGTGTCGTTTGCGCCCGTCGCATTGGCGATGCCGCAAATAGTCGCGACTCTCGAAGGGTTTCTGCGGCATGTCGCGGCATTGCTTCCCTGGCCATGGCTTGGGTGGTTCGTCGGGGCGCGGCCTGACGGCTCATTTTCATTCATTACCGGAGTGGTTAGCTGTTGGCTGGCGACGGTTGTCATGATAGCCGGCGGTGTGTGGTATAGCGTTTGGGGCGCCCGGCGCGGTCTCGCGGGGGGCTTCGCCAAAGCGGACCTGGCCCCATCGGCGCTGTCGGCCACGCCGAGAAAACTCTTCAGGAACAATCCTCTATATCACAAAGAGCTGTTGTGGTTCTTAAGGGATCGCGGCGCCATCGTGCAAACTATCCTCATTCCACTGACTATCGCCGGCTATCAGCTTATCAATTTGCGAGGGATTGTCAGCGGGGCTCAAGGTTCGTGGAATTACCTTGCTGGCGCGGCGATAGTGGTCGGCACTTATTTTCTGTGGGTTCTGGGCCCGAAGTCTCTCGCCTCGGAAGGTCCTGCGTTGTGGCTTGCGCTGACCTGGCCGCGCGGGTTGGAAGGAATTCTGAAGTCGAAGGCGCGGCTCTGGTCGCTCATTGCGACCGGGATGGTGGCTTTGATACTCGCTTACACGATCTTCCGCTTCCCACAAGACACATGGAAAGTCTTGCTCACAGGAATTGGCTGGCTCGCGTTCGGACGCGGCATGGCGGAAAAATCTGTCACGCTCGTTTCAACGCCATCTTCCTCCGGCGAGCCGGAACCGATTCCCAAAGGTCGCCAGTGGGCAGCCTCACTGGGAATGCTGACCTTCGGGATTGGTATTGTGACGCAGCGATGGCAAATAGCAGTCATGGGAATTGTCTACTCCTGGGTCACGGCGGCGGCGATGTGGCAGAATTTTCGCGCCCGGCTCCCGTTTCTCTACGACCCCTGGTCCGAGAAACTTCCTCCGCCTCCGACCGTCATGCACGCGATGATCGCAATCAGCGCCCTGATAGAAGGTGGCGCCGTGGTGACCGGCATATGCGCTTTGTTCGTCGGGGTTGAGAACATAGCCTGGGCGCAGGCCATTGCTTATGGACTTTGCGCCGCGGCTGTAGCTATGTTCGTGTCGAAATTTCTTGTCGACCGCGGAGTCGCGCTTGGCGAGATTCTGTGTTGGCGAAATCGCGTCAACCCTGAAATGGAAACCAGACTCTGGTGGAGCGGAGACGGGACCCGTGGAAGCCGCTTCGCGGCGTCTATGGCCGTGGGAGTTTTAGCCGGGGCGGCGCTCGGATTGCTCGCTCGCGGCTACATCGCGCTCTTGCTTCATTTCCCTGCGCTTGCGGAGACGGTTCATGCGTCCCAGGAGCAGATGGCGAAAGTTCAGGGGCTGAAGCTCTCATACGGCTTAATCGCCATAGCGCTCGCGCCATTCGCGGAGGAGTACCTCTTTCGCGGCTTGCTTTTTCGCGCGCTCGATCGCGAGTGGGGCGGCTGGCGCGCGGTGGCGGCGAGCGCGGCTTTGTT
>DATCXQ010000556.1:0-10980 GCA_036565725.1 Blastocatellia bacterium
CAGCGGCGGGATGGGCGAGATTTACCGCGCCCGCCGCACGCATATCGGAGACACCGTGGCGGTCAAGGTGCTGCGCGCCGACGTGGTCGAAGACGAAAAATCGCGCCAGCGTTTTTACCGCGAGGCGCGCGCGGCGGCGATGCTCCACCACCCCAACGCAGTGGTCATACACGATTTCGGCGAGGACGCCGACGGCACGGCTTACATCGTCATGGAGCTGCTCCTCGGGCGCAGCCTGCGGCAAGTGCTGGTTCAGGAAGGCCCGATAGGCGCCTTCCGCGTCTACGGCATCATCCGCCAGGCGTCCGCCGCGCTCGATGCGGGCCACCGAAACGGCATCGTCCACCGCGACATCAAACCCGACAACATCATCCTGCTCGACTCGAACGACGCCGCGGATCACGTCAAAATTCTCGATTTCGGCATCGCGAAAGTCCTCGACAATAAGACGCTCGACACGCACAGCCTCGAACAGCGCCTGACCAATGTCGGTTCAGTGATCGGAACGCCGCATTATATGGCGCCTGAACAATGCCAGGGCGAGGAGGCCGACTCGCGTTCGGACATCTACAGCCTGGGCGTCGTGCTCTACGAGTTGTTGACCGGCGTGGCGCCTTTCCTGGCCAAGACGCCGACGGGCGTGGCCATCAAACACGTCACCGAGAAGCCGCGGCCGCTGCGCGAAATTAATCCGTCAGTCCCCGAGTCGGTCGAGCGCGTCGTTCTTCAGGCGCTGGAGAAAGACCCGAACGCGCGGCCTCAGACCGCGCTCGAACTGGCGCGCGCATTCGAAAACGCGCTCGCGAGTGATCCAGACACGATGCGGTTCACCAGAAGCGGCGAATCGCAGCGAATCACCACGTCCATGATCGGCGCCATCGGCGATCTAGAGGCCCCCCGAACCCCGGCGCAACCGGGCGTCGCCGTCCCGTCGCAAAACTTCGAAACGACGGTCTCGCCACAACCTACGCCGCAAAGCTTCGAAACGACGGTCTCGCCCCCGACGGGCGCCAATCAATCGAACCAGTCCGGCGAAGTCGCGACCGAGTTTATCGCCCGCGTCCAGATCACGCCCGAGCCGCCCAAGCCGGCCGGCGACGCCGCCAAGCCCGGAGTGACGCCGCCAGGCCCAAGCGCTCAAGCGACGCCGGGGACCGAATACCTGCCAAGATCCGAAGACGCCAGAGCCGCGGAGATAACGCCTGTCGAACCCGCCAAGGGTCAAGAAGTTGGTAAGAAACCATCTCCTAACGACAAGCCGGAAAAGAAGGAAAAGAAGCCGGAAAAGAAGGAAAAGAAGAAGACCGAAGCCCCGACTCCGGTCAAAAAGCCTGCGCCGGCGCCAGGGGCGACATCGAAGAAACCGTTGTTAATCGGCGCGGGAGCGGCTTTGGCGGTGGTCCTCACCGCGACTGTGTGGATGGTCATTACTAGGGGCAATGGGGGGGGGTCACGAGGGAATGCGACGCCTACGCCTCCACCGACCCCGGCGCCTATCGTTGTGCCGCCAGGAATGGTTTACGTGCCTGGGGGAGAATTGCGCGTCGGGCGCGATGGAGGCGAAGAGAATGAAAAGCCAGTCCATTCGGTAAATGTCGCCCCCTTCTACATTGATCTCACGGAGGTCACCAACGAGCAGTATCAGAAATTCGTTGACGCGAAGGGTCACACGCCCCCGCCGGTGTGGCAAGGCAATCATTTCCCTGTGGATGCGAACAAAGTGCCCGTAACCGACGTAACGTGGGAAGACGCGAAGGCCTACGCCGAGTGGGTGGGCGACGGCAGGCGTCTGCCGACCGAGGATGAATGGGAGTTCGCCGCGCGGGGGACCGATGGGCGCATCTATCCCTGGGGCTCGGAATGGGCCGCCGGCTTATCGAACTCGAAGTTGGACGAGAAAGAAAAGCAGCGCTTGATCGAAGTGGGACAATTTCCGAAAGGCGCTAGTCCGTTCGGTCTGTTAGACATGATCGGCAACGCCTGGGAGTGGACGGCGACCGACTACAAGGAATATCCCGGCGGCGCCCCGTACGACCGGCCAAGCGGATACAAGAATCTAAAGGTCATTCGCGGCGGTAATTTCGATTCCTTGCCTAAATACGCTGCCGCCACAGTGCGCGTCGCCTATCCGGCGACGCGCGAGGACTGGCCTCCTGGCAATAAGGATATCGATTACAAATCGACAGGTTTCCGCCTTGCAAAGGATGCGCCAAAACAACCAGATGCCCCAAAACAATAAGGAGACACCAAACCATATGAAGAGACAACTGATTTCCCTCATGATTTCGTTGCCGTTGTTGAGTCTCTTCTCTTCGCTCGAAGCCCTAGGCCAACCCGGCAAACCCATATTGGGTCCAGAGCCGACGCCAGTGAAGTTGAAGTCGGCCCCGAAAAGGACGTCGAAGAGCAAGCTCCCCGGTTTGACGACCGTGGAGTACAACGAGCGATACCGGCAAATTTACTACGCTTACGTAAATTCCAAGGCCTCGCTCGATGAGACTGTGAACAGTTTCGAAGCTCTTGTAAAGCAAGCGTCAGACGACACCACCCGCGCTCCCACCTACCAGTTTCTCGGCCTCCTCTATCTACACGGTCGCAATGACGTCGTAAATGCCGAGGCGGCCATGGAGCGGGCGATCAGAGCCAAAGGCGCAGCATTGGTCGAAATTACATTCGATAACAAATGGCGGCAGATGGCGAAATCGCGGGGGGGCGATTACAACTTCGAAGACGTTGGTCGGGGCTGGATCAAAATCGAGTCTGGCAAGTTAACGTTTACCGATCGAACCAGCAAGCCGCTGGTGTATGACAAGTCCGAGGCGAGTCTGACTGGACAGCAGATCAAAGAGTTGTCGAAGACCAATGTCTCCGCATTCACACTGGTCGAGATCGCCACCTACAGCAATCGCAAGCCATACATCTTCGCCGCCGGAGCTATGCGGCAGGTGGAAGCCGATCTGGTCATCAAATTGATCCAAAAACACGTCATGGGAAAGGCCACAGCCCAGGGAAAAGCCACAGCCCAGGGAAAGGTCACAGCCCAGGGAAAGGCCACAGCCCAGGTTCGAAGATAGGGGATTGAAGCTCGCCTGATATGGTCGTTATATTAGATCGCAACAAACCGAGTTTCAGCCAAAAATACTCCTCGAAACTTAACAGGAGAACATCTATGAAGAGACAACTGATTTTCCTCATCATCATTCTGCCGTTGTTGAATCTCTTTTCAACTCTCGAAGCTTACGCTCAAGGCGGCGCACCTAAATTGACTGGAGCAGAACCGGCTCCGACCCCGAAGCCAAAGGGAGGCCCGAGAGACACAAAATCGCCATCGCATACGCCAGCGAACCCCACACTGGCTTTCGGCGAGGGGAAAAATGGAAGACTCGATCCGAAAACTTCAGACAAGAACACGGACGGGAGTTACTATGAAGAAATGATCCTCAGCGCGAAAAGCGAAGATCGGCTCACCTTCCACGTAGAGGGCGAGAACCCGTTGCTCGGCCTGCAGATTCTCGACAGAAATAAATCCGAGGTCCCGGTCGCGAAAGACCCCTCCGGGGATTTCATGATCAACACTAATACCGGGGGAGTGCCCGCCGACGGCGAATACCGCGTCCGAGTGACGGGCGTGCTCATCGGCAAAAGCGCCTCGCCTTTCAAGATCAGCGTCAATCGCCTCGGTCTGACAGTCACTACCTATGTCGAGCGTTTCGACCAAATTAAAAACAATTACCGCGAACTCGACCCGGCATCGGTCGAAGAGACTGTGGCCAAACTGGAAGCGCTTGGAAGAGCCAGCCCATCTTACCCAACCGCCTTCGAGCTGCTCGGCCGCATCTATCTCGGCAAATACAAGGACGTTGGAAAGGCCGAAGTGGCCATGGATCAGGCGATTAAAGCCAGGGGCGTCGCCCTCGTCCATATTTCATTCGATAACAAATGGCGGCAGATGGCGAAATCGCGGTCAGGCAATTACGACTTTGAAGATTCCCGTCAAGGGTGGCTCAAAATAGGGCCTGGCAAAGTAATGATCACCGATATGAACAACAAGGAGCTGGTGAGCCTGAGCGGACTGCAAATCAAAGATTTGTCGAAGCCGCAGGTCGTCACAAAAACCGCCACACACAACTTGGTATCGATCACCGACGACAACACGCGCAAAACGTACTTCTTCATCCCCCAAAACATGCAGCCGGCCGAAACCGATCTGGTCATCAGGCTGATTCAAAATCACGTAGTGGGAAAGACCTTTTGAATGCGGAATGCGGAATGCGGAATGCGGAATTTACGAATCCGCATTCCCTCCTTTGAGGTCGCGATCTGCCGAGTTAGCGGGCAAGATGTTTTTCATTCCGCATTCCGCATTCCGCATTCCGCAATCTTATGAATCTCTGGGGGGGCCGGTTCACCGGCGAGACCGATAAATATTTCGCGGCGTTCAACGCCAGCTTCAGTTTCGACCGCCGATTGATCTTCGCCGACCTGCGGGCATGCGCGGTTCATGCTCGCGCGCTTGGGCTGGCCGGAGTTTTGCAGCAATCCGAAGTCGAAGCGATCACCGGCGGCCTGAAGAAGATCGGCGAGATGGCCGCCGATCCCGGCTTTCTCGACCGCCCTGAATACGCCGCGACCGAAGACGTCCACAGCTTCATCGAATCGCGCCTGGTCGAACTCATCGGGCAAACCGGCTATAAACTGCACACGGGCCGCAGCCGCAACGACCAGGTCGCGGTCGCCACACGGCTGTTCCTGCGCGACGAGATCGCGGCGATTGACGAAGCGATGCGCGACACACAGCGGGCGCTCGTCGAATTGGCCGATCGCTACGTGGCCGACCCGATGCCCGGTTACACGCACATGCAAAAAGCCCAGCCGGTGCTCTTCGCGCACTTCCTGCTCGCCTATTTCCAGATGCTCTCGCGCGACCGCGAGCGAATGGCCGACGTCAAAAGACGCGTCAATTCCCTGCCCCTCGGCTCGGGCGCGCTGGCCGGAACGAACTTCCCTGTAGACCGCGAATGGATGGCCGCCGAACTCGGATTCGACAGCGTGACGCGAAACAGCCTCGACGCAGTCAGCGACCGCGATTACGTCATAGAATTCATCAGCGCCTCGGCGATCACAATGGCGCACCTCTCACGGCTGGCCGAGGACCTGATCATATATTCGACGCAGGAATTCGGCTTCATCAAGCTCGGCGACGCAATCTCGACGGGCAGCAGCTTAATGCCGCAGAAGAAGAATCCCGATTCGCTCGAACTGATTCGCGGCAAAGCGGCGCGGGTCTTCGGCCATCTGACGGCGGCGCTCACAATGACGAAAGGATTGCCGCTCGCCTACAACAAGGACTTGCAGGAAGACAAAGAAGCGCTCTTCGACACGATTGACACGGTCACCGGCAGCCTGCGCGTGGCGTCTACAGTCCTCCGCAACATCGAGCTCGACCGCGAACACGCGCGCCTGGCCGCCATAACCGACTACACCAACGCCACCGAACTGGCCGATTACCTGGTCCGCAAGGGACTGGAATTTCGCAAAGCCCATGAGGTAATAGGCCGCATAGTCGTCTATGCGATCGAACAAGGGCGACAGCTCCACGAATTGACCATTGACGAATGCAGGCGGTTTTCTCCGCTCTTCGATGAAGATCTTTTCGACGCTATCTCCCTTGAAAGTTCGTTGGCCGGCAAGAGACAGATCGGCGGAACGGCGCCTGAGCAGGTTAAAGAGGAGTTGGCGAGGGCGAAGGTTGATTTGTGACTTATATAGTCAGCGGATCACGAAATGGACGAAGAGATCCATTTGTCATTGTTCAGTTGTCATTTGTCATTGCTCGGAAATCGCCCAAGCTCATTCATGAATTGAATCGGGGTAGTTTCTGTCAATTACAAATGACAACTGAACAATGACAAATGACAAATGCTGTTCCTTCCCGATCTCGCTATTTACTGGCAGTACAATGTGCGTCACTGCGCCGCCTAAAAAGTTAGAGCCGACGCGGGAGCTTGGGGCTTCCCGGTCGGCCCAGAACTGCTGATGTCCTCACCCCATCAACAGTCAGATTAACCCTATTGTTTGTCAGACGCGTTTTTTTTGTCAAGCAAAATTAGAAAATTTGTTCGTAGTCCCGCCTTTAGGCGGAAGCTTCAGACACAAATCCATTCTATGATGCCAAAAGCTTCCGCCTAAAGGCGGGACTACGAACTGAAATCATCGAAGCTTTTGTAATCTTCGGGCAGCCGCCTCTAAGGTTTCATCCCGTTTGCAGTAACAAAATCGCACCTGTTGCGCGCCCAACTCGGGCCGGCGGTAGAAACTGCTGCCGGGAACGACGGCCACGCCGATGTTCTGCACCAGATGGCGAGTGAATTTCAGATCATCCTCGAACCCGAAATCTGAAATGTCGGTCATGATGTAATACGCGCCGTCGGGCTTGAAGCATTTGAATCCGGCCTCTTCCAATACGCCCAGCAAGTAATCACGCCGCTTCTGATATTCACGCTGAAGATTCTCGTAATAGCCCGCCGGAAGGCCCAGCGCGTAGACCCCGGCCTCCTGCAACGGCGCGGCGGCGCCGACGGTTAGGAAATCGTGGACCTGTCGGATGCCGTTGATCAAATCGGGCGCGGCGATCGCGTAACCTACGCGCCAGCCCGTGACCGAGTAAGTCTTCGAGAGACTGTTGATCGTCACAGTGCGGTCGCGCATGCCGTCGAGCGTCGCTATCGAGACATGCCCGATTTCACGCGCCGCGTCCGGATACCAAATGTGTTCGTAAATCTCGTCGGTCAGCGCCAGCGCGTCATATTCGACGCACAGGTCGGCGATCAATCTCAGCTCCTCGCGGGTGAAGACCTTGCCGGTCGGGTTGTGCGGCGTGTTGATGATGATCGCCTTGGTCTTCTCGTTAAACGCCGCGCGCAACTCGTCAGGGTCGAAACGCCAGTCGAGGGAGTCGCCCGCAACCCCACTCCGGGCCCCACTACCAGGAGGATAGAGCGTGACGTAGCGCATCGATGCGCCCGAGAGAATCGCGTCGGGGCCGTAATTTTCGTAATACGGCTCGAAGACTATGACCTCTTCCCCAGGGTCGACGACGGCCAGCATCGTGGCGATCATCGCCTCGGTCGAGCCGCAGGTGACGACGACCTCGCGTTCGGGATCGATGTCCAACCCGAGACTCCATTTCGTCTTCGCGGCGATGGCTTCACGGAACCGCTTGGCGCCCCAGGTGATTGCGTACTGGTTGACGTCTGCGTTGATGGCCTCGCAGGCCGCGCGTTTGATGTCTTCGGGCGCGGGGAAATCTGGGAAGCCCTGCGACAGATTGACCGCCCCGTGGGCGAGCGCCTGGCGGCTCATGTCGCGAATGACCGATTCTGTGAAGCTGGAGGCCTTGGCGGAGGTGCGATTTTTCATAGACGGTGGTTGGTGGTTGGTGGTCGGCGCCTGGTGTTCGGTGTCGGTGATTGGGTTCAGCCGACCAGCAGGCGCCAACCACCTTCTTAACGATTGATGCGAGTGACGACCTTGTTGCCCGCGCCGCGTTTGATCGTTCGTTTGACGAACTGTTCTACGTCGGGCCGGAGCAGCCATCGCGAGCCACCCTGCCCGTCGTCTGGCCCATTGTCTAGTTGGATCACGCGCAACGCCCCGCGCGAGGCCGCGAGTTCGAGCTGCGCCGCCGGAACGTCGAATTCGCGCGAAGCGGCGTTGAAGCTCATTAAGTCTTTGCTGTCGTAAACACTCATCTGCTATTCCTCATTTTGAAAACGGATTGGATCGATGAAGTCGAGATGATAGAGACGCGCGGGCGCGGTGTCAAAGCGCGGATTTGCTGCTCTTGCTCTTTCTGCCGTTTTTGTTTCTCCTGCTCTCATTCATTTATTTGAGACTCGTGCGAATAAAAATCCTACGCAATCAACACACATGATCGACGCTAACATGAGTACGCATCGCTTCCAGCGCGCAGTCTCGTCAGGAGTCGCACTAGAAAGCAATGGGCCGTCTAACCGAGACTGCGCGCTGGAAGCGATGCGCACCCATGGCGCGCCGCCCGATTTATTCACAGGCTTCATTTATTTTCCAGGACCACTACGCCTGCCTGATATACCCTGATTGACCCGTTGAACGGGCTGCCTCGGAGCTTGGTGGAGAGCGTCGCGCGCTTGGTCTTGCCGTCAACGTCAATGACTTCAACCGCTGCAAAGAAACCGATATTCGCAGGATCAAGGCCGTCTCTGCGTAGAAAGTATTCGAGGTCCATGGCGCCGCCTTCGCGTTCGGGCGCAAATTTCGCCAGGTCTTTCATCGAATAACGCGCCTCTACATTGTAGCCTTTAGGGGTTGGCGCCGTTTTGATCTCTTTAGGAGCGATGACAAGCCCCTTCTTATTTATCAGACGAAGCCCGTCGCCTTCGGAAAGCTGATCGTCAATAACCTCCGCTCTGATGAACAGGTCTTCGCCCTGACGAACTGCGTTCAAGGCCGCCGACACGTCAGAAATCCCATTCCATAACGGAACGTCTCTAACTACCTGTTTATCGGCGTTCAACTTCAGAACATAGCCCTGCCATTCGCCGGAATCAAAAAATCCATCGATCTTCTGCGCTTCGTTTGTCGTTATAGCCTGGAGTTCGTAATAATCGCCTTTTTTCGGCGGCTTTTTCCTTCCGTTCTCGTCTTCTATATTCGCGTCCGTGCGATGGACAAATCCCGTTGAGAGGTTGGTGTCTGTAACACTGCTAGTTTCATCAGGCTCCGTGGCATGGAAGCCCTCGTAAGTGTTGCCGATTAAAATCCATCTGTTTTGCTGCCAACGGTAACGTTGCGTGACACCCCAACGCCAGGCGCTGCCACCGTAATAGTTGATGATGACAATCCCCTTCTCAATCTTCAGCTCCTGAAAAGGGTCCCCCATAGCTCCGCCTTCGTCCTTATCCAGAGCCGCCTCATCGCTAAAGGCCATTCTTTTAAATTGGCTGCCGTCGCCAAAAGCCAACACTAAAAAACGTTTCGAGCTTTCTTTGAGGGTGTCATTTTCCATCACCTCGGGTTTCGTCATTACAATGGCGGCGTCATCGATCTTGTCTCCATTCAAATCGCCCTTTTCAACGGCATCGATCTCCCAACCCTTGGGCGCAAAATCTTCCGGGGCATTCGCTGTCATCGGCATTGTTATCTTTTGCTCTTGTGCGATGGAGACGAGACTTCCGGAGATCAGCAAGCTGAGTAAAAACGCTTTCTTCATGACACATCTCCTTTAGGCGCTGAAATGCGAGGAATTTTAGGAGAGAGAGCGCTACAGAGAGCGCGTATTATGCCTCAAAGGATGTTTATGGGGAATGGGGAATGGGGAATCGGGAGTAGGGAGTGGGGAATAAGGAACAGCGTCTTTTCCCAATCCCCATTCCCCACTCCCTACCCCTGCTACTGCCAACCACCGCCCAGCGCCTTATAGAGCTGAACCAGGGCGAGCAGTTCGTTGCGTCTCGTTTGAGCCAGGTTCAACTCGGCGACGAACAGGTCGCGGTCGGCGTCGAGAGCGTTGAGCTGCGTATCCACGCCGCCCTGATATCTGAGGTAGGCCAGACGCGACCGGTCTTGTAGCGTGGTCACCAGCGATTCCTGCTGCGCGCGAATCTCTTTGACCTTGCGAAACTCGACGAGCGCGTCGGAGACCTCGCGGAACGAGGTTTTGATGGATTGTTGATATTGCGTCAGCGCCAATTGCCGTTGCGCTTCGGTAAATCTGACGCCCGATTTGACGCGGCCCGCGTTAAAGATCGGCAGAGTCAATTGTGGGGCGAAGCTCCATGCCCCTCCGGGGCCGCTGAAGAGGTTGGTTAGCTGGTTGCTTTGACCGCCCATAAATCCCGTCAAACTGATCTGAGGAAAATACGCGGCCTTCGCCACACCGATGTTGGCGGTCGCGGCCATCAAAGTGGCTTCCGCGGCGCGGATGTCCGGGCGCCGCGCAAGCAATGAAGACGGCAACCCCGCAGGCGCGTCAGGCGGTTGCTCCTGATCAGTCAACGAACGCCCGCGCGCTACTTGGCCGGGATCTTTACCCTGCAAAAGGTTGATCCGGTTCTCGGTCTGTTCGATCGCCCGCTCGATGTCGGGAATGGTCTGCGCCGCGGCGTAAACCAGTTGCTCGGCCTGCCGAACATCGAGCATTGTCGCAACGCCGCCTTGCTGGCGGGTCCGGATCAGGTTCAGCGACTCCTTGCGAGTCGCCAGTGTGTCCTTGGCGATCTCCAGCTCCATATCCAGTTCGAGCAGATTGAAGTAAGCGGCGGAGACGTCGCCTACGACCGTTGTCATCACGGCCTTGCGTGTCTCTTCGGCATTGAGCAGATCGGCCCGCGCGGCTTCCTTCGCGCGCCGCACCCTGCCCCAGACGTCAATCTCGAAGGAGAGCAGATTGAGGACGACCGACCCGAACGTGCGGTCGCGGTTGCCCCCTCCGGGCAGGGCGAACTGACCGCTGCCGGAGTTCCGAAGGGTAGTCACGCCGGCGCCCGTCGTGACCTCGGGGAATTGATCCGCTCGCGCGATCCCCAGATTGGCGCGCGCCGTTTGAATGCGCGCCACGGCCTGGTTCAGATCGTAGTTGTTGACGAGCGCCGTCCCGATCAACTCTCGAAGCTGTTCATCCTTGAAGACCTCGAACCATTTCAGATCGGCCAGCGAATTGGGATCAGGCGCAGCGGCCGCATCGCCGGCGCCTCGGAAAGTCAAAGGCGGCTCGACGATAGGCTTGCGGTATTTTGGGCCTACTGCGCAACCGGCCAGCAGACTCACTATGACAGTTCCACTTATCAATCGTTTATTCATAAGCGCACAGGCAAATACTTCTCTCCTGCCGCCGCAGCGGCATTTGAGCTTAGCCCAGCGTTTATGGTCTTTGAAAATTAACCGCAACCACGCAATTCAACGTAGGGGCAGACCTATGTGTCTGCCCCGGCCGGGAAGTGT
>DATCXQ010000574.1:0-15906 GCA_036565725.1 Blastocatellia bacterium
CGCTGGGTGGAACGCGAGACGGCCAAAGGGCTGGTGCGAGATCTGCTGGAGAGTTTGAGGGGCCGACGGCGCAAGCGGTTTTTGAATCGTCGCACCAAAGTGGTGGATGGGAAGCGGCGTTTCCGCGCGAAGCACCCGCGCATGTTGCCGGTGACCAGGGCCGAACGCGCGCAGATCAAAGCGTTCTTCAAATCATGGGCGGCGAAACAGGCCAATCCCAAATTCTTCCGGCTGCTCGACGTCGCGCGCCGGATCGCGGGCACGGGCAGCCTGGGGATTGATCGGTACGTGGCGCTGATCGAAGGCGCCGGCAGTCCGAACGACAACTATCTTCTTGATCTGAAAGAGGCGCGACCTTCAGCCCTGGCGCCGTTGGTCCGGAAGCTGGGATTGTCCCAACCGGACTGGCCCAATGAAGCGGCGCGTATCATCGCGGTCAAAGAGCGGGTGCTGAGCACGCCGCCGGCCCTGCTTGCAGCGGTCGCGTTCGGAGGCAAGTCGTTCTCTGTCTGTGAGTTGGAGCCGACACAGGATAGGATCGACCTGCCGAGTTGCGGCTGCGATCTCAAACGGCTGCGATTGATCTTCGAAACGATGGGCGAGTTGACCGCCTGGGGCCAATTGCGCTGCGGCGGACGGCAAGGCTCAGCCATCGCGGACGAATTGATCGCTTTCGCCGAGCGCTCGCGGTGGCGGCAGGACATGCTCCGCGTCGCGCAGGATTTTCACGACCGGGTCGTGGCGAATTACCAGGCCTATTGCGCGGCTTACGAACGAGGCTTTGTCGGGACGAAATCCTGACACTCTTCAACGTACCCGCATTTTTCAAGGCTGAGTTTTAGCCGAGAGGCTACCTTATTTCAAAAGGAGGGAGATATGAGGCCAGCGGATGCAGGAGACCTCGCGCAAGGTCAGAGGACTTCGGAAAGAATTGGTCCGGCTTTTCTGTTCGATCTGGACGGCACGATTGTCGACAGCGTTTACCAGCACGTTCTGGCGTGGCGGGAGGCGCTCGAAGATGCGGGGATAGAACTATCGGTCTGGCGCATCCACCGCAGGATAGGAATGAGCGGTGGGCTTTTCGTAAACGCCTTGCTGCGAGAGACTGGGCAAAAATTGAGCGCCGACGCCGTAATGCGGATTCAGCGCCTGCACGAAGACGTTTACCTGCGCCTGGCGAATCAGGTTCGCCCGCTGCCAGGCGCGGTGGATCTGCTGGCCCATCTTTCGGCGATTGGAGTTCCCTGGGCCGTCGCCACCAGCGGGCGGATGAGGAGCGCCCGTCCCGGCCTAGACCTGTTAAGTATCCCGCCCGCCGTGCCTGTAATCACGCGGGATCAGGTAACACACGCGAAGCCTGATCCTGACCTGTTCCTGGCCGCCGCGGATCGGCTCGGCGTGGAAATCACCCATTCAGTCGTGGTGGGCGATAGTATTTGGGATATGTTGGCGGCCCGCCGGGCCAGGGCGTTGGGAGTGGGCCTTCTTTCTGGCGGCTACGGGCAGGATGAGCTTGAACGCGCCGGCGCATACCGAGTCTATCAGGATCCTGCCGACTTAATGCGCCATCTGGACGAAGTCGGAGTCCGGTCTGCGCCATGACTGCATTTTGACTTGAGAGGTTAAGCGGTGGACGTAGTTATCGAAGCGACGCCATTTCCAGTAGCCGAATCATCTTTGCCGAAGGCCGATCCGTGCGTCATCGTGATCTTCGGGGCGTTGGGAGACCTCGCCACACGAAAGCTTGTTCCCGCCCTCTTCCGTCTGGCCGGCGCGAGCTGCCTGTCGAGCCGATTCAAGGTGTTGGGCGTGGCGCGAGAGCAGATAAGCGATGAAGAATACCGCGAGCGGATGCGCGCCGGCTCGAAAGAGGCTGGCGAAATCAGCGACGCCGAGTGGCGGGCGTTTGTCGGATGCCTGCATTATCTGCAAGGCGATCTTCACGAGGTCGAGACTTACCGCCTGATCGCCAGGCGTCTTGAACAGATGACTCGGCAAGAAGGCGCGAGCGAGAACCGTCTGTTCTATCTCTCTACGCCGCCATCGGTCGCGCATTCGATTATTCATGGACTCGGCATAATAAAGCTCTCCTCCGAAGAAAAAGGCTGGTCGCGCGTCGTGGTCGAAAAACCTTTCGGGCGCGACCTGGAATCCGCGCGCGAGCTGAACAACCTGATCGCCGACGTCTTCGACGAGAATCAGATCTATCGTATAGATCATTATCTCGGCAAGGAGACTGTGCAGAACATCATTTTCTTTCGCTTCAGCAACACGATGTTCGAGCCGATCTGGAACCGCAACTATGTGGACTACGTCGAGATTACGGCGGCGGAAACGGAAGGCGTTGGACGCCGCGCGGGCTATTACGAAGAGGCAGGCGCGCTGCGCGATATGGTGGCCAATCATCTCTTACAACTCCTGACGCTCACCGCAATGGCGCCTCCGGTCGAGTTCGACGCCGATGCGGTGCGCGACGAGAAGGTGCGAGTCTTGCGCTCGATTCGCCCGATGACGCCGGAAGAGGTAGCCGCGCGCGCAGTGCGCGGTCAGTATGGCGCGGGCGAAATTGACGGTCGGCGGGCGCCGGCTTATCGAGATGAAAATGGCGTAGCGAAGGATTCCATGACCGAGACCTACGCGGCGGTCGAGTTTCGCGTCGAGAATTGGCGGTGGTCGGACGTGCCTTTTTACGTGCGCACGGGCAAACGGCTGGCGCGTGACGTGTCTGAGATCGTCGTGCATTTCAAGCGTACGCCGCAGGCGCTGTTCGCGCGCGCGCCTGAAGACCGGATCGAACCGAACGTGATCGTCATGCGCATCCAGCCCGACGAAGGAATCATCGTCACCTTCGGGGCAAAGCGCCCCGGCGCTGAGATGACGGCGGCCACCGTGTATATGGATTTCTGTTACAGGACGGCCTTCGGCGTACGCTTGCCTTCAGCTTACGAAACGCTCTTGCTGGACGTGATGCAAGGCGACGCGACGCTCTTTATCCGGCGCGACGAGATCGAAAATCAGTGGCGATTGATCACTCCAATCCTTGAGGCATGGGCGAAGCAACCCCCTCCGGAATTCCCCAACTACGCGGCCGGCAGCGAAGGTCCGGCGGAAGCCGATGAACTGCTTGCGCGAAACGGTCACAGGTGGCGCCCTCTGCGCGGTAGTCTTATTGGGTGTGAAAAGTGAGATCGAACGCGCTCTTCGTTTCTTCATGGTTGATTTTTTGAAGGGCAGGAAAAGGAGAAAGTCAGGTTTATGAGTCAAACTGCAAGAACGGCTTGCGAAGCGGCGAGCGATCAAGAAAAGCTCGATCAGTTAAGTGTAAACACAATCCGCACCCTGGCGATGGACGCGGTTCAGCAAGCGAACTCCGGCCACCCCGGCACGCCGATGGCGCTGGCCCCTGTCGCCTACGTTTTATGGGATCGGCGCCTGCGGCATAACCCGCGCAACCCGCAATGGCCCAACCGCGACCGGTTCGTGTTGTCCGCAGGCCACGCCTCGATGCTGCTATACGCGCTGCTGAGCCTGACCGGATACGATCTGCCGATCGAGGAATTGAAGCGATTTCGCCAGTGGAGTTCGAAGACGCCCGGCCATCCTGAATATGGGCTGACACCGGGAGTGGAAACGACTACCGGCCCGCTGGGACAGGGCGTCGCAAACTCCGTCGGCATGTCCTTAGCTGAGGCGTGGCTGGCCGCTCACTTCAATCGTCCCGGTTACGAGATCGTCGACTACAGAGTCTACGCCATTTGCAGTGACGGCGATTTGATGGAAGGCGTCTCGCAGGAAGCGGCCTCGCTGGCCGGCCACCTCGAGTTGAACAAGCTGATCTGGATCTACGACAACAATCGCATCACTATCGAGGGCAACACGGCGCTCGCTTTCAGCGACGACGTTGCGGCGCGTTTCATGTCTTACCATTGGAACGTTCAACGTGTCGGCGACGCCAACGACATCGACCTCCTCGATCACGCCATCCGGATAGCGCAGAAGGAGACCACGCGACCTTCCCTTATCATCGTTGACAGCCATATCGCATGGGGCGCGCCCAACAAGCAGGACACCTCGGCGGCGCACGGCGAGCCGTTAGGCGAAGAAGAGATAAGACTTACCAAACAGCGTTACGGCTGGCCGCCAGATGCGAAGTTCTTCGTGCCTGAAGAAGTGGCTCAACATATGATGCGCGCCATCGAGCGCGGACGACAGGCGGAGCAGGAATGGAATGAACGCTTCGCGGCTTATAAGGAGAAGTATCGTGACCTAGCCGAGGAGTGGGAGCGAATGCAGCGAGGCGAATTGCCCGACGGATGGGACAGGGAAATTCCCACTTTCCCGCCTGACGAGAAAGGTATTGCCGGTCGCGACGCTAGCGGGAAGGCGCTTAACGCCATCGCTCCGCATGTGCCCTGGCTAGTCGGTGGCTCGGCCGATCTCGCGCCCTCGACGAAAACGCGGATCGACGATGGGGGTGATTTTGAACCAGGTTCATACGGCGGGCGCAACCTTCATTTCGGCGTCCGTGAGCACGCGATGGGCGCGATCTTGAACGGCATGGCGCTTACGAAATTGCGCGTGTTCGGATCCACCTTTCTGATCTTTTCCGACTACATGCGGGCCGCAATCCGGCTGTCGGCGTTAATGGACCTGCCGGTCCTACACCTCTTTACGCATGATTCAATAGGCGTAGGCGAAGACGGTCCGACCCACCAACCGGTCGAGCACGTGATGTCTTTGCGAGCGATTCCGCAACTGTTCGTGATTCGTCCGGCAGACGCCAACGAAGTGGCCGAAGCCTGGCGCTTAATCATGCGCTGCCCCGATCATCCGGTGGCGCTCGTCCTTAGCCGCCAGCCGCTCCCGACGTTCGATCGCACGAAATACGCGCCGGCGGAAGGGTTGCAGCGCGGCGCGTACATCATGGCCGACTCGGACGGGCCGCCGGAGGTGATTTTGATCGGCTCCGGCTCCGAGGTTCAGTTGTGCGTGGCGGCCTACGAGCAATTGAAAGCCGAAGGCGTGCGACCGCGCGTGGTAAATATGCCGAGTTGGGAACTATTCGAGCGACAGCCGAAAGAATACCGCGATGCCGTGCTGCCGCCTCAGGCGCGGGCGCGCGTGGCGGTCGAAGCGGGCACGAGTTTAGGATGGCGCGATTATGTTGGTTTAGACGGGCGCATCATCGCAAGGCGCGAGTTCGGCGCGTCGGCGCCGATCAAAGATTTGCTTAAACAGTTCGGCTTCACCCCGGAACGCGTTGTCGCAGAGGCGCTCTCGGTTTTAGGGCGAACGTGAAAGCGATGGCATAGCGGTTGCTGCCTTAAGGCATGTATGCCCAAACCAATACTTTTTGTCGTTGACGATGACGAGGAGGAGTTGCGCTTGCTGGAGCGCGACCTCGAACGTGAGTACGGGGAGAGATACCGCGTCCTCGGCGCGACTTCCGGGCGGGAGGCGCTCAAGAAGCTGCGGCAGTTGAAGAATAACAGCGAGCCTGTGGCGCTTCTTTTAGCCGACTGGCGGATGCCTCAGATGAACGGGATCGAATTCCTCGATCAGGCGGTCACGCTCTTCCCCGATGCCAGGCGCGTCTTGCTTACGACATATACGGAAAACGAAGCGGCGATCAGCGCCATCAAAACGGTCGGGATCGATCACTATCTGATGAAGCCGTGTCAGCCGCCCGAGCAGAACCTCTACCCTGCGCTCAAAGACCTCCTGGCTGATTGGGAGGCCTGTCCCCTTCCACCTCTCGAATCCGTGCGCATTGTCGGGTACCGTTTCTCACCCGAGTCACACCAGACACGTGATTTCCTCGTTCGCAACTGCGTGCCCTTCGAGTGGCTCGACATCGAACGAGACGAGAAGGCGCGGCGGCTGCTGGCCGGCGCCGGTGTGGACGCTTCGCGCCTGCCCATCGTCCTCTTCCCTGACGGCTCTCGACTGGTGCGGCCATCGAACGCGGAGATCGCCGAAAAGATCGGACTGAAAGCGCGTCCGGGACAGACGTCGTACGATCTTGTGATCATTGGCGGCGGGCCGGCGGGGCTGGCCGCCGCCGTTTACGGGGCAAGTGAGGGCTTACGCACCGTCATGGTCGAACGTCAGGCTCCCGGCGGTCAGGCGGGGCTGAGTCCGAAAATCGAGAATTACCTGGGCTTCCCCGCCGGCTTGAGCGGGACTGATCTGGCCCGTCGCGCCGTCGCGCAGGCCAAAAAGTTTGAGGTAGAGATCGTCGCTCCACAGGTTGTGAACGGGCTACGTGTAGATGGCTCGTCAAAGGTCGTCACACTGAGCGACGGCTTACAACTGCGGTGCGAAGTGGTGGTGCTGGCGATGGGAGTCGAGTGGCGCAGGCTTGACGCGCCCGGGATCGACCGGCTTACCGGAGCCGGAGTCTATTACGGAGGGACTTTGGCCGAAGCCTTCTTCTGCCGCGACGAAGACGTCTACATCGTCGGAGGGGCGAACTCGGCCGGACAGGCCGCGCTTTACTTCGCCCGCTACGCACGAACAGTGACCATGCTGGTGAGGGGAGACTCGCTGTCGAAGGAAATGTCGCATTACCTGATCGAGCAGATCCGAGGGACAAAGAACATCAAGTTGCGACTGCGGACTACCGTTATTGAGGCGCATGGGGAGAAGCATCTTGATGCGATCACCGTCTTCGACGCTTCGACGGGAAAGAAAGAGAAGATCCGGACGAATTCGCTCTTCATCTTTATCGGTGCGGAGCCGCATACGGAATGGCTCGAAAACGTCGTGCAGAGAGACGATCACGGGTTCATTCTGACCGGGCCAGACCTTGCGAAACTGGGCGGCGAAGGGCATCAGCCCCCCGGCTGGCCGCTCGACCGGGATCCGTTCTGGCTCGAATCCAGCGTCCCGGGCATATTCGCCGCTGGCGACGTGCGCCACGGGTCGGTCAAGCGAGTCGCCGCCGGAGTGGGCGAAGGGGCAACCGCCGTGCGATTCATTCATCAATATCTTAATTCGAGCATGTCAGGCTCCTGACGGAACTGATAGGAAAGATCTTGAAGAGAGAGTGCGAACAACAGATTGGGGAGGGAGATATGAAGCCAAAAGCCGGAGCGACAAAAACCGGAAGGACCGATGCGCCACGCCCTTACTCGGGGCTCAACGATCAATACATCAACGGCGCATGGCGCCCAGGGCGTAGTGGCGTTAAGGGAAAAGATACCGACCCGTACACGAGCGAGACGATCGCCGAGATTGCGCTGGCTGATCAGAGCGATCTCGACGAGGCCTATCAGGCCGCCGCCAAGGCGCAACCGATCTGGGCGGCCGCGCTACCCGCCGACCGCGCCGCCATCCTGCTCTGCGCGGCCTCCATCATGGAAGCGCGCCGCGAAGAGATCGTCAGTTGGCTGATCCGCGAATCAGGCAGCGCGCGCGTGAAGTCCCAGTTCGAGTGGGAACTGACTCACGCGGTCACGCTGGAGGCGTCGTCTTTCCCGCATCGCGCGCAAGGCCGCATTATTCCCATTGATGATCCGTGCAAGGAGAGCCGCGTTTACCGCCGTCCCGTCGGGGTCGTCGGAGTGATCAGCCCCTGGAACTTTCCACTGTATCTCTCACAACGCGCTGTCGGTCCGGCCCTGGCCCTCGGCAATGCGGTTGTCCTCAAGCCTTCCGCGGACACGCCTGTCGCCGGCGGCCTGCTACTCGCGAAGATCTTCGAGGAGGCGGGACTGCCGCCCGGCCTTCTCAACATCGTGGTCGGCTCATCCAGTGAAATAGGCGACGCTTTTATCTCGAATCCGATCCCGCGGGTGATTTCATTCACCGGCTCCACTGCCGTGGGGCGGCGCGTCGCGGAACTCGCCGCAAAAAGCCCGATCATCAAGCGGGTCATGCTCGAACTCGGCGGCAACACGCCTACGGTCGTGCTGGACGACGCAGATCTCGACCAGGCCGCGCGCGCCGCCGTAATCGGCCGCTTTCTACATCAGGGGCAGATTTGTATGAGCACTAACCGGATCATCGTTGACGAGAGCGTCAGCGACGAGTTCGAGGAACGCTTTACGGCGCAGGCCAAGACCTTGAAGTACGGAAACCCGAACGACGCCGATACAGTCATCGGTCCGATCATCAACTCGAAGCAATTCAAGCGATTGATGGGACTGATCGAATCCGCGCGCGGCGCTGGCGCGAGAGAGTTGCTCGGGGGAAAGCCGCAAGGGCTGGTCGTTCCGCCGCATGTCTTCGCGGACGTGACGAACGACATGGAGGTCGCCCGGAACGAATTGTTCGGCCCGGTCGCGCCGATCATCAAAGTGAAAGGCGAAGAGGAGGCGTTGCGCGTCGCCAACGACACCGAATACGGGCTGTCGAGCGCGGTGATCTCGGGCGACACGGCGCGCGGCTTGCGGTTCGCGCTCCGCCTCGAGGTCGGCATGACCCACATTAATGGCGCCAGCGTGGACGACAAGCCTAACTGTCCGTTCGGCGGCGAGAAGAACAGCGGGATCGGGCGTTTCGGCAGTGACTGGGTCATTCAGGAGTTGACCACCGACCACTGGGTCACCGTCCAACACGCGCCGCGGGCGTATCCGTTCTAAAGGTGGAAACCAATGGGCGCTGATATGGAATAAAGATATTCACTTGCGAAGAGAGAAGAGAAAAGGCCGCAGCCGGCGATAGGCGCGGCGACCATTTACATCACAGCTCTGCTTCGACCGGTCTTCCCTCCATCCTCAATCCACTTGAGAAGCTCGGAACCGATTATCCGAGGATGATTTCCTATGGCCGTCGCTTTGAGTTTTCCGTTTGCGACCGCGCGCCAGATCGTCACATAACTGCATTTGCTGAGCGCCGCCGCCTCTTTGTAAGTGTAGATTCCGGTCAGATGTATCGGAACGCTGACTATCTGTTGTGAATCCGAATCCGACATCAAGAGTGATCCATTTTCTTTTGCAGCGTTGTTCATAATCCTCCCCCTTGAACAAAATTGTAATTGCGCCACCGCAGGGATACTTACTATCCCGCGATTTTCTCAGCTTTGGATTGTGCAAGTAAGATCTTAATCTCAACACTGCTATTGTCTTCCCATATAAGCTGTGCCATCATTCCTATAATTTACCCATAGGAAGATTAAATAGCGGGAGGTTGCAACGATGAGTGAGAAGACAGATGTCTGGCAAGGGACGCTCGCGCTAATGGTTCTCAAGACGCTCGAAGCGCTGGGGTCATTGCACGGCTACGGCATCGCGCGTCGCATCGAACAAACCAGCGAGAATAAGCTGGCAATCAATTACGGAACGATCTATCCGGCGCTGCTGAAGCTCGAACAGGAAGGCTACATCTCTTCGGAGTGGGGCGCGTCCGACAACAATCGCAGGGCCAAGTATTACAAACTGACGCGCGCAGGCCGCAAACGGCTGGCGGAAGAGACGGAGAAATGGGAGACGACGACGGCGATTCTGGCGCGCTTCTTTGTTCCGCCGCAGGAGTCATGATGAACGTTCCACAACTACGAGGCCACCTTGTGCGGTTCTTCGGCCTGTTCCTCCGCGCGCGGCGCGAGCGCGAATTCGCCGAAGAGTTGGAAAGCCATCTGGCCATGCATATCGAAGACAACTTGCGCGCCGGAATGTCGCCGGAAGAAGCGTGGCGACAGGCACTCATCAAACTGGGCGGCGTCATGTTGACCCAAGAACTTCATCGCGAACAAGGAGGTTTACCGATGCTCGAAACATTTTTACAGGACTTACGGTTTGGCTTGCGGATGCTGCGTAAGAATCCGGCCTTCACTTTTATTGCGATTCTGACGCTGTCGCTCGGCATCGGCGTCAACGCTGCGATTTTCTCGTTAGTGGATGGAGTCTTGCTGCGCCCCTTGCGCTACGCGAATGCCGATCAATTGGTCAGGATTTGGAGCGCGGATCAAAAGGCCGGGCTGCGGTTTCTGGAGACTTCCTATCAGGACTTTGAGCAATTCAAACAGCAAACCTCCGCTTTTGCGGCGATGGCGGCGCTGTCCGAAGCGAATTTCATTCTGCGCGACGACAGACACGAGCCGATCAACATTACTGTTGCCAGAGTCTCAGAAGGATTCTTTCCGGTATTCGGCGTTGCCCCGCAACTGGGGCGCGATTTTCTGGCGGAAGAATATACGCAGGGCGCGCGCATGGTCATGCTCAGCCATCGGTTATGGCAACAGCGGTATGCGTCCAGCCCCGCTATTATTGGGCAAACCGTCACGATTGATGGCGCGCCGCATACGGTGGTCGGCGTGATGCCTGAAGATTACGACTATCCGCGCCGGGCGGATTTGTGGGTTCCGCTGACAAAAACACAACGGGAAGATGACGATCCTGAATTCTCGATTATCGCCAGACTCGCAACAGGCGCAACGTTGGCGCAGGGAACCGCAGAGGTTAGCGCCATCGCACAACGGATTGCACAAGACAACCCGAAAAACGCGCCGCGCACGGCGTGGGTGCAGACGATGCAGGCGACGGTAGTGCGTGATGTAAGCGCACCCTTGTTGGTGTTGCTGGGCGCGACGGCGTTGGTGTTGCTGATTGCCTGCGCCAACATCGCCAATTTACTGCTGGCGCGCGGGCTGGCGCGCGAACAGGAGATCGCGATTCGCATAGCGCTCGGCGCCGGGCGCGGGCGAATCGTGCGTCAGTTATTGGTCGAAAGCATTTTGATCACGACCCTGGGTGGCGCACTCGGCTTGTTATTGGGCGCATGGGCTGTCAAAGCCCTGATCCTGCTCAGCCCGGAAAACATCCCGCGCTTGCATGAAGTCACGCTGGATGGCCGCGTCGTCACTGTGATGGTTGCTGTGACAACACTGGCAGGCCTTCTGATGGGTTTGGTTCCTGCGCTGCAAGCCTCGCAACTTGACCCGCACAAAGCGCTGAAAGGCGGCGGTAGCGGCGCGACGGGCAGCCGTTCCAAACAGCGCATGCGGCAAGGTTTGGTGATTGCCGAAGTATCGCTGGCGACGGTGCTTCTGATCGTCGCTGGATTATTGCTCAAAAGCTTCGGACGGCTGGTCAGCTTTGATCATGGCTTTCGCGCGGAAAATGTGCTGGTCGTGCCGCTCTCGATGCGGGGGCAGATCAATCCGCAGTTTGTCAATTTCTATGAGCGGGCGTTGGAGCAGGCGCGCGCCTTGCCCAAGGTTGAGTCCGTGTCGTTAGCGGCATCCACACCGATGGACGGGCGGGGGTTGTTCCCGCGACCTGTTCAAATCGAAGGGCAACCAATGCTGCCGGGACAGGAGTCGCCGCGTATCGGCTTGCGTCCCATTAGCGCAGAGTATTTCCAAACCGTTTCCATCCCGCTCTTGTCAGGGCGAACGTTCAACGAACAGGATCGCGCGGGGGCGCAGGTCGTCGCCATCGTCAATCAGACTTTTGTCAAAATGTACTTTCCGCAAAGCGAAGCGGCCGGCCGGCGCTTGCGAACGGAACTGCTGGAGGAGCAAAGCATCCTGATTGTCGGCGTCGTGGCGGATGTGTTGCCCGAGGCGGGCGCGGCTGCCCGACCGGCACTCTATTTGCCTTACAGTCAGTTCCCGGTTCCGGGCATGTCTCTGCTGGTGCGCACGGAAGGTAATCCGCTGCCACTCGTTCCCACCATTCGGGAACGCATCCGGTCGCTCGATCCGAGCATTCCGCTCGACAAGATTTATCCGCTCGAACAGAAAGTCGCAGAAGCCACGGTTTCGCCACGCTTCACACTCGTCTTGATTGGGCTGTTTGCCGCGTTGGGCGTAACCCTGGCGGCGTTAGGAATCTACGGCGTGATGTCTTACGCCGTCGCCGAACGAGCCAGAGAGATCGGCATTCGGACGGCGCTCGGCGCACAACGTCTGACTGTGGTGAGACTGATTCTTGCGCAGGGAATGATGTTGACTTTGTCCGGTCTCGGCCTCGGCTTGAGCGCGGCCTTTGGGCTGACTCGTTGGCTGAAAAATTTGTTGTTCGGCGTCACCGCGACCGACCCGCCGACCTATATGGCGATGACAATTTTACTGCTGCTCATAGCCGGACTGGCATGTTTGATACCCGCGCGGCGGGCGACGAAAGCCGATCCTCTGGTGGCGCTACGGAGTGAGTAGCAAGGCTATCTCATATTGGTCAAGCCTGATTTGATTTATTACAGGAATCGGAATGAACCTTCGACAACTACGCGGCTGGCTAGTGCGGCTCTTCGAACTGTTCACTCACAAAAGGCGCGAGCAGGAATTCGCCGAAGAGTTGGAAAGCCATCTGCAAATGCACATCGAAGACAATCTGCGCGCCGGAATGTTGCCGGAAGAAGCGCGGCGGCAGGCATTCATCAAGCTCGGCGGCGTGACGCAGGCCCAAGAACTGTATAGAGAACACGGAGGCTTACCGATGTTGGAAATACTAGGACAAGACCTGCGCTATGGCATACGCACGTTGCGCAAACAACCGGGCTTCGCGTTGATTGCCGTCGTCACGTTGGCGCTCGGCATCGGCGCGACCAGCGCGATTTTCAGCGTGGTCAACGCAGTATTATTGCGTCCGCTACCTTTTCCTGAACCTGATCGTCTGATGGTCTATTCCGCTTTCGAGCAAGACAGTCGCTATGGAAGAATCAACGCCTTGACCGGGTCTGTTTTGGTTGAATGGCGCAATCGGTGCAGCTCCTGTGTGCAGATGGCGGCTTATGTTGAAGCCCAGCGGGGAAACCTGACGGGCGGCGCAGAGCCTGAGCGCGTGCGAATCGCTCGGATCACTGAAAATTTATTCGATACGCTTGGCGTGCCGCCGCTCTTGGGGCGCACATTTTTGCCGGAAGAGATCGGACGGCCTTCATCTGGTGGTGAGGATCAGCAAAACCACAGCACGGTTGTGATCTTGAGCTACGGGTTGTGGCAGCGGCGCTTCGGTGCTGATCCTTCAGTCATCGGCAAGACCGTCAAAGTTGAAGGCGACGTGTGCGCCGTCGTTGGAGTGATGCCCGAAGGATTCAAATTTCCCGACGAAGCCGACGCTTGGGTGCCGATCACGCTCGACCCGATGCGTAATGACCTCAACATCATCGCTCGGCTGCAACCGCGTGTCACACCAGCGCAGGCGCAAGTTGAACTCACGACCCTCGCCCAAAGGTTGCCGCAGGAATCATTGCAGAAAAATCGTACGCTGCACGCCAACCTGATTCCTCTACAAGAGCAGATAGTCGGAGATGTCCGCTCATCGCTGCTGATTTTCCTGGGCGCGGTGAGTTTCGTCTTGCTCATCGCCTGCGCCAATGTCGCCAATCTGCTGCTCGCGCGCGCGGCCACCAGAGAGAAAGAGATGGCAGTGCGGGCAGCTTTGGGCGCAAGTCGGTTACGCATCATTCGGCAATTGCTGACTGAAAGCTTGCTGCTGGCGCTCTCGGGCGGCGTCCTCGGATTGTGGCTGGCATCTGGAATTCTCAAGCTGCTCGTCGCTTTTGCGCCGCAGGATGTCCCGCGAATCACGGCCATCAGGATTGATCCGTGGGTACTCGGCTTTACGCTGCTGCTTTCAATTCTCACGGGCATCATCTTCGGCCTCGCGCCTGCGTTGCAAGCCTCAAGGCTCGATCTCAACACGGCGCTCAAGGAAGGCGGGGCGCGAGGAACAGGCAGCGGAGCGCACCATCGTTTGCGCAGCTTGCTCGTGGTGGTGGAAGTCTCACTGGCGTTAGTGCTGCTGATCGGCGCGGGACTCCTGCTCAAAAGCTTCACGCGCTTGCGCGAGACGAAATTGGGCTTCAATCCCGACCGCGTCCTGACTGCGAGTGTCGCATTGCCTCAAGCTGACTATCCCACGACAGCGAAGGCGAAGACGTATGTCGAGCAATCGCTCGCCCGCCTCGCCGTGCGTCCTGAAGTGCAAGCGGTCGGTGTGGTCAACGCGCTCCCGCTCAGCCATGCCGGTGTGATCATTCAAGGCAGCCTCGGCGTCGAAGGTGAATCGAAGGATCACCCTCCCGTGGGGGCGAGCAAAGTGGCCGTGAGCGCGGATTACTTTCGCGCGCTCGGCATTCCCTTGCTTCAGGGCCGCGCGTTCAATGAGCAGGACACCGCCGACTCGCCCGGCGTGCTCATCATCAGCGAGTCGTTAGCTCATCAACTCTGGCCGCATGAAAACGCGCTCGGCAAACGAATTGACGTAAATCTTCCAGGCGAGACGTGGCGCGAAGTGGTCGGCGTGGTTGGCGATGTCAGACAGTCAGATTTGAACGCGCCGCTCGCGCCAGCGCACTATGAGCCGTATTCGCAAGTCTCCGATCAGTCCCGCTGGTTTCTCGGCGAGATAACCTTCGTCATTCGCACAACCGCTGAGCCACAGAACTTCATCGCCACTTTGCGAAGCGAATTGCAAACGGTGGACAAAGAACTGCCGCTGCACAACGTAGCGACGATGGAGCAGGTCGTGGCGCTGCAAGTCACCGACCCGCGTTTTTACACACTCCTGCTTGGCTCTTTTTCCGCGCTCGCCTTGATCCTGGCAGCAGCGGGAATCTACAGCGTCATCTCTTACTCGGTCACGCAGCGCACGCACGAGATCGGTATTCGCCTCGCGCTCGGCGCACGCGCTGGCGACGTGCAACGCCTGATCGTGGGGCAGGGCATGACACTGGCGCTGCTCGGCGTAGCGCTGGGTTTGGGCGGCGCATTCGCTGCGACACGATTGCTGCGCGGTTTGCTGTATGACTTGAGCGCCACTGATCCGCTGACGTTTGTGGGCGTCGCATTATTGCTGGCGCTGGTAGCGTTGCTGGCGTGTTGGATACCAGCACGGCGTAGGACGAAGGTGGATCCGCTCATCGCGCTCCGGCACGAATAGCCGGGAAGCATGATTCAACAGAGGCAGGATTTATGAACCTACGACCATTGCGCGGCTGGCTGCTGCGGCTCTTCGGCTTATTCCATCGCAAGCAAAGCGAACAGGAATTTGCCGAAGAGTTGGCAAGCCATCTGGCCTTTCACATGGAAGACAACTTGCGTGCTGGAATGTCGCCGGAAGAAGCGCGGCGACAGGCGCTCATCAAACTCGGCGGCGTCGCCTTGACGCAAGAACGCTACCGCGAACAAAGAGGATTACCAATGCTGGAAACACTAATACAGGATTTACGATTTGGCCTGCGGATGCTGCACAAGAATCCAGGCTTTTCGCTCGTAGCGATTCTCACGCTGGCCCTCGGCATCGGGGCCAACACCGCCATCTTCAGCGTCGTCAACGCCGTCCTGCTCAAGCCGCTGCCCTATCCCGAACCCGGCCAGCTCGCGCAGTTGCGCATAGTCCGGTCGGGAAAGCCGGACACTGTCATTGGCAGCGCCGCTTTCGTTCAAGTGAAATCGCAGAGCCAGTCGCTGGCGCGCATCGCCGCCTATAGTGGCGGCGACATGACCCTCACAGGGGCCGGAGCGGCGGAAGGAGTCGTGGCTGGCGCAGTGACGGCGGATTTCTTTCCGCTGCTCGGCGTCCTGCCGGCGTTGGGACGCAACTTCACCCAGGAAGAGGACACGCCCAACGGCCCAAAGGCGGCTATTCTCGGACACGGCCTCTGGCAGAGCCGATTTGGCGGCGACGCGGACGTGCTGGGCCGGACAATCACGTTGAACGAACAAAGTTACACCGTCGTGGGCATTCTTCCGGCGCGCTTTCAATATCCCGAACCGTTTCAACTTTGGATTCCGCTGGCGCTTAGTGAAACGAGTGCAGCCTTGGCGGGGTATGGTGAAGGCATGGTGCTTCTGAAAGCCATTGCTCGATTGAAACCCGGCGTGACGCTTGAGCAGGCGCAAACCGAGTTGCAAACAATTGCGCAGCGCATTCAGCCGGGAGGACCGACCGCGACTCCGGGCGGCAATCCCCAGTCGCGCGGCGAGGGCGGCGGGCGCGGCGAGGACGGCGAGGG
>DATCXQ010000580.1:0-13329 GCA_036565725.1 Blastocatellia bacterium
GCGGGCGCCGCGAATCCGCGTCGAGTCTGAGATAGTGCGCGACGTGGCGTTGGCCGCGAGCGGGTTGTTGAACGAAAAGATCGGAGGCCCAAGCGTTTTCCCGGCGCTGCCGGCGGGCGTGATGGACCTGGCTTACGGCGGTTTCAAGTGGGAGAACGCGACGGGCGAGGATCGCTACCGCCGCGGAATGTATACGTTCTGGAAGCGCACCGTGCCTTATCCTTCGATGCTCGTCTTCGATTCGCCTAACGGCGATTTCTCCTGCGCGCGCAGAGTCAGGTCGAACACGCCGCTGCAGGCGCTGACGACCTTGAACGACACCGTCTTTGTAGAAGCGGCTCAAGCCCTGGCCATGCGAATTTGGAAAAATGGCGGCGCAGATGACCGCTCGAAGATGAACTACGCGTTCAGACTCTGCGTGAGCCGTGAGCCTGATCAATTCGAGATGCAAAAGCTGATCGAATTGCTCGAAGATCAGAAGAAATATTTTGAAGGGCGCACGTCCACTGCGGTCTACGTGGCGGTGACGGACCCGAACAGGATGCCCGAAGACGTCGACCTGCACAAAGTCGCGCCGTGGACGATGGTCGCGCGCGTGCTGTTGAATATGGACGAGACGATTACCAAAGAGTGAAACCAGCTCTGACGCGCAATCTCGATTAGACGGCCCATTGCTTCCTAATGCGCCTCCTGCCGAGACTGCGCGCTGGAAGCGGCGCGTACCCAGGTTGACGCTAATCAAAGTATTGATCGCAATGGGCGTTTTTTGCATGGGCTTCAAATAGCTCATCCCTTTGAGGTGGATATGAACTTCAACGAAGAGATAAAAATTGAAGCAGGGAAGCTTTTAACTCGCCGCTGGTTCTTCAAAGAATGCGGAATCGGCCTTGGCTCACTGGCGCTTGCCTCGCTGCTAAATGAGAAATCCTCAGCGCAATCCGCTATCACAAATCCTCTTGCGCCGAAGCAGCCGCATTTCAAACCGAAGGCCAAGCGCGTGATCTATCTGTTTATGGCCGGCGGGCCTTCGCAGTTCGAGACCTTCGATTACAAGCCGTCGCTCGCCAAATACAACGGCAAGCCCGTGCCGCAGGAGTTCGTCAAAGACCTTAATTACGCGTTCATCAGGCCGGACGCGGGTTTGTACGCTTCGGAGCTGAAATTCGCGCGGCATGGGCAATCGGGGATCTGGGTGTCCGAGGCGCTGCCTTACACGGCGCAGGTCGTCGATGAGATAGCCGTCGTCAGGTCGGCGCAGACCGACGCGATCAATCACGCGCCGGCGCAGATTTTCATGAACACAGGTTCGACGCAATACGGGCGTCCGAGCGTCGGCGCGTGGGTGACCTATGGGCTTGGCAGCGAGTCGCAGGATTTGCCGGCGTTCGTCGTAATGTCGTCGGCGGGAGGTTTGAGCGGCGGCAGTTCGAATTTCGGCTGCGGCTTTCTGCCCACGATCTATCAGGGCGTGGCCTTTCGCAAAAGCGGCGACCCGATCCTCTCGCTTTCGAATCCGCGCGGCGTGACGCCGGAAGCGCAGCGCAAATCGCTGGACGCCTTGAAGGCTCTGAACGAGCATCATCTGGAAGCGACGGGCGACCCGGAGGTCGCCACGCGCATCAACTCTTTCGAGATGGCCTACCGGATGCAGACCTCGGCGCCTGAACTGATGGATATTTCAAAGGAGTCGAAAGAGACGCTTGAAATGTACGGCGTGACTCCGGGGCGCCCTTCGTTCGCGATGAATTGTCTGCTGGCCCGGCGGCTGGTCGAGCGCGGCGTGCGCTTCGTACAACTCTTCCATGAAGCATGGGATCATCACAGCGAGGTTGCGAAGGGCGTTCGCGGCCAATGCCAGCAGACCGATCAGGCGGCGGCGGCTTTGATCAAGGACTTAAAGCGGCTCGGATTGCTCGACGATACGATCGTCGTTTGGGGCGGGGAATTCGGTCGCACGCCGATGGTCGAAAGCAACGCGGACGCGGGCCGCAGCCTGGGCCGAGATCATCACAACAGGGCTTTCTCGCTGTGGCTCGCGGGCGGCGGCGTCAAACAGGGCGTCACTTATGGCGAGACCGACGAGTTCGGTTTCAACGTGGCCAGCGACCCCGCGCATGTCCACGACCTGCACGCGACCGTCCTGCATCTGCTCGGATTCGATCACACGAAACTGACCTACCGTTTCCAGGGAAGAGATTTCAGGTTGACGGACGTTCATGGAAATGTGATCGAAAAGCTGCTGGCCTGATTTGCCACCGCAGACACCGCAGACACAGAGGGAGAAGGATGCCTGCGGCGCGCAGCAGATGCGACTCTTTTTTCTCTCTGCTCTGTGTCTGCGGTGTCTGCGGTGGCGTAGCTTCCGGTCAGCGCCGCAGCCATGGCCTATTCCCCGCAGGGGCAGCGGATTTCAGCGCGGCCGATTCAAACCGCCGCCAACCGGCCTTGTCGTCGGGGCAGGCGCCTGGGCTTTTGTCACGCAGCTCGGCGGCTGCGGAGACGATCAGTTCCAGGTCATGAAAAATTCCGCGGCATGATGGGCATATCATCAAATGCATCCGTACTCGCGCGGCTTCTATCACGTTCAGCGATCCGTCATGATATTCGCTCAGTAATTTCAGGCTTTTTGCGCAATTCATCGTTATTACCTTCTACTCACATTCGAATCATTCAGGCGAGATTCGACTAAAGAATTTTTGTAGATGCGAAGGGTGAATCACGCACATGCCGTGCAAGAGGCGTGTCTGCGAGGCCGTTTATGAACGAAATAATCGAAAAAACGTTTCATGGCCCTACGGGCGATTGTTAAAAAAAAAGAGCGCAACCCTGTGGAGATTTTATCCCCACAGGATTACGCTCAACAGGAGGTTCACCCGTGTCCCTTAGATAACAAGGCGCGTTACGTAGTTGCCCATCTATTTCGACCGCGGCTATTAAACCTGCTTCACAGTGGGGCGATTTATGACTGATGAGATGGTGCGTCTATCGAAGCTGATGGCTCAGCGCGGCGTCTGTTCGCGCCGCGAGGCGGACGTCTTCATTGAGCAGGGCATGGTTTCGGTTAACGGCGTTATAGTTGATCAACTCGGGACCAAGGTCGCGCCGGACGCTGAAATCACGCTCGCCCCCCAAGCCGTCAAAAAACAGAAGGAACTTATTACGATTATTCTGAACAAGCCGGTCGGGTACGTCTCCGCCCAACCCGAGCCTGGCTACGCTCCCGCGATTAAACTTATCACCGTAGCGAATCAATTCGGTAAGGGGAATAAACGTTTGATGCCCGAACACCTGAAAGGCCTGGCCGTCGCCGGGCGGCTCGACATTGATTCGCAGGGGTTACTGCTTTTCACGCAAGACGGGCGCTTGGCGAAAAAGATCATCGGGGAAGAGAGCCGCGTCGAAAAGGAATACATCGTGCGCGTTCGCGGCCTGTTGTCCGATGACGGGCTGCGATTGTTGCGGGGAGGGCTGGCGCTCGACGGCAAGCCGCTCAAACCGGCGCAGGTCGAATGGATTAACCGCGATCAATTGCGGTTCGTGTTGAGAGAAGGGCGCAAGCGGCAGATTCGCCGGATGTGCGACCTGGTGGGTTTGAAGGTCGTCGGATTGAAGCGAGTGCGAGTAGGCAAAATCAGGCTGGGCGATCTTCCTGAGGGAAAGTGGCGGTTTTTGGAGACGGATGAGAACGTTGATTGAAAATTTTCCCCGTCCGTTTATATCAATCGCCCTTTCATCCGTTCGATCACGGAATGGGGAACCAGGCCTTCGATCGAGCCGCCGAGCAGGAAGACCTCTTTGATCAGGCTCGAACTGATGTATGAATTCTCTTCGGAGGCGACCAGGAGAACGGTTTCGACCTGTGGGTTTAGACGGCGATTCATCAACACCATCGGCAATTCGTACTCGTAATCTTTAATCGAGCGGACGCCGCGAATAATCGCGTGAGCCTGACGGCGGCGCGCGTATTCGACCAGCAGGCCCTCGAAAGTCTCTATCTTGACCTGCGAAGAGTATGGGGTGGTCACCTCGGCCAGCATCTCTATGCGCTCGGCGACTGTGAACATGGGATGTTTGTCGAGGTTGATCAAAATCGCCACGATGACCTCGTCGAAGATGTGACAGGCGCGTTCGATGATGTCCACGTGCCCGTTGGTCAACGGGTCGAATGATCCGGGATAGATCGCGCGACGAGTCATAGGATTCTCCTCAGAAAATGGTATGAAGAAGGCGGATAGTAGCACGGCGCCGGATAATGGGAGAAGGTCGAGGAGCAGTGATTGAAGACCATGTCACGCGTTCTGTCCGCAGTCTCCATACGATCATTCCTCAACACTCGATCCCCCCGCGGCCTCGACCCCAAAAAAAGTCAAAAGGGATTCGCCCTGCGCGACTTGCCGGTAGGGGCGCAGGCGATCGTAATTCGGCAGCAGCGGCGTCTGGCGGCGATGTTCGACGATTAAGACGCCGCCCTCGGCGAGGAGGTCCTGCTTTGCGATAAGCCACATGACAGGCGTATAGATTTCGGAATCGTAAGGCGGGTCGAAATAGATGACGTCGAATTGAGCTATTTCCAGGTTCTTCAACGCCCGAAGCGCGTCGCGATTGATCACCCTGTAACCCTCTCTTATCCCGCAATTACGCAGGTTCTCGCTGATGATTCGGGCGGCTTTGAGCGACGATTCAATAAAGGTAACGTGTCGGGCGCCGCGCGACAGCGCTTCGATTCCGACTGCGCCCGACCCGGCGCAGACGTCGGCGAAATGCGCCTCTTCGATCTGAGGCGCCAGGATGTTGAATAGCGTCTCGCGCAAACGGTCAGAAGTCGGGCGCACGCTCAACCCTTCAAGCGTTTTCAATCGGCGGCCTTTGTAGATTCCGGCGATGACTCGCATAAGCTGCGGCGACGGGGAGACGAGGCGACAAGGCGACGGGGCGAAATGGAATATCGTCGCCTCGTCTCCCCGTCTCCCCGTCTCCCCGTCGCTCTGTTCCTCCGTCCCTACTCTTCGTATCCATTCGGATGGGCCAGGCGCCAGCGCCAGGCGGATTCGATGATGCTGTCAAGTTCGCTGTGGCGCGGGTTCCAGCCCAGGTCGCGCATTATCTTGTCGGGGCTTGCGATCAGGATGGGTGGGTCGCTGGCGCGGCGAGGCGCGGCTTCTGTCGAAATCCATCGTTTGGTGACCTGGCGCGCCATCTCGACCACCTCGGCCACCGAGTAGCCGCTGCCGTAGCCGAGGTTGTAAATCTCGCTGCCTTTTTCCATCGCATTCAAGGCCAGGGCATGCGCGTCGGCGATGTCTATGACGTGAACGTAATCGCGCACACATGTGCCGTCGGGCGTGCTGTAATCCTCGCCGAAGACGTCGACGTGATCTGATCGGGCAGCCGCGACACGCAGCGCGTTCGGGATCAGATGTGTTTCCGGGTCGTGGGCTTCGCCGAAGCGCTCGCTCGCGCCGGCGGCGTTGAAGCATCGCAGGCTGATGTAACGCAGACGGTAAGCTTCGTCGTACCAGCGCAGCATTCTTTCAAACGCGAGCTTCGATTCTCCGTAAGGATTGATCGGATTCGGCGGCGCCTCTTCGGTGATCGGCGCCGTTTCGGGCGCGCCGTAGACGGCGGCTGTCGAAGAGAAGACGAGTTTCTTCAGCCCCACGGTCAGTATGGCGTCGAGCAGCGAAACGCCGGCGCCGATGTTGTTGGTGAAGTACAGATGCGGGTTTTCGACCGATTCGCCTACAAGGCTCGATGCGGCCAGGTGAATTACGGCCTCGATCCTGTTTCGGTCCAACGCGCGGACAAGCGTGTCGCGATCCGATAAATCAGCTTTGACGAGTGTGGCTTCGGGCGCAATGGCCGCCGCGTGGCCTTCGCTGAGATTGTCATATACGACGACTTCGTGACCGTTTTTGATCAACTGTTCAACGACCACGCTGCCGATGTAACCGGCCCCGCCGGTGACCAGAACATTCATGAATCGTTAATTGACCTGAGTCGGCCCGCCAACGCACTTGCCGTTGACGAACATGCCGCCCGCGGGACACCGAGGATCCTTTACATTCGACGCGCCGCCAGGAACTCCGCCAGGAACCCCGCCGCCGGGAAGCACGCTGCCGAGGACGAACGGAGTCATGAAACCGCCGGCCATGACTGGGATGTTAGGGAAGAAGAGCGCGCGATCGTATTCCTCAATGCCATAATAAGCCCGGAACATCTTACCGCTCTTCCTGCTGACCACGCCGATGATCGGCGCCCCTTGCGTATTGTCGCCGGAGCCGCCCTGCTGATTTTCGCCCTGGCCGATGACGCCGTCGAGTTGGGTGTCGGCGGGCTGCCCGGGGAGCGTTACCGTTCCAACCTGAGCGAATCTCGCAAGCTCCTGGATGCCCTGCGGGTTGACGGGAAGCTTGCTCTTCTCCTGGGCGATGATGATGGCTTCCAGCAACTCCTTGGTAAGCGGGTCGCCGGGATTGACCGTCCGCCAGTTGGTTTCGCCCTCGCCCTCGCAGGGGGTCATCGGGTCGCATATCGCCGAAGGTCGCAGCAGACGCAGTCTCTTCCCATTTATATCAATGCCTTCAACCAGTTCTTTGAGGTCGGTCGGGAACACCCCGCCTCGAAACGCGCGGTAACGACTTAGCGCCACGACGACCTGCTGGCCGCGCCAAAGCATCTCTTCCTCTTTTTCGCGCTGCATTTCCCTCCTGAGCGAGGGCGCGGCGGCCGTCGTCAGGATCAAGGCGAGCATCATCACAGCCATCAGCCCGACCAACGCGTAGCCTCTCTCTCCCCTTTGTCCCTGATTCGTGTTCCGCCGGTTTTTATTCATCTGCCCGTTGGCGTTCATATGACGACCTCACGAAAGTCTGTGCTGCCCTCGATTACTTGGTATCGAGGGTGAAATTGATGACGTGCGAAACCTTGATGCTGGTGTCTTCGATCTCCACTTTTTGTGGAGTAATGCTGATTATTTTCCACTTGCCGCCTATCACAAGGCCCTTCCTTACGTTGTAGCTTTCGTCGTCGCTGCTCTGGGATACGAGCACAGCCGTCGGAACGTTCTTGAGTGTGAGCAGGCCGATGTACTTGTACGGCGGATCTGGAGGCGGGGCGACGTTGAGCGGAATCGGGTTGGATTCGAGTCTTGGGTCGCTTTGACTGCGAACCGCCACGCTGAGAATGCCGGGCATTCTGATCGCCTCGGCCGGGACATTGATCCTGACCTGTGTGTCGTTGACGAAAGTCGTCTGGTAGGCGCGCCCGTTGACGAAGCCCTGCGCGTCCTGCGGCATCTTTTGGCCGAAGACCGTCAAAGTGAAATCGGCCGTCCGCGCAAACACGTTGCCCGGATTGAGCGAAGACGCCGGGACTGGCCACGGCGTCGGCGTGGGAAGAGTCGGCGCTGGCGTGGGCGGAGGCGGGGGCGTCGGCGTCGGGTAGATGAAGATGTTGCGTCCGGTTCCGCCGCCAGATTGACTTCCTGGCTGCATCAAGGCCAGGTCGAGCGGTTCTGAAATAATCGGCGCCGGCGTTCCGCTAGTCAGGCGCTGCGGCGTTGGGGTCGGGGTGGCTTTGGCGGTGGCCGAATCCGGTGGCTTCGGCGCGTCGCTGCCCGAGAAGAATTGATAGTAGACCACGCCTCCCAGCAGGAGGATCAATGCGCCGAGCAGCAGCCTGTTCCTGGTCTCCTTGCTCTTCAGTTGTTTCTCTTCCGGTGTAGGATTTTCCTGACTCATGTCTAATGCCTGTATTGTAGGGGGAGACACGCAGGTCTGCCCCTACCTAGTATTCGTCATCGCGCGTTCTTTGGCGCCGCCGGCGTAGATTGCGCGGTCGGGGCGCCGGCCGCCGGAGGTTTGAAGTATGTGTCGAGTTCGATTTTGAGTGAGACGGGGACGGATTCCGCGCTGCTCAATTGAATCTGCTTCCCGCCCTTCGCTAACTGGCGGGCGATCTTATCGTCACCGCCCTGGAACGTCAGCGAATTGATGATCAGAAACTGTCTGCTGCGCTCCAGGTCCGAAAGAAACCGGCGCAGATTCGAGTAATCGCCAAGGACCGTCGTCTCGACGCCGAGGTTCGGATAAATTTTAGGCTTCTTGTCCCTGTTCGGTCGCGGCTTCGGATTGCCGTTCTCGTCGAACTGCGGTTCATCGGCCGCTTCCGGGCGGTAGTTGGAGTCGCCGGCGATTACTTTGTGTGTGGAGCCGAGCGCATCGATTTCGTTGATGATCTGCGTCATTCCGCGATCGTCGGGGGTCAGGCGGCTCTCGAAGCCGCTCAGGCTCTCCAGAATCTTTTCGGCGTTGGAAGCCTGATCCCGGCGCTTCCTCTCTTCGGTATTCAGCTTTTCGATCTGCGTTTTCAGATCTTTTATCTGTCGTTGGCGGGCCGCCACCATGTAGCCGAGCGGAAGAACTTTGTATGAGTAGAAGAGCGCGACGCCGGAAGCGAAGATCATCGCGGCGCCCAGGAATGCGATTTCGGAGACGCTCAAACGCGCGCGTCTTACGGCGTTGCGCGCTCGGCCGAAAGCATCGGAAAAGTAGGTCTTCAAATTCATTGCTTCTTCTCCGCGATCTGATTGCTCAAGCCTGCGCGCGGGGCCGCTGGCCGCGTCAGATATTCGACTTTCAGTTCAAATTCTATCTCCTCGGTCCCTTCAACAGCCTTCTGCGAAACGGGGGAGACTCTGAACCGGCGCGATTCGTGAAATTTGTTGATCATCGTGGTCACTTCGGCGCCGCTCTTGCCAATGACGGACATGTTTAGAGTCGCGGCGCTTTCAATTTCTACCCCGGCGGCGTCACGTTCGTTCGGCTGAATCTGGGCCACCGCTACGCGCAGCACCCGGACGCCCGCCGGCAGATTGCGTTCGATGTCGTCAAGAAGCTGCGACCAGGAGAAGGCGCGCCGCGCGATCAATACGCTGGCCGCCAACAACTGAAGATTCCGATCCGCCGAGATCGTGACGTTGGCGGACGCAGGTTTGTCGGGTGTTCTGATCCCGCCTTGCAGTCCTTGAATCTCGGCGTCGAGCGCGTCGAGTTCGGCCTGGCGCCGCGCCAGGTCTCCGACGGCGCCGAGGCCGAAATAGGACGGGATGACGAAGAGTAGCAGGATCACCAGCCAGAACAACCGGCGGTTGCGGAATGGTCGATTCGATAAATTAACAAGAAGTCTCATAATAGCGCTTTCATGCTTGGCTTTTACCCATGCCTTCTTGATAGTTCGCAATGGAACTGAGGGGTAGCGCGATTTGCGAAGCCAGACTATAGCACCAAAGGGTAGACAGGCAAAACGGCGTGTGTTGTTGTTGTGAGAGCCGAACCGGAGCGGCGGAATATGCGATCAGCGCTTACGCAAGCAAAAAAATCGAGGTGATCCTCCCGCTCCAGCGTGGCTGATCACCTCACACAAACTACACACACACACTTTTAACGCTTCTAGGAAAACGCGGTTCCAGAAATTTTCAGCGCCGCGAGCGGCGGCGGGGGAGGAGCGCGTCAAAGGGATGGCTCAGGGAACGACGCTCGCGATACTGACTCGAATGCAAACATCAGCGATACTTGTCATTTAGCCGTCTGGTCGCACATACTTGCGCCCGCCTTTAGACGAAGCGTGATCTCGAAAATACCTGAAGGACTCATGACCCCATCTCTTACCAAAATCGCGCGTGGGCTTACCGGCGCGCGCTGGCATGTGATCGATTACGATCCGGCCGCGCGGGCGTCGGGGGCCACGGCGCCATTGGACCGTCTTCAATCGGAGACAGGGGAGAACCGGGTATTGCTCCGCTGCATGCTAAATCGAGGTCTTACGAGCGCGGAAGAGATTCGAAAGTTTCTGGCGCCTGAATTCATCGATGACATGCATTCGCCTTTTCTTCTACGCGACATGGATCGGGCCGTCGAGAGGTTGCGCCGCGCCATCCGCGACCGCGAGCGGATAATGATAGTCACCGATTTCGACGTTGACGGCACGACTTCGAGCGTGATCCTGTCGCACACGCTGAGGCTTTTGGGCGCAGGAGATCTGATCTCGTGTTACATCCCCGACCGCTTCACCGAAGGTTACGGACTATCGCGCGAGATCGTAGAGCGCGCCGCCGCCGAGGGGGTTCAGGTCATCGTCACCGCCGACATCGGGATCAAATCGCACGCCGAAGCCAGGACGGCGCGCGCGCTGGGCGTAGACCTGATCATTTGCGACCATCATTTGCCGGACGGCGAGGACGTTCCCGCCGATGCCTTCGCTGTGCTCTGTCCGAAAGGCTCGTCGGGCGTCGATTACCCGAACAAGAGCCTGGCCGCCTGCGGGGTCTCTCTGAAACTGGCCGACGCGCTGCTCACGGGGCGCGAGAAGCGAGACGCGATCCTGTCCTCGTTGGCAAAACTCACCGCTATCGGAACCATCGCCGACATGGTCGACCTGTCGGCGGGCGAAAACCGCGCCATCGTGGCCCACGGGCTGCGAAACCTGAATAAACGTAGCAACAATCCGGGGCTCCGCGCGCTGCTAAAACTCTCCCAGGTCAACTCTCCCGTCACGGCCTTCGACGTGGGGTTCAGGATCGGGCCGCGCATCAACGCCGCCGGGCGCATCGCCCACGCCGATTCGGTCCTGGCGCTGTTCGACGCGAAGACCGACGACGAGGCGATGAAGATCGCCTTCAAGCTCGACGCCATGAACGCCCAACGCCAGCACGTCCAGGGCGTCCTGCTCGACAAACTTAAGGCCTCGATCGAAATCAATCGGTCGGAGCCGGTGTCTGAGACGGACCGCGTGCTTGTCTTCGCCGGCGCCGAGGCCGAGGGGTTTCACCGCGGCGTGATCGGCATTGTCTGTTCAAAAATAGTCGAGATGACGGGGCGTCCGACCTTCATCTGCTCGATAGACGAAGAGGGGATCGCGCACGGCAGCGCGCGTTCGATCAACGGCTTTCATCTGGTCGAGGCCCTCGACTCTATTTCTGACGCGCTGGTTAAATACGGCGGCCACCCGATGGCCGCTGGATTCACCGTCGCGGCCTCCAAAATCGATGAGATGCGCTACCGCCTTAATCGCCACGCGACGGAAGTCCTCTGCGAAGACGACGTCGGGCGCAGTCTGAACGCCGACGCCGAGATCACGCTCGAAGACGCGACGGTTGAATGCGCCAGAGCGCTCGCCCGGCTCGAACCGCACGGCGTCGGCAACCCCTATCCGCTCTTCCTGATGCGGCGCGCGCCGCTGCGCTCCGTCCTGAGGCTCAAAGAGAAGCACCTGAAGTTTCTGATCGGAAGAGATAGGACTGAGATAGAAGCCCTCTGGTGGAACGCCGCTGAGCATCAGCCGGAATTCGCAGGCGCTAATGAAATAAGCCTGATGTGCCGTCTGGAGATAAACAAGTGGAACGGTCGTGAAAATTGCCAATTAAGGGTCATTGACGTGGCGATTGACAAGCAAAAGGGCGACCAGTAATATGCCTCTTCGTTTTTGGCGGGCATAATTTATGAGCGCCAGGGGCGATCAGCGGGGCGTGGCTCAGCCTGGTAGAGCGCTCGGTTCGGGACCGAGAGGTCGTAGGTTCAAATCCTATCGCCCCGATCAATAAAATCAATAAATTACGGCTTCCTTTTTGGAAGCCTTTCTTTTTTACGACACTTTCAACGACACTTTCGATTCAAACCGCGGACATCGAAAAATCTCAGTCCCTGAATCTCCAATTATCAACTTTACAGTTTTGCAGGCGCCTGAAATTGATCTGGATCAGCATGAAGATCGTGCTCGAATCAAACTCAGTTCTTTTTGCCAGCTGATGTGTACTACGTTGCGCGATCGTTATAGGCGTCGTCGAAGCCGGACTTGCTGCTGACGCACAACACGAAGCGCTTCACGCGGCAAGTGGCGAAGCGGACAGGATTGCAGATCAGGACACCAGTTGAGTTCTTCCGTTTTCTTTCTCAAGGAATTTCATGAATGCGCAATTCCACTTCACTTAAATACTTTTGGTTGCCATCCTGTCTTTTGTCTTTTGTCATTGTAGCCGACGTAGGTCAAGAGGGCGGAGAACAGTCTTGAAAAATCCAAGCGAGCAGTCGACAGCGTAAGTTTGACTGAAAAGAAGGCTTCCAAGGCTTATGCAGTTTATAAGCCCAAACGAGCTGTTGACCGCGCTCCCGCCGGTTATCTATGAACGATTGGGGCCCCATCTTCAGAGAGTTCGCCTCGAAGCAGGCAGAATCCTTTTTGATGTTGGCGCCACGATTGATTACACCTACTTTATCAGAAGCGGAATCGTCTCGTTGCTTCTCGATATAGAAAACGGCGACTCTGTTGAAGTCGCCATGGCCGGTCACGACAGCGTGATTGGGTTTCTAGAAATCGTGACAAAAAACGAGGCGTTGTTCCGCGCTCAGGTGCAGATCTCAGGCGAAGCGCTTCGGATTAGCGCGAGGGTTTTGCAAGCGGCGATAAAACAAGAGAGTCAGATTTACCTACCCCTGCTCGGTCACTCCCATATTCTGAACAAACAAATTACGCAGGCGGTCGCCTGCCACCATTTCCACAATATAAATCAAAGGCTGGCCCGCTGGCTGCTCCTGGCGCGTGACAGGACACGCGACGGCGCTTTCAATATCACGCACGAGGCGATAGCGCATATACTGGGTGTTTCGCGCAGCGGCGTCAGCTCGGCGGCGGGACAACTACAAACGAAGGAGTTGATCCATTATGCTCGCGGCCGGATCACCCTTCTCGATCCTGGAGGGCTTGAAGCGCTTTCTTGCGAATGCTACCGAATCCTAAGTCGGGCGAGGATGCCCTTGCTCCAATCTGATAAATTTGGTTAGCGGCTGACAGAGTCACTAACTGACAAACTTGCCACAAAGATCGGTGTAATCTCCCAGCGTCAAAATTCATTCTGGAAATAATCATATTATGGTCGAACGTGCGACACGAAGTCGCCTGAGTAACTGTAATGCCAAACTGGACATTACCTGACGTTCCGCCGTCAGTATCCTACCGGAGCATGCGTGGCTGGCAACGGCCAGGTGTGAAGCCTCCGGGACAATGGAACCTCACTCCTCGGAGTGGCGACCAAACCGCAAGGGGCGGTCGCGACTGCCAGCATCAGGGCGGTCGGGAGCTAGGGTTGAGCGCCACGGTCAACACAAGTGAATCGCTGCAAGCGTCGTGAATAATCACAAGCCAAAGATGCTGACAGGCTTGCGCCAAAAGGCAAGTGACCAGGAACCGTGAGTGTTCGATTCACGGTCGCGGACGTCGCGTCACCGGCGTAAAGGCGAGACCTACAGCGCTCTGTTGCTCAGATGGAACGTGGTA
>DATCXQ010000581.1:0-4548 GCA_036565725.1 Blastocatellia bacterium
AAAATCAACCGTCCGGGTGGTTCCGGATCGTATCGATCCAGCCACAAAAAGAGGGCCAGGTAAAAGCTCGCCGGGATAATCGCCGATACCGCCCCCACAATCGCGCCGCCGATCCCGACATTAAAGATCATCAGCCCCGCCACCATCAACCCGACCACGGTGAAGCCAAGCCACATCAGCGCGACGACAACCGAATTTTTCGATTTGTCGGCTTCGAGGTAGGGATTGTATAGACCTAAATTGCGTGTGGCCTCACGCAGTCCCAGGCGCGGAGTCGGCAGAGGGTAATTGTATTGATCTTGGCTCACTGGAAGCCTTCCCTTTCTGGCTGATAGCCGAAACAATGACCAAATCCGTGAACGCGGCCGGCATTATACAGACCGGCGCGGCGAATAATCCAACTGAATTTTTGAATTTGCATTCTGGGCCAAATCGCATATCATAACGCCGTATCCTTTGGCCCCGTGTGATCGCTGTTCCCCGTAACTTACTCGCTCCTCGGATATTTGCAGATAACTTTGTAACCAGTTTTCAACCTAATCCGAGGTCAATCGGACAGGCGGAAGAGACGAGTACGCCCCCATTGCTTGGAGACTTTTGCTTTCATCCCACGATTGTCCCTGGACTCAAGACATAGTTTTAAGGAGGAAATTTGACATGCAGAAACTGTTTCTTATCGTGGCGTTGACGCTTGCGCTGCCCGTCATAGCTCAGGCGCAGGAAGGCTCCCGCGTGGAAGTTTTCAGTGGATACTCATACATGCGCCTCGAAGACAGTAATGTTGACGGCCAGGATCGGGATTTGAACGGGTATAACATATCGGGCGCCGTAACCATCTTCGGAAAATCGATTGCGCTCAAAGGCGACGTGAGCGGCCATTTCGGCGATTTTCTGACTAATGTCACCCCGCGCACCGATTTGGGACAGACCTTATTTCTGTTCGGCCCGCAGTTCAGGCTTAGAAATGGCAGTCCGATTCAGCCATTCGCCCACGCCCTGTTCGGGGTGGCGCGCGTCAAGCTGGAGAATGATGCGATCCCTGGTGACATCACTGACACCGGCTTCGCGTTCGCTATCGGAGGCGGAGTCGACGTAAAGGGTCTCGGCAGCAAACTCGCGGTCAGGTTGATCCAGGCCGATTACGTAAGGACGAAACTGGACCTCCTTAATGTGGGCAATAGTACAAGCAGCAACAATATCCGGATCTCGACCGGCATTGTTCTGCGCTTCGGTAAGATAGAGTGATGTCGAAATGACGGAAGTCAGGGGAGACAAAAAGGGGAATAGGGAGTGGAGAATAGGGGAAGGGGAGACAAGGAAACAAGGAGACAAGGAGGAGGAATATCCTTCCTCCCTTGTCTCCCCTTCTCCTTATCCCCTTGCCTCTTCTTCTCATTCCCCACTGCCCATTGCCCAATCTCTATTTGTCCTTCTTGCCCTTTTTGCTTCCGCTCTGGCGCAGGATAGACCGGCGCCACCGCCGCCCACGGGGCGCGAAACTCCGCCCGCTTCATCCCCCATATCATCAAAAGCTGATGCTTCTGGCGATCGCTCGTTCAGGCTGACCGTGCCACCGCTGTCAGACGCCGGTCTGGGGGCCGGTCAGAAATCGGGCCATGTTCCGATGACGCCCGACGAGAGCCGGAGCGCGGCCAAAAAGTTGTGGGGCGAGGCCGAAGACCTGCGCGCGACCGGCGTGATTGAATCTCTGCGGGCCGCGTTGTCGAAATACGAGGACGCGCTCCGGCTGCTGCGTTCCGCCGGCAAGGCCGCCGAACCCGGCGAGATCGCGCATACGCTCACCCAACTCGCGTCGGTCGCCGACTCGCTGGGCGATCGACGGCAGGCAATCAATTATTACAACCAGGCGCTGCCGCTCTGGCGAGAGGCGAACGACCGCCAGAGTGAAGTTGCCACGCTCACGCGGCTCGGACGCGTCCACAATTCCCTGGGCGACAAACAAGAGGCGCAGCGCCTCTTCGAGCGCGCCCGCCTGATCGTCCAGACTTCGAGCCTGATGCGAACTGTCGGCGGCGAAAATCGCGCGGCGTCTGCGACGTTCGACCTGGGCAAAATTTACGAAGAACAGGGGCAACCACAACAGGCGTTCAATCAGTACCAAAAGGCGCTGGGGATGTGGCGCGCCGCAAAGGACCGGCAGGGCGAGGCGTCGACGCTCAACAGCCTTGGAGGCTTAGCCGCGCGCGCCGGTCAAATTGATCAGGCAGTTGAGCTTTTCCAAGAATCACTGCCTCTCTGGCGCGCGGCGGGCGACAAACGCGGCGAGGCCGTGACACTCAACAACCTGGCGTATATCGCCGTCACGCAGGGACTGCGCCAACGCGCGATCGATTTTCATATGCAATCGCTGCCCCTCTGGCGCGAGATCAATGACAACCGCAACGTCGCCACGACCTTGAACGACGTCGGCAATATTTACGCCGGCCTCGGCTTGCCGCAGCAGGCGTTGAAATTTTATGAGGAGGCTCTGCCGCTACGCCGTTTGGCTGGCGATAAACGCGGCGAAGCGGCGACGCTCAGCGGCATGGCCGGGCTATACATTGATTCCGGAGATTTGCGGCGGGCGGCCGAGGCTCTTTCACAAGCGCTGGAACTGCGCCGGCTCATTGGCGACAGGCGTGGCGAGGTGACTGCGCTCGGCAACCTGGGTTTCATTCATCAATCTCTAGGCGAATTGAACCCGGCGCTCGATTTTTACCAGCAAAGCCTGGCTATCTGCCGTGACCTGGGTGACAAGGCGCGACTTGCCGGAGGGCTCGCGAGCGCCGGCGAACTACAGCTCACGCTCGGCGACAAGGAGAAGGCGCGCGAAAGCCTGGAACAATCCGTCGCCCTCTGGCGGGAGTTGAAAGACCGCCGGCGCGAAAACAACGCGCTCGCGCAACTCGCCGCCGTTTATTCCGCCCTCGGAGAGAGAGAGAAGGCCCTGGAAACTTACACACAATCGCTGTCAAATTGGCGGATGTCCAGGGCGCCAGGCGCTGTAAGCAAATGAACACAATGAGCGATGATTTTCGACTGTGACTGTTCAGGTACTCCACATAGTAGGGGCGGGTTTTCCCCGCCCGGATTTGTGATCGACGCGACTGGGCGGGGAAAAGGGAGCCCCTACGTTGTTGCATTTTACTTCTGCTGGCCCACCGACGCGCTAGGAGCGATGGCGCGTCCCTTCTTCACCTGCACGTTCAAATTCTCGTCCGCGACTTCATAAAACATTCTCCCCTGCATCATCTCGTCGGTGGTCTTCTCGCCCCACTTCACCATTTGGGATGGGTCGGGGTTGAATTTGTTCTTCGGGCTGTTGTCGTAAGTCCCGATGAAATCGACTTTGGTCCCTTTCGGAACGCGTATCGGATCGTTGAGCACGTAAGTCCGCTGCCAGTTGAAATCGTACCGCGGGACTTCCAACGCAACCTCCTGACGGCCGTCGGGATAAGTCATCCTCATGAGGTAGGATTTGCCGCGCAGGTGCATGTGAACGTGGAAGAAGCTGATGACCGAGTCGGCGTCGAAGGTCTTCGTCGAGGTCAGCGAATAGTTCGGGTCGTTGGGCTGAATGTTGAGATCTTTGCGGTCGCCGAACAGCACTCGCATATGTTTCTTGATCAATCCGTCGGCGAAATAGACCCCGACCCTGGTTTGATCAATCGTATCTTTTTCCGCCGGGGCGTAATGGATCTGAATACCGAAGCGCATCCCCTTCGGAATCTTTATCGCCACCCCGTCAGCCAACGCGACGGGCTGCACGCCCGGCGCCCAGCCTGAGATCATGATCGTGCCGCGCGCCGAAGGCTCGAAATCGCCCTCGAAGAAGCCAGACTCCGGGGCCTTGAGCGCCGGAGTCACGACGTGGGTGTTGGCGTGATGCACAGCCTTCAGATTGCCTGGACGCGTCACAATCGAGCGAACCCAGGTTTCTTCGGGCAAGACGTGATCGAAAACGAAGAAGACGTATTGATCCTGCTTGCTGGCTTTGATGGGGTAGGCCTGTTTCGGTTTGAGGACCAGATCAGGCTCGCCGAACGGCCATTCGTCCTTCCATCGAACCGGCGCGGGCAAATCTTTCGGATCGCCCTTCGGCGCGCCGCCGTCGACCCATTTGACGACCGTCGCTATCTCCTCGTCGGTCAGGCGCGGATCATTCAAATAACGGCCCACCGCGCCCGCCGCGTGGAAAGGAGGCATCTCGCGGCCGGCGACTTTTTCCTTGATCGATCGCGCCCAGGGCCGCGACTCTTCGTAAGTCGCCAGCGACATCGGCGCCATTCCACCTTCACGATGGCACTCCTCACAGCGCTTCTGAAAGATCGGCGCAACCTGCTTCGCGAACGTGACCGAATTTTTGTCCGAGGTGTTACTCGAAACAGTTCCAGGCAGGTAAATCGCCAGGGCGAATGAACATGCGGCGACAAGAACGATCAGCTTCTTCTTCATCGTATTCCTTTCCACTCAATCGATGAGGCGCACGGTACAGTACAGGGAGCGGTAGCGACCTGCATTTCGGCGCGAATGACGATTCGATTGTCC
>DATCXQ010000589.1:0-17666 GCA_036565725.1 Blastocatellia bacterium
AAGCGGCGCTTCGACCGGATTCAAGACCTGGTCGGTAAGCGGCCGGGTCAGGTACGCCGGAACGAGGCTGAAACAGAGTCCCACCAACATCATGGCCCAAATCATCAGGATCTGACGCTTATGGGGCTTGAGATAGGCCAGCATGCGGCGGATGGCCTTGCCTTTGCTCATGCAGGCAGGGCAAACCTTGGAGCCCTCCGGAAGCAGCAGTTTGCAGGCTGGGCATCGCTTTGGGTCTTCCTTGTCCGGTTCCAGGCGTGGATGTTCCTTGGGCGCCTCAATCGGCTTGCCGTCGGCGTCCTTCTCGCCGCGCTGGGCCTTCTCCAGATCCACTTTGTAGCGCTTGACGTCATTGATGTACTTGGCGATGCGAACGAACTTGTGCTGTTGCGTGTTGGAATAACGGAGCACTTCGACGCTCTTGCCGTCGATGGTAGCGAGCAGCGCGCCGCCACCGACGAGCGCGTCGGCGCTGGCAGTCTTGATCTCTTCCAGATTCAACTCTACGCGCGGCGCGAACCCATTGCCGTTTGAAACGTATACGCTCAGGCGCGTTGGCGTAAGGACAAGCCATTCTTCGCCGAAGCGACCGGACGGATCGAGATCCGTAAAGACCGCCGCGGCCACATCCTTTGACTCGATGACTGGCGCCAGCTTTTCTTCTAGTGGCTTGGGGAGAGGGTCTATCAGGGGCATTCTCATACCTCGAAGAGCGCTGTGGTTGACAGAAATTTGTTTTCTCGCGACTGAGAGACTGTAACCGTTCCGGAATGATGGGACAAGAAGCGGACGTTATCCCTCGATATGTTTCGCCACGCTCTCGGAGGATGAAGCCGCGCCGATCGAGAATCCTCAATATTTCCGCCGCGCCGAAAGGGATTTAAAGAAGGCTCGAGCGGCGAGATTCACGCCGAGTCAAGGGGAGCAAACGGCGAAAGAAGGCGGTTCGCCTGTTGGCGAAGAAGCATTTGAAGGTCAAAGGGCAGCGACGCGATTTTCATTTCAAAGAGGCGCGAAAGAACCTTGAAATTCCCCACTGATGCAACCCATGTGGGTGTCCAGTGCAAGTGGGTAGCGCCTTCGCTCTTTAACCAACCACTAACCACTAACCATTAACCACTATCCACTATTACCGCTGCGATTTCATCTGCTTGCCCAAGGCCGTCCACTTGTCATTCTGTTTGAACTCGAACCGCGGCTGGGCGAGCTGAAACTGTTTGCCGAATTCGGCGTTGCGTTTGAGGAAATAGGATTGCGTTCGGCTGTCGGCGGTGACCACTTTCCACTGGCCGCCCTCCCGATACAGGAACTGTTGCGCAGAGACTCTACCCTCGCTGACCTCCTCCCCGTTGATCGCTACCGGTTTCTTCAGCTTTCCGTAAATCGTAGTGTTGACGACGGCGAAGTCGCCGCGCGCCTGCACGCGCCCGACCTCCATCCGCTCGATCGTTATGAATGAATCGAGGCGCATGAGGCTCAGCGCCAACTGCTCTCGCGTTACTTGCCGCTGCAGATCGGAGGGGAGGAATTCGTAGAGCGCCGGGTATGATCGGGATTTGAGCAGCAGGAAGAATTTGTTGACGGCGGCGCGCGCGTCTTTCGATTGATTATCGTTTTGAGCGGAGCCGGACATAAGACCCGGCGCCGAGAAGACTATTGCGGCGACGAATAGAAATAGAAGCCTTTTCAATTCTCACTTACCTCCCCCAGAAAAATGTACCGTTGAAAATGTAGAAATGTAATTTGCCAAATTGCGAGGCTTCAGGCAATGGGGAATGGGGAATGGGGAATGGGGAATGGGGAATGGGGGAAAGGCGCGCTTCCTCAGCCCCACTGCCTACCCCCCATTCCCTGGATTATGATTCGGCGGCCTTAGTCTTCGCGGCGCGTTTGACGCTCTTCTTGGCCTCTGGTTTCTTCGCCACGGCGAGTTCGCCGTTGACGGTTTTGTAATCGCAGCTCTCCTCGGAGCAGTAGCGGGTCATCTCTTCCTTCTTGGCGTTGTATTTTTCGAGCAGGAACGGCTTGCCGCATTGCGGGCAGGCTTCGGCCACGGGCTTGTCCCAGAAGACCGAATCGCAATTCGGATACTCCGAACAGCCGTAGAAGATTTTCCCGCGCTTCGATTTCTTGACCAGAATCTCGCCCTTGCAGCCGGGCTTCGGACACGGCACGCCCGTGGTCTCGCGCTTGATGAATTTGCAATCCGGGTAGCGCGAGCAGGCCGTGAATTCGCCGAAGGGGCCATGCCTGATGGCCAGTTGCGATCCGCAGTCGGGGCATTTCTCTTCAAGCATCACCGGGGCGGCGGCCACGCCGGATTTGGTTATCTTGCGCGTGGTCTTGCATTCGGGGTAGCCGGTGCAGGCGAGAAACTGGCCGAAGCGCCCGCGCTTGAGCGTCATCGGCTTGCCGCACTTCTCGCAGGTCTCGTCGGCGTATGGGTTCTCCTCGGCGGCGCCCTCGCCGTTCGCCACCGCCGGCTTGGCCAACTCGCGCGTATTCTTGCATTCGGGATAATTCGTGCAGGCCAGGAATTGGCCGAAGCGCCCGAACTTGATCGCCATTTTCGATCCGCACTTATCGCAGACCTCGTCCGTGAGGATCTCCTGCCGCTTGACGTCGCGCATGCGCTGCTGGGCGACCTTAAGGTCGACGGTGAACTTGTCGTAAAACCCCTTCAATGCGGCCGTCCACGCCAGCTTGCCGTCTTCGACCTCGTCCAGTTCTTCCTCCATCCGCGCCGTGTATTGGACGTTGAACAGGTCGGCGAAACTCTCGACCAGCAGGTCGTTGACGATCGCGCCGAGTTCGGTGGGGCGGAACTTACCTTCGGCCTTTTCGACGTATTCGCGGTCCTGGATGACCGACATGATCGATGCGTAGGTCGAAGGCCGCCCGATGCCTTTCTCCTCGAGCGCCTTGACCAGCGTGGCTTCGGTGTAGCGCGGCGGAGGCTCGGTGAAATGCTGATTCGGCGTGAGCGAGTTGAGCTTCAGCTCTTCGCCCTTCTCGACCTTCGGCAATTTCGCCGCGCGCTCCTCGTCGTCTTCGTCCTTTTCGTCCTTGCCCTCTTCATAGACTGCGAGGAAGCCGTCGAACTTGAGAACCGAGCCCGTGGCGCGGAACGTATATTTCTCGCCGGCGGAGATGTCGATTGTGGTTTGATCGAAGACGGCGGGCATCATCTGCGACGCGACGAATCGCTGCCAGATCAGCCGGTAGAGCGCCAGTTCGTCCTTCTCCAGATACGGCGCGACCTGGTCCGGCAGGCGTTCGGCCGAAGTCGGGCGGATCGCTTCGTGCGCGTCCTGCGCGTCCTTCTTCGAGCGGTAAAAAACCGCTTTTTCGGGCAGATATTTTTCGCCGTAATGCCTGGTGATGAAGTCGCGGACTTCCGCGAGCGCGCTTTCGGCGACGCGCGTCGAATCTGTGCGCATGTAGGTGATCAACCCGACCGCGCCCTCGCTGCCAAGCTCGATTCCTTCGTACAGCCTCTGCGCGATCTGCATCGTCTTCTTGGCCGAAAAACGCAGCTTACGCGACGCCTCCTGCTGGAGCTTTGAGGTGATGAACGGCGGGACCGGGTTGCGCTTCTTCTCCCTGGTCGTGACGTCGGCGACGACGTAGCGAGCGCCTTCGAGTTCGGCCAGGATGTTTTTCGCGGTCTCTTCGTCCTTGATATGAAATTCGTTCTTCTTAACGCCGTCGTCGAAGCCGGAGGTCTTAACCGTCTGCGACTCGATCTTGTAAAGCCGCGCGTCGAACGGCGGCGGCAGCTTCGCCGACAGGTTCGCGATGATCGACCAGTATTCGGTTTTGACGAAGGCCAGAATGTCGCGTTCGCGCTCGACGACCAGCCGCACGGCCACGGTCTGGACGCGCCCCGCCGATAGCCCGCGCCGGACCTTGTCCCACAGCAGCGGGCTGACTTTGTACCCGACCAGGCGGTCGAGCACGCGGCGCGCCTGCTGCGCGTCGACCAGATTCTCGTTGATCTTGCCCGGATGATTGAAGGCGTCCTTGACCGCGTTCTTGGTGATCTCGTTGAACATCACGCGGAAGATCGGCTTGCGCGCCATCCCGCGCGTCCCGGTGATCAGTTCGGCGATGTGTCTGCCGATGGCCTCGCCTTCGCGGTCCGGGTCGGTCGCGACGTAGACGGTCTCGGCCTCCTTAGCCGCCTCTTTGATATCTCTGACGACCTTCTCCTTGCCTGGCATTACTTCATACGTCGGCTCGAAATTATTTTCGACGTCCACGCCGAGGCCCTTTTTCGGCAAGTCCTTGATGTGGCCGACCGAGGCGATGACTTTGAAGTCCTTGCCCAGATATTTATTGATTGTCTTCGCCTTCGACGGCGATTCGACGATTACGAGTGATTTAGACATAACTTATTACCATCGCGCCCTTTAGACCATTATTTAGGTCGTCAGACGAAGGGCACGCATCTCAACATAGAGAACTTTTCAGCTTATTGCAAAGGCCGAATCAAATAACACGAAGGCGGTAGGAAGTTCAAGCGGCCGTCCGGCGCAGTACGCCAATAGCTTACGAGATAAAGAAATTCGGCCACGAATGAACACGAATAAACACGAATAGGAAAAAAGAGGCGCCAAAACAAATGGCTCTGATGATCAGGAAAGAGATTCGTGTTTATTCGTGTTCATTCGTGGCCGAATTTCGTCCCCTGAGCGATATATCATCGCGTCCGTGGCTGCGACTTCGGTCGATGACAAATGACAAATGCCTACTCTTCGTCGTAGTCGTCCGCCGCGTCGAGCGCCTCTTCGAGCGTGAAGATTCCCTCGTAGAGGGCCTTGCCGATGATCAGGCTGTCGACGCCGTATTCCTCGAGTTCTTTCACGGCGTAGACGTCGTCGAGCGAGGCGACGCCGCCTGAGGCCGTAATCTTCAACCCGCTGGCTTCGGCGATGGCGCGCGTGGCCTCGACATTGACGCCGGTGAGCATGCCGTCGCGCGTTATGTCGGTGTAGACGACGCGTTCGACTCCCATCTCGGCCACCTTCTGCGCGAACTCGATGGCCTGGATGTTCGAGAGCTTTTCCCACCCCCGGAGGGCGATCAGGCCGTCACGCGCGTCGATGCCAACGACGATGGTCGAGCCGAATTCGTCGACGATGTGCTGCAAGAGCACGGGGTTTTCGATCGCCGTCGTGCCGATGACGATGCGCGTCGCGCCCAATTCGTCGAGCCTGCGCACGTCGTCGAGCGTGCGGACGCCGCCGCCGAACTGCACCGGGATGGGGGCCTCGTAAAGGATGCGTTCGAGGGCCTTTAGATTATCGGTGTCGTCCTTGCCTAGCGCCGCGTCGAGGTTGACGACGTGCAGCATCTCTGCGCCCTCGTCATACCACCGCTTGGCGATCTTGACGGGGTTTTCGGAATACACGGTTTCAGCGGATGCTTGCCCTTGAGAGAGCCTGACACAGCGACCGCCGCGTAAATCAATGGCTGGGATGATGATCATGCGGATGTGATTTTGTCGTTTCGTTATAGGTGAATCGGTTATTGGAGCGCCCGTTCCGACCGACTGCCTGTGGACACCCGCATAAATACTACTCAATTTGGCTTTTCAGGCAAGGCTTTTCGTGTCATTTCAGAATCTTCGCCAGGCGGCGCGCGCCCTCCCGAATCCGGCGTTCGCTCAGGCCAGCGTAGCCGAGCACGAATTCGCCCATATTATCCGGGCGTTCTTCGTCCAGGTAATAGGGCCGCGCGCTGACCAGCCCGACGCCGGAGGCGCGCGCGCGGCGCGTGAACTCTTCGTCGTCGAGCTTGCAGCGGAGCCTGATCATCAGGCTCATTCCCGCGTTTTCGCCCAGAATCGTGACGCGGTCTCCTAAATGGGTTTCGAGCGCGTGAACGAGCGTTTGACGCCGCCTGTCGTAAATCGTCCGCATCCTGCGCAGGTGGCGCTCCAGGTGGCCTTCGTTGATGAAATCGGCCAGAACCCGCTGCTCTATCATCGGCGTCTGGCGGTCGGCCAGCCATTTCGCGCGCGTGAGGACTCGCGCCAGCGGCGGCGGCGCGACCAGATAGCCTACCCGCAGCGAAGGGAAGAGCACCTTTGAGAACGTTCCTACGTAGATCACCGAGTCCCCGCCGGCCAAACCCTGCAGGGACGGAATCGGGCGTGAGCCGAAGCGGAACTCGCTGTCGTAATCGTCCTCGACGATCATCACCCCCGTCTTTTCGGCCCAACACAGCAAATCCAGCCTGCGCGATAACGTCAAGGTCACGCCGGTAGGGAACTGGTGCGACGGCGTGACGTAGACCAATTTCAGTCCGCCTTTCGACTTTGAAGTCAGCGCCTCGACGACGATTCCCGATTCGTCTACGGGCGCGGGCAGCAGCTCGGCGCCGTGCGCCAGGAACACCCGGCGCGCGCCCAGGTAGCCGGGGTTCTCGACTGCGACCGGGTCGCCGCGATCAATCAGCAGCTTCGCGATCAGATCGATCGCCTGCTGCGCCCCGTTCACGATCACCACCTGATCGGCGCCGCATTTGACGGCGCGCGCATGTCTCAGATACCCGGCTATCGCCTCGCGCAGCGGCTCGTAGCCCTGCGAGCCACTGGCGTAATCGAGCATCGAGCAATCGTTCACATCGAGCAACGAGCTGTCTTTCGAGCGACAGTGTTTGACCATCAACCGCCGCCACTGTTGCAAAGGAAATTCGTCCAGCGCGGGGCGGCCCGTTTTGAAATTAATCGGCGCTTCGGGTTCGGGCGGCTCGAACGGGGCTGAGTCCGCGATGCTGGCGCCGTAGCGCGAAAGTTCAATCTGGCGTCCAGTCTCTTGTGGCCCCTCCGCGAGGCGGGATTTTTCGACCGGATTGGTCTTCAACAATTCGTCGGGCAACTCGCAGCCGACGAATGTCCCGGAACCGGTGGCCGCGCGCAGGTAGCCCTCGCTCAAAAGCTGTTCGTAGCTCTGTGTGACCGTGGCCCGCGAAACGCCGAGCGATTGCGACAGGCCGCGCGTCGAAGGCACGCGCTCGCCCGGTTTCAGACGGCCTGTGAGAATAGCCAGGCGCAATTCGTCGTAAAGTTGTTTGTGCAGCGGCGTCATGGAGCGCTGATCGATTGTGATTGCAAGATCCATCGTTGTTCTCCAATCATGAATAGAACTCATAGATCCAATAGAATCTATGAGTTCTATTCATGATAAATCCAGGTAAAAAGTGGACTGGTATTAAAACGTAAAAGTGGAGCTTGTACAAGGCCACTTGAGAAGTTATTTTTCACTCCGACCATGACGACAAGGAGAGGGTTTTGATGGAAAGTTTCGCGCCTACGGAGCGGACCACGCTGAAGCGATTGCCGCAGCGCGGTTTTTATGACCGGGAGGTGGTTTACCGAATTCTGGACGAAGGCTTCGTTTGTCACGTCGGGTTCACCGTTGACGGGCAGCCTTTCGTTATACCGATGGCTTACGGGCGCGTCGGAGACAAACTTTACATTCACGGATCGGCGGCGAGCCGGACCTTGCGCAGCCTGAACGGCGGCATTCCGGTTTGCGTGGCCGTCACGTTGGTTGACGGGCTCGTTCTGGCGCGTTCGGCCTTTCACCATTCGATCAATTACCGTTCGGTGGTGATTCTTGGAGCCGCGACGATGGTCGAGGCGGCCGAAGAGAAAATGACCGCGCTCAGGGCGTTCACGGAACACGTCATCCCGGGTCGCTGGGATGACGTGCGCGAGCCGAACGAGCAGGAGTTGAAAGGGACTTCCGTGCTGGCGCTGCCACTGGTCGAAGTCTCTGCGAAAGTCCGCACGGGGCCGCCGAAAGACGACGAAGAGGACATGGCGCTCCCCGTCTGGGCGGGCGAATTGCCGCTGCGAATCACGGCCGGCGCGCCGGTTGACGATCCGCAATTATCGGCGGGGGTCAGGCCGCCGGTTTACGTCGCGCGATATTCCAGGACAACCGATCAGGAAACGCCCGTTACGCGCTAAGCGCGAAGGGAGTCATAAACAGTTTGCGAGGGCGGGCTCCTGCGGGGCCGCCCGCCGCCACTCCCCCATGAAACGTATGAGGTTACCGATGCTTCGATTTCTAACGATGATTCTACTGATTACGGTCGGCGTCACGACATTCGCTCAGACTGGTCAGAATCCGGGGAACAAGGCCGTGGATCGCGTAAAACACTTGAAGGATTTCCAGGTCATCGAGTTCCGCCGCTATACGGTTAAGGAGGGCGAGAGGGAGCGCTTCGCCGAATATTTTGAAAGCTATTTTCCCGAAGCCTTTCAGCAGATGGGCGCGATGGCGTTCGGGCAATTCTTCGAGCGCAAAAACCCGGTCGGGTTTACATGGATGAGGGGATTTAAGAACACTGACGCCCGCGCCGTGATCAATGCAGGTTTCTATTATGGCCCATTGTGGAGAGAACATGCGTTCACTATGAACAGTCTCATGGTCGACTCTGACAATGTTTTACTACTGCGCCCGCTGAATCCTGAACGCGGCGTCACCGTCCTTCCGTCCGTCGACCCGGTCACGGAAAGAAAGGGCGCCCAGGGCGTCGTGGTCGCGCAGATATTCGCCGTCAAGGCGAACAGTGTCGATGCTTTCGCCCAGGAGGCGGAGGCCGCGTTCGCTGGCTACCGGGCCGCGGGCGCGCGTGAGGCCGGCGTTCTGGTCACGCTCGACGCCCCAAATAACTTCCCCCAGTTGCCGGTGCGAACGGACGGCCCTTACCTCGTGTGGCTCGGCATTGTAAAAGACAACCAGGCGTTGGAGACCCAATTTACTCCGCTGGCGGAACGGTCCTCAAAATCGCTTTCGGCTACGGGCCTGCTCAGAGGCGCGCCAGAACTGGTGATCTTGGATCCTACCCGCCGCTCACGTTTACGGTGGCTACCCGAAGAGCGGGCATGACACAACCGGACGGGGATGTCGATCGCGCGCTGCGTGAAGGCGCGTCCGCCGAAAACCTCGGGGCAGTCTGCAAATCCATCGTCGCGTCGGGCGAGGCCTGGCTTTTGCTCGCGCGCATCGGCGACGACAACAGGCCGGCGCTGCGGGCGGGCGTCACGAGTTACCGCACGCAAGCCGCAGACGTGGACGCGCTGGTCGAATTACTCAACCAAGCGCGCATTCAAGAGGGGGGAAGAAGCGTTAGAAGTGGTTCTAAAGAGATTTGAGAATCCGGACGAGACCCGCCTGTTTGAGAAAGGCTGGTTCGACGGCGCCGGAAGTTGAATGATCATTGAGTCAATCAGGAGAAGTGAGTGCGAGAAAAAGGAATTGCGGAAATAGATCCGAAACGCAGCGTAGTTTTATTGATTGTGGCCTTTGCGGCGGTTTACATCCTCTGGGGATCAACGTACCTTGCGATCAAATATGTGATTGAAACCTTGCCGCCATTTATCAGTACCGGGGCGCGGTTCTTACTGGCAGGCGCGACGCTTTTCACTGTCGGGAGATTTTCCAAAGACTATGAGAAACCGACTCCCAAGCAATGGCGGGCAAGCGCCGTCGTCGGGGTGCTTCTGTTTTTAGGGGGGACCGGCGGCGTAGTTATAGCTGAACATCACATCACGTCAGGTCTCGCGGCTTTGCTTGTGGCGACCGAACCGTTTTGGATCGTGCTTTTAAGCTGGCTCTGGTTGAAGGGGGCGCGTCCGGATTGGAGGGTGGCGCTCGGTCTGTTGATCGGTTTCGCCGGAGTTTATTTACTGATTGATGTCAACGGCCCCGGCCAGGCCGGGAATGGAACCAATCAACTTTTCGGCATCGTTCTCGTCATTGTGGCGGCGCTGTTTTGGGCGACCGGCTCGATCTACGGAGTGCGCGCCCCGGCGTCGAAATCACCGATTATGGCTTCCGGGATGCAAATGCTCGCGGGCGGTTCGGCGCTGCTTTTAGTCGGAACATTGATGGGCGAATGGACCGGCTTTGAGATCGCTGCTGTTTCGCTCAATTCGTGGCTCGCGCTTGCATATTTATTGGTGTTCGGCTCGCTGATCACTTTTACGGCTTACAGTTGGTTGCTCAAAAACGCGCGCCCGGCGGCGGTTGCGACATACGCTTACGTCAATCCGGTAATCGCGGTGATATTGGGTTGGGCGATTGCGGGCGAATCCTTCACCGGGCGAATGCTGCTCGGAGCTGGTGTGATTATCGGCTCAGTTGTCCTGATCACTTCGCAAAATTCGGAAGCGATCGTAGAAGAGAAGGACGTCTCAATTGAAGGCTCGGCGGAAAATTGCCCGACTTATTCAACTTAAAGCAATTTCGGCATGCATCTTCAGCAAAATGCTGAAGATATTTTTGCCACGAATGAACACGAATCGCTTTCTTGATCCTGATGATCGGCCATTCGTGAATATTCGTGTTCATTCGTGGCTGAATTTCTTAAGCAATCGGTTCCTGAACATCGAAGGCGAAAATGCTGTAAATAAATGGCCTGGGGAGGTTTCGAAAGAATGAACAGCATTACCCTGAGCGCGCTCTCGGCTTTCCCACAGCAGTTGGAAGCTCACTACGCGGCCATTCCCGCGGAGTTCAAACATTGGGCGCCGCCCTCTTGGGAGGGCGCGCCGAGCGAGCCTTTCACTGCGATTGAACAGATCTGCCATGTTCGTGACATCGAGGTCGATGGGTATTACGTGCGCTTCCAGCGCATTCTGAATGAGGTTAACCCGACGCTCGTCTCCATCGACGGCGCAGCTCTTGCCAATGAGCGTTCCTATGCGACGTCAAACGAGTCCGAGGTTTTCGCCGTTTTTCGCGCGGCCCGCGCCAAGACCATCCGACTCCTCTCAGGACTGAATCCTGAGCAGTTCATGCGAGCCGGCGAGTTTGAAGGCTACGGAGCTTTGACGCTGCGCAGCCTGGCGCATTACCTGTGCAGTCATGACCAGCAACACCTGGCAGGTCTCCAGTGGCTGCTCGGCAAGATCGAGGCCTCGCGCGCGCAATCGGGAAGGAGGGAGGAGTGCTAGAAGTCATTCTAAAGCGATTTGAAAAACCGGACGAGACCCGTGTGTTTGAGAAAGGCCGGTTCGACACCATTAGGATCGGCGGAATGACGATCGGGCGCGCGAGTTACGACCCCGGCTGGAAGTGGTCCGAACACGTCGCCCCTATCGCGGGCGCGCCGCTTTGCGACGTCGAACATGTGGGGATGGTCGTTTCAGGCTGCGCGGTTGCAGCGATGAGTGACGGGAGAGTGATCGAAATGTCGCCCGGCGACCTTTTTCATATACCGCCGCTCCCGCATGACAGTTGGGTGATCGGAGACGAGCCTTACGTGTCACTACATTTTCTCGGCGCCGACCATTACACAACTCCAGTCCGGGGTTGAGCAAAAAGAAACACGGGGATCACGGGTTCCCCGTGGTTGGACCTCTTCCAATAAAGATGGGGCGGCGTCGTAGATGGAACGAACCCTCTAGGAGAAGAAATGATGACGCAAGATGAGAGAAAAGAACTGATAGCCAAATACGCCGCCGGCTTCGATGAAGTCGCCGGCGCGCTTGCGGGATTTCCGATAGACAGGTTGACCGCAAATTTGATTCCGGGCAAATGGAGCGCCGCCGAGATCGTCCAGCACCTGGCCGACAGCGAGATGACCAGCGCGATCAGACTGCGGCGGTTGCTGGTTGAAGACAAGCCGGTCATCGAGGGGTACGACCAGGATCTGTTCGCGACGCGGCTCCGGTACAACGAACGCGACGTCGCGCCCGCGCTCGAAGCGTTCCGCGCCGCGAGGTCGACCACGACGCAGCTGCTTGAGCGAATGACCGAAGAGGACTGGCGGCGCGAAGGGACGCATTCCGAGAGCGGGCGGTACACGACCGAAGACTGGCTGCGGATTTACGCCGGCCACGCGCACGGCCACGCCGATCAAATTCGCCGGCTGCGCGAGAAGTTGTCATAAAATAGTAGTAGATAGTGGGCGGTGTGAGTTTTTATCTCGCCACTACCCAATATCCACTACGCATATTATCCAGGGAGAAGGAGGGAAATTTTGTTCAGCAATCGTCGTTTGCTGAAGGGGGCCGGGCTTTGTTTTGGCGCGGCGGGGCTTTTGCTTGCATATGCGACGGCGGTCCGCGCGCAGTCTTCACGCGCGGAGTCGGCGGCTTCTTACTTTGCGCGGGGCAATGAGTGGCAGGCGCGAGGAGAATTCAATCGCGCCATCGACGATTACGGCATCGCCATCACATTCGATCCGCGCTTCGCGCGGGCCTACTACGCCCGCGCCCGCGCCCGTCTAGCCAAGGGAGAGGTCGAAGCGTCGCTTAAAGATCTCAATCGCGCTATCGAACTCGATCCGCGCGGGGCGGGCGCATACAATGACCGCGGCTACATACTTTTGGAAATTGGCGACCAGGAGGCCGCGCTCGGCGATTTCAACCGCGCGCTCGAATTGGACCCGCGCTTCGCCCGCGCTTATTACAATCGCGCCTTCGTCAAAATTCATCGGCGCGATTACAAGGGGGCCATCGCCGATTTCGATCGCGCCATCGAGAGCGATAAAAAATACGTCGCGGCCTATAACAACCGCGGGTATGCGCGTGTCGCAGTGGAAGACCATGAAGGGGCGTTCTCTGACTTCAATCGCGCCATCAAACTCGATCCGCGATACGCATCGGCTTATGGCAATCGCGGAAATCTGCGTTTCGCGCAGGGAGATTTCGACGGCGCTATCGCCGACCACGCCCGCGCCATCGAGTTGAACCCGCGAAGCGCGGAGAGCTACAACAATCGCGCTAACGCGCGCTATGCGAAGGGTGATTACGACGCCGCCCTCGTCGATTACAACCAGGCGCTCGCGCTCAATCCGCGCTACGCGGAGGTCTATGCCAATCGCGGGATGCTTTGGCTGCGAATGGGCCGGAGGGCCGAGGCCGACGCCGATTTCGCGCAGAGTCTCGCGCTCAAACCCGAGATGAAATCTTCGCTCGAACGGCGCGTCAAGGTCGCGCAGGCGCCGCGCTCGAACCAACACGACCTCACGCGGAAAGGGCGTAAAGATGATGACTGATGCGACAGAGGGCCTTACACTGCCCATACGTAATAACGATTTATGGTCTTTGAGAATTAATTGCGACAACGTAGGGGCAGACCTATGTGTCTGCCCCGGCTTGTGCGCACACTTCTCGACCGGGGCAGACACATAGGTCTGCCCCTACGTTGCATTGCGTGGTTGCGTTTAATTTTCAAAGACCATTAGTCGTTACTACGTGGATATTTTGTGACGAGGACAACTATGAATAAACCGGATTCAACAGAATACGCGCCGTATTTCGAAAAATACATTTCGCTCGTGCCCGAGGGAGAAATCGTCGTGACGCTCGGCAAGCAGATCGAAAGCACGCTGAGCCTGATCCGCGGCCTGAGCGCGGCCCAGGGCGATCTGCGCTACGCTCCGGGCAAATGGAGCGTCAAAGAGGTGATCGGCCATCTGATCGACGGCGAGCGTATCTTCGCTTACCGCGCCCTGCGCTTCGCGCGCAACGACGCGACGCCGCTCCCCGGCTTTGACGAGAATAGTTTCGTGGACAACGCCGGCTTCGGCTCGCGCTCCCTGGCCGACCTGGCCGAGGAGTTCGAGCACACGCGCAAATCGAACCTCTATCTGTTCAAGAGCCTGGACGGCGATTCGTCTTTGCGGCTCGGCTCGGCGAGCGACAACAAAATCAGCGTGCGCGCCATCGCTTACATCATCGCCGGGCATGAATTGCATCACGTGGGAATCTTGCGGTCGCGCTACCTTTGAGAAGCGCATCCGGCCGGCGTCGGCATTGAGCAAGTCGGCCAGCGTTCCGATCAGCAAACCGGGGCCTGTCTTGACGCATTCCCGTAAACTCTCTTCTGAGAAATCGTTCTATTCGCTAAAAGACGCAGAAAAGTGGAATAACAGAGTGATCACGATTTATCCCATCAACCTGGAGGGACACGGAATTCGGCTGGAGCCATTGGCCCACGAGCATCACGACGAACTAGCGACCGCCGCGGCCGACGGCAAGCTTTGGGAACTGTGGTTCACGGCCGTTCCGGAGCCAGAGCGGACAGAGGCTTACATTCGCACAGCGCTTACAGGTCAGCAGGAAGGGCATATGCTGCCGTGGGCGGTGCGCGAGTTGACCACGGGCCAGGTCATCGGGAGCACGCGCTACCACGACATCGCGCCCGCGATCGATCGGGTCGAAATCGGTTACACATGGTACGCCAGGCGCTGGCAGCGCAGCCATGTAAACACGGCCTGTAAACTGTTATTGCTTGCTCATGCCTTCGATACGCTGGGTTGCAAGGTGGTCGGCCTGCGGACGGACAATTTCAACCTCGCTTCGCAGCGGGCGATTGAGGCCTTGGGCGCCAGGAAAGACGGCGTCATCCGGCATCACATGCCGCGCCGCGACGGCACAGCGCGCGACACGGTTTTCTACAGCATACTTGCCGGCGAATGGTACGACGTGAAGCGACACCTGGAGTTGCGGCTGGCTCGGCATGGCGCCCCGCCGGCCTGAAGAGCATGGGGTTTGTTTTGGCTCACATTTATCTCTCGCCTCTCGGTCATCTTTTGTTGGCGCGCGGCTTGCATTTTCGGCCAACTCGCATAGCATATGCGCCATGTTTACCACCAAAACCTGGCTCTTCATCGCGCTCGGCGGCTTCGCCGCCTTCTACCTCATCACATGGCTTTCCGCCATTCGGCAGAGGCGCGACGGCGAATCCATCGCTCCGGGGCCGATTCATGCAAGCATTGGTTTCGTTACGAATTTCTTCGACACGCTAGGCATCGGTTCGTTCGCCACGACCACATCTTTATTCAGGTTTTTAAAACTGGTCAGGGATGAAGTCATCCCCGGCACGCTCAACGTGGGCCATACGCTGCCGACGATCGCGCAGGCGCTCATTTACATAGCAATCGTCGAGGTTGAAATGACGACGTTGATCATGCTGATCGCGGCCTCGGTGTTGGGGATGTGGCTCGGCGCGGGCGTCACCTGCAAATTGCCGCGTCGCAAAGTTCAAATCGGAATGGGCATCGCGCTGCTTGTTGCCGCCACCTTGCTGTTGATGAAGATTTTCAATAAACAAGCGGAAGGCGGTCTCGACCTTGGCCTGAGTGGGACTAAGCTCTGGATAGGCGTGATCGGCAATTTCGTTTTGGGCGCGCTGATGTCGTTGGGTATCGGTCTTTATGGGCCTTGCCTGATTATGATAAGTCTGCTCGGCATGAGCCCGAAGGCGGCGTTCCCGATTATGATGGGTTCGTGCGCCTTCCTGATGCCGGTCGGCAGCAAACAATTCATTAGCAAGGGCAGTTATAACCTGCGAGCCGCTCTAGGGCTGGCGCTGGGCGGTATTCCCGCGGTGCTGATCGCGGCATACATCGTCAAAGAACTCGATCTCAAATACGTGATGTGGCTGGTCGTAGTGGTGGTAGTTTACACGGCGATCTCGATGCTGCGTTCGGCGATGGTGGAGCGGCAGTCGGCGGTCGCCAAACAAGAGGCGTAGACTCGATTGATTGTCCCAACCGGCGCCGTGCTATAATTTGCCGCTTGAGTGTGGCGCTGCCCCCGCCTTGTAGCGCTCCCGATTCCCCGGGCGGGCGAGCGCCATAAACGCCATGAGTAAAAAAAGACAATGGTCGTGGTTGACGCGCCTTGAAAATTTACCGCAAAGAGCGGAGCGGCGATTTACCACAGAATTTCATCGCATCCCACAGAGGATTCGTTTCTTTATACTTATCTCGCTCATCTCTGTCCTGACGACCCTCCTCGTCTCGAATTTTCCGATTTCAATACTGCCGAGCTACAGCGTGGGCGACGTCGTCGAGCACGACGTGGTCGCGCCCGTGGAATTAATCGTGAAAGACGACGTGGGAGACGATACTCTGGCCGAGCGGCTTAAGCGCACCCCGGTCCTGTTGCACGCAGGCGAGACGGTGACGGCAGAAAAGCTGCCGCTGATCGAGAGGGTGCGGCAGTACCAGCTCGCCGCACGACAGCCGAAACGGTTAATAGGGTTGCTGGCTCTGGTGGGGATAATGTTCTTCGCGCTCTATAAGTCGGCTGTAACCAGCCAGTCGTCGCGTTTGGGGCCGCGCACCGCTTTCTGGGTCGCGTCCTCGGCGTTGATGTTTCAGACGCTTCTAGTGCGCGTCGGCATGTTCGGCGCGTCGGTGTTGAGCGCGCGGCCCGAGACCGGCGGCCTCGGCGGGTTCTTTGAGCTTCAGTTCGCGATTCCGTTCGCCGCCTGCGCGCTGGCGCTCTCGCTGCTGATCGGGTCGCAGGTCGCGCTGGTCGCCGCGCTGATGAGCGCGCTGCTGGTCGGATTCATCTCGCCGCACGACCTGGCGATCTCGGCCTTCGCGTTGGCCGGGTCGGTGGTCGCCATTTACAGCGTGCAGCGCTACCGCACGCGCAATGCCGTGATGGTGGCTGCCGCGGCGGTGGCCGGGGTCAACGCTGTGATGGGCGTCGCGGCGTCGTTGATCGAGAATAACGACTGGAACTGGAAGTCGGTATTGGGCGGGGTCGTGTTAGGAATAGCCGGGGCCGCGCTGACGGCTGGCGTGGCGAGCTTCGCGATCCCGATTTACGAATCGGCCTTCGACATCCTGACCGATTTGAAGCTGCTCGAACTATCGAACGCCGACAACCCGCTGCTGCGCCAACTGGCGATCAGAACGCCGGGCACAAGCTATCACTCGTTCATGGTCGGGGTGCTGGCTGAAGAGGCGGCCAAGGCCATAGGCGCGAACGCGCTGCTGGCGCGCACCGCCTGCCTCTATCACGACATAGGCAAGCTGGCCGCGCCGAACATGTACATCGAAAATCAGAAGGGCGGCCCGAACCCTCACGACAAGGTCTCGCCGCTCGACAGCGTCCGCGTCATCACCGGCCACGTGAGGCGCGGGATTGAAATGGCGACCGAGGCCGACCTGCCGCCGCAGATCATCGACTTCATCCCGCAGCACCACGGCACGCGCGTGCTGGCCTATTTCTACCACAAGGCCAAGGCGCAGGCCGAGGCGCGCGGCGGCCACGTTAATATGGAGGATTTTCGCTACCCCGGGCCGAAGCCGCAGTCCAAGGAGGCCGTCATCCTGATGCTCGGCGACGGCGCCGAGGCCTCGGTCCGCTCGCTCGAAGAACACACCCCGGAAAACATCCGCGCGATAGTCAAAAAGATCGTCGACAGCGTTGTCGCCGACGGCCAACTCGACGAAAGCACCGTCACCATGCGCGAACTGACGACGATCCGCGAAAGCCTCATCAACACGCTGATCAACATCTACCACCAGCGCATCAGCTATCCGGGATTCAACCCTCCCAGCAAGACCATCGGAGAGGTCGAAAGGGAAATGGCCGACGCCGATGTGAAGAGTATGGAAGTGAGCAGCGTCGCCGCGCGTAAGTAATTGCCACTGCTTCAGATTCCAGATCCGTCAATGATCCTCCTCGTCGGCCCGTCAGGCGCGGGCAAATCAACCTTTGCAGCCCGCCACTTTAAACAGACCGAGATCATCTCATCCGACGGGTGTCGCGCGATGGTTTGCGACGACGAAAGCGATCAGAGCTTCAACGGGGCGGCGTTCGGGTTGTTGCATCACATTGCGCGCGTCAGACTCGCGGCGCGGCGGTTGTCGGTGATCGATGCCACGAACCTCGA
>DATCXQ010000610.1:0-3642 GCA_036565725.1 Blastocatellia bacterium
ATCCGCCGCCGCCACCGCGATTCTCACGCGGTCTTGCTTCGTTCACGGTTAGACTGCGGCCATTGATTTCGACGCCGTTGAACTGCGCGATGGCGGCTTCGCCTTCGGATTTCGAGGCCATCTCGACGAAACCGAATCCGCGGGAGCGCCCAGTATCACGGTCCATCACTACCTGGGCCGATTCGACGGCGCCAGCCTGTGAAAAGAGTTCAAGTAAATCCTCGTCAGTCGTTTGGAACGCGAGGTTGCCAACATAGAGTTTCATGGACATTGAAATGTTCCTTTCCCCGATGGGATGGTACTGTACAGAGCGAGTACAGTGTGGCTGCTTGACGAGGCCATCGCACAGCCGCCTACACGCAGTACTGTACCGGGTGTTAAAAGAAGCTTTGGATCAGACGGGCTTCGGTGTAACGGCGCCAGCGAAAGCTCTTGATCGGACGTTCTGACGAACGGCTTCTGCAAATTCAAACTAGCCTGCTCTCGAACTATCCATAACGCCGCCGCTATACCTCAGTGGCTGGTGGCGCATCACCGTTGATGCGCGAGAGAAGGAGTAACCACAAACATGGTGCATCATCGTGACTCGGTTTGCAAGCTCAGTTAGAAAAGCTCCGAATGCACTCCTTCCTCCATCGCGGCGGCAGGTCGCGAGCTTATTGACGCCAACCCAGGCTCTGACGTCAGATCGGAGCGACGCCGACGCCCCGATGTCTCATGGTTCGATTTAACTTATCCTTCACACTTCATTGCCTCCAGCGAGAAGGGATATAGCGGTGATTCATGCTCTAACAATCTCGGCATGCTCCATAGACGGAATTTTTGAAGCGCATCCATTGCTCATCGTTGATCGTTCATTTGTCATTGCCGGAGCCGCGCCACTCCACAATGACAAATGAACGATCAACGATGAGCAATCCAACTACCTGCGGCTACGGCTTCTTATACTTCTTGATCAGCTCCGTCAATCCGTCGGTCTTCCCTTCGTGGCGGTAGGAGTAGTAATTCTTCAGTTGATCCATAACATCCGCGTTCAATTTCTGAAACTTGGCATCGCCTTCGGTAGCGGCGGCGGCGCGCGCCAACCAGTCGATCAATTCATCCATCTTCTGCAAAGCCTCATTGAGCAGCGCCTGTTTCCTCTCCGCCTGATATCGCTCGCCGAGTTTGGTGTATTCGGTGTTGAGAATGTCGCTGAGCATGAGCAGCGTCGGCGGGTCATAAGGGTCAAGACCGGCGGCTTTCTCAAGTTTATCCTTCGCCCCGGTTTTGTCGTTGTTGAAGTATAGGATCACGCCCTGGGCCTGGTAGAGGCGCGGCAGCCATGAATTGCGGAAGTTGCCCCAGAAGGCGGCGTCCATGCCCTCCGGCTTCTTGTCGGCTTCCAGCAGCTCGACGGCTTTCGCGCCCGCCTCCGAAGCTTTCTGCAGCATTGCAGCCGGCGGCGGCTGGTTGGGTTGAAACTGCGCCCTGGCCTGATTGGCGCCCGCCCAGGCCACTTGGGTCAGAACGATGACGTCGTCTGGCTTCCTTTCGATGTGCTTCGATCCTTCATTGAACGCCTCTTCGAACTTAGTCGAGCCGATCAACGAGTCGATTAGAGTGGGTTTGATCAGGTCGGCCTCTTCGGGCAGGTTGAAAGTCTTGGTGAAGTTTTCGACGAAGCCGATGCGCTGATTGTGGTCGGTCACTTTGGCGATTTCATCGGAGACGTAAGCGGCGACGCGCGGGCGCATCTGGCTCTTGCTGTTCTTCTTTACATACTCGGCGGCGGCTTTCAACTTCTCAGCCACGCCGCTGGCGGCGTTGATTTTCTCGATCGCCTTCTGTTCACCCTCGGAAATTTTAGGCGCGTCGCCCTTCGACTGTTGTTTATCTTGAACCGCCGCGAACGCCGCCGGGCAAGCCAGAAAAGCGCAGACGACCATCGCCAACGCCCTTATTTTTGGAGCCAAACCTGATTTCATTTTTACCTCGTTGGATTGGATTTTAGATGACGATGATGTGAGCGACCCGCCACATCACAGCGACGCATTATACTTGATGGATCGGCGGCGCGTAAAAAGTAATGCTTCGAGTCGTGCGGTCCGTCGGCGCCGTCGCAGTCGCCGCAAAACACCGAGAGAAGGCAGAGAGCGCCTGAAGGCTCCACACTTTCTTTCCGCTTTGTGAAGTCTCTGCGTTCCGCGGCGCCCGCGGCGGCGCCACGGCGCTATATTTTTAGCGCCCCCATTTCTTCGTGGTTATCGCTTCGTCCTCTCCTTCGCCTGTTGGCGGGCTTGCCGCAACGCGTCCAATATCTCCGCCGGAGCGACCGCGGGTTCAGACTGCTTGGCTTCCGGCTGCGTTTGCTGATCAACGACCGGTTGCGACGGGGCGGGTTTGGCGATTTCAACCGGCTTCTTCCTTCGCGGCCATTTCAACTTCGCCGGCGCGGCCTCTCGAATGCGCTCATGCCCTCGTTTCAATTCAGGCAATAGCCGCGCGGAAATCAACCCGGTGTGACGCTCTAAAACTTCGACTAATAACAACACGGTCGCTAGCATCAACAGCCACGGCGAGAGATCTACAAGGCGCGGTAGACGCGACAAATCTTTCCACACGCCGGAAAGTTCCACGCGCTCCTTGCCGCCCGTGGCCTGAGCCAGACGCGCGAGCGCGGCCACCCCTTCCTCGCCGCTCACGGGCTTGAACTCCGGCGAGTAAGGCAAGGCCACCGGCGCGAGCGTTACGCGGCCCGCTCCTGGGACTTCGACAGTCGAAAGCGCGGTCTCATTTCCGCGCAGCGGGATTTCGACCTCCAGCGTATCTGTCGAAGCCCAGCGCATCTCCGCCTTCTCGCTCGAAGGCTTCGACCCGGCGACGCCGCGCAGCGTCGTCACTTTCAGCGATTCGGTCGGCGACGCCGCGCCCGCCTTGTCGCGCTCGGGGTCCAGATGAAGCTCGATCCGCGCGAAGCCGTTCTTCACGTCCTGCGTGAGAAGCATATTGCCGGGCAGGTCGCCGGAATCCCCGGCGACCCAGCGCGTCAAACTGGTGAAGAAATCGCCCGCGTCTTTCCAACCGGCCACCGCGCCCGCGTACTGCCCGTCGGCTTCGCCCAAATAGCACAAGACGCGCCCCACGCCGGCTTGCCACGAAGCCACCACCGGCGCCTTGTATTCATCGGTTGTGACCGCCGCCAGATTCGCCCTGGGGCGTAAATAGGTGAGATTGTAGCCGCCTATGGATTGTAAACCGGTGAACTGTTTCCCGATCAACGTTACCATCCCGCCGGTGAATTGTACCGGCGTTGGCTGGTCCAGAAACATGCTGCGGGCGACGATAATCGTGTCTTGCGCGAAGAGGCGCGGAAGTTCTTCGGCATTTTCGGTGAAGAAGATTTGCCCATTTCCGCGTTTGGCGATGTCGCGCAGCAACTCGGCGTCGACGTCCGTCGGCTTGCCCAATCCGATGACGCTGACCGTGATGCCCGACTGTTCGCATTGTTGTAACAATTCCCGGTACTTTCCCGGCTCTTCCGAGTCGGCGGCGTCGGCGAAGAGAATGATGTGGCGCGTGCCCGATTGGGCTTTGAGCAGCATGTCGGCGGCGGTGGTCAACGCTTCGAAGACGAAGATGCCTCCGCCTCCCGAATCGATC
>DATCXQ010000617.1:0-3317 GCA_036565725.1 Blastocatellia bacterium
CAGCGGCGCCCATTCTGGCGCGGACGGCGCGTAACCGCCACCGAGCATTCTTGCTCACGGCGCGTGTGACTTCGTTGACCAAGCTCTCATTGCCGAATTCGCGCAAGGCATTGGCGCGCGCTTCGTCCGGCGATTCGCCGCGCGTGATGCGCTCGCGGACGGCGTCGTCGAGATGGTTGCGGATTTCGGCGTCGAGTTCTTCTTCACGTTGTTGGCGCCAGAGCTTGTGGAACCAGTTGGATTTCATGCGGCACGATCCTGTTTTGTGAACATCAACAATAGCTTCTTTCTCAACATCGCTTACTTCGGCGCTGAAGACGGTTTCTGATTCAAGGCCAGCGACAAGCCGGGAATCAATTCGCCGCCTGCGCGCGCTTCCAGACTCGAACCGCGCAGGTCGTTGCCGATTGGTTCGTAGCGTCCCCCCAGATGATCGTGAAAGAACCGTTCCGCAATGGCGAAAAGCGAGACCCAGTTTTCAGCCCGGCGAAAATCGTGCGGCTCGTCCGGGTAAAGCAGATACGTCACCGGCTTTTTGTACTTCTGCAACTCCGCGACGAAGCGGTCGGCCTGGTTCTGAGGCACGATTGCGTCCTTGCCTCCTTGTGCAATGAGCGCCGGTTTGGCGAAGCTTTCGGCGTAGTGGAATGGCGATATTTTCTTCAGTAGCGCGCGGCCTGCTTCGGTCGTGTTGTCGCCGATCAATCTGCGCCAGTATGCCTGCGGGCCCGGATCGGCTTCGGCGATAAACGAATCCAGTTCGGTCGGACCGTACATCGCCAGTCCACAGGCAAACCGGTCGGAAGTCGCCAGCGCCGCGAGCGTTGCGTAAGCGCCATACGACCAGCCCCAGATGCCGATGCGTTCGCGCGTCGTGATGCCTTGTTTGACCGCCCAATCGGCGGCGTCTATCAAATCGTCCTGCATCCTGCCGCCCCATTCGCGCGTCCCCGCTTCACTCACTTTTCGCCCCAACCCGCTCGCCGCGCGGAACTCAACTCGTAACGTCGCATAGCCGCGATCCGCCAGCAGTTGCAGAGCGCGGTTCGTATACCAGTCGTTCCAGGGATAGGCCACCCAAGGGCCGCCGTGAACATAGATCAGCAACGGCAAAGGCCGCCGGGGCTGTCCGTTCCCGTCCGGGTCGGCGTTCTTCGGCAGATAAAGATCAGCGGGAAGCTCCAGTCCATCCCGCGTGGTGATGACTTCGAGGCTCCGCCGCCCCAGCGTGTAAGCATCAAGCGCCTGGTTGTCCGTAAACAGAAACGTAGCGCGCCGCGCCGTGCGGTCATACAGGTAATAGCGCGTCGGCCCGCAGTCCAGAAAAACGACCAGCCAGACGCGGTCGTCCAGGCTCCGCCCGCCCCACGGCGTAAGGAGGCCGATGTCGCCGCGCTGCACCGTGCGCAGGTACTCGAAATCAGGAAGGATCGTAGGGTCGAGGAAATGCCTGCGCAGGCGACCAAAGTAAGTCGAGGCCGATTGCGCGCGTCCTGTTTTGGGGTGAACCAGAAGCGCCGGTAAGACGTCGGCAAACGGGTCTTCGACGAGCAGCGTCTCTTTGCCGCTGGCCAGATCAATGCTCTGCAAAGCGGCTTTATCGCGGCCCCGGTTGTCGGTCAGATAAAGTGTCTTTCCGCCTTTGTCGAGGACGATTGGTTGCGAAGCGTTGGCCTCCGCGCCTTCACGAAAGCTGGCGAAGGAAACCCATTCTCCCGCGCCATTCGGCTGCAACAATTCATAGCCCTGCTCCGGCTTCCGGCTCACCGCCACGCGCGGTCGCCAATCGTCATCGAAAAGAACGCGCTCAAGGCCGCGCTCATTTTTGAAAACGACCTCCGCCGCGCCGGTGCGCAGGTTGATTCGGCGATAGTCAAAGTTGGCCTGGGCCGGTTCCTTGACGCGCAGCAGCGCCTCTTCAACGTGGTCGGGGCTGAGTTTTTCGATGAACGCGGTTATGCCCTTGCCCGGCGTGAGATTGCGGGACTCGCCGCTTTCGAGGTTCAACAGAAAGACCTGCACGCCATCGTCAGCCGGGACGCGGTAAAGGACGCGCCCGCTCAAGTTCGTCCAGCGATAGTCTACGACCGGCGCGCCGCTCTGTTTGGTAACGGCGCGGGCCTTGGCGGGCTCGCTGATCGGCGCAACCCAAAGGCTCATCGTGTCGCTACTCATCGCCCGATAACCAATCCATTTGCCGTCGGGGCTGAGCATCACCTGCTCTTTGTCCGGGTTGGTGAAAAGCGCCTGGCGCGGAATCAGCGCAGGCTCAGTTTGCGGCCACGCCGTACTCGTAACCGCTGATGTGACGAATGCCAAGCATACAAAGTGTAAAAATAGTCGCATGGAATTTCCTCTCTTGATTGTTCGACTACGCGCCACTCTCATTACGGCCAAGCCCCCTGCCACGAATACTGTGAATCAGCCGCAGGTGAGTAACGAAAGCTGTCGGTTGAATCAGTCATAGGTTTCAGTCGTGCCGGAGCGCCACCAACGGGTCAATCCTGGTCGCTCGCCGCATAGGGGTTTCAGTCGGTCGCCCCTGCGGTGGAAAGATCGAAATGATATCCGCGTCCTGAAAGATCGTGCCAAGCGCATCATAGATGCGGATACATAATGTTCCTTGTGGTAGGGCGGCGCGAGCGATACGAGCGGTCTCTTCCGGCGCCTCGTAACAGAGTTTCGGCTGTAATGACATTGAAGGATCTCCTTGTCGATTGTTGATTGGCGGGAAAGTCTACCCTGAATATCAGCGTTGTGTCAGTCGCGGAATCCGGCGCCGGTCTAAGCCATTCATGCGGCTACCTTTAGGATTCGCCACCAGTATCAAAAGTGCGGGAGAGCCGCGAAATTATCCACCTGTGTAACCCATGCCGGTGTCCAGTCCATCTCAAACAACACACCCAAGCCGCCTTCAAAAAGCCGACATGTGAAAACGCACGTCAGCTTTCAAGCTTCGTTTCTAAAATTCAAGATAAAAAACGGCGCCTCCTGTTCCTCTGTTCCCATTTTTGTCGCGAGCGTGTTCACAGATTCATTGATTTGCTGATATACAGATTATCTTACGATCTTGTATTCTTTAGATCATTGACGTAGAATCCGTCCGCTGTCCAAAATCAAAATCAATAAAGGGAAGAATGCTTTGTGAGCGAGAAGGCGTTAAAGCTGATTCCGCCCGTCTCGAAGCATTATCGGGTTGTGGCCTCGTTTTACTACCTCTATGCGCGCCCGCGACCGCCGATGCGACCGGAGATGGGCGACGCTCAGCCGGGACTGGCGGGCGGCGGCGTCAGAGGGCAACATGCGGCGGCCAATCC
>DATCXQ010000620.1:0-3651 GCA_036565725.1 Blastocatellia bacterium
GGCGGCTACCGCGGCTATTACGGCTTCGAGTGGGAGAAGAGATGGCATCCCGAGATCGAAGAGCCGGAAGTCGCGATCCCTCATTACGCGAAAGTGATGCGCCAGTACCTGGCCGAGGCCGGCATTAAAGTTTGAAGAGGAGAGGCCAATGAAGAACGACAAGATCACACGCCGCGAATTCATCGAGAAAACAACGTTGACCGTCGCATCCGCCGCCGCGATGCCTTCGGCTCTCGAACCGGAAGTCGAGGCGAAAACGAAACTGCCCGAGCGGGTGTTGGGCCGCACGGGCGTCAAGGTCCCGATCATCGCCTTTGGTTGCGGCAGCCGCTTTCTGATGTACGAGAGCGAGGACGAGGCGCTGCGCGCGCTCAACCACGTGATTGACAGCGGCGTCACCTACCTGGACACCGCGATGGATTACGGCAAGGGCTTGAGCGAGACGCGAGTCGGAATGGTGATGAGGACGCGGCGCAAAGAAGTCTGGCTGGCGACGAAGATTCCGCCACCGGCCCGAACGCGCGACGAGGCGCTGCGCGAAGTCGAAAAGAGTCTGAAGCGGTTGCAGACCGACCGCGTTGATCTGCTCCATCTGCACAGCCTCACCACCGGCGAAGACCTTCAGAAGATCGAAGCCAAAGACGGCGCGATGAAGGCGCTTTACGAACTGCGCGAACAGAAGGTCGCGCGCTTTATCGGGATGACCAGCCACACCGACGGCGCGGTAATGGCCAAAGCGATCGAACACAACGATCTGGATTGCGTGCAGATGGCGATGAATCCGGCGCGCGCTCTCCAGTTTGAAGAACTGGCGCTGCCCGCCGCGAAGAAGAAGAACCTCGGCGTGATCCTGATGAAAGTCACCGCGCAGGAAAAACTCCTCGGCGCAGGCTCTGGCAAGGCCGGCATCGAGCCTTTGATCCGCTACGCGCTGAGTTTGCCCGTTTCGACGGCGGTGATCGGAATGCCGATGCTGCAATTCATTGATCAAAACATCGCGATCGCGAAATCATTCAACCCGATGAACGCCGGCGAGATGGATCAATTGCGCGCCCAGGTCGCCTCCCAGCGGGTGAGCCTGGAGAATTTCTTCATTCGGCATCACGACGAAGCGGTTTAACGCCGCGAGCGCCGGCGAGGATTTTGTTTTCGAGCTGACGTGCCCCGGTTAGTCCCCCAATTCAATAGGAGCAAAAAGAATGCAACAAGTAAATGCTCCCAGCGTGCGCTGGGAATGGATCGGCGAAGCGTGGAATCTGTTCACCAAGCAATGGTCTGTCTGGGTTGTGATGATTCTAGTGACGTGTCTAGTGGTGGGTCTGATCTATCTGCCGCTCTATTTCATCGCCATTTTTTCATTGGTACCCTCAGTCTCAGAGGATGGAGTTGTTACTCCGGCGTCGGGATTTCTTCCAATCGTGATCTTCCCCGTGATGTACCTGGCAATCGTCTGCGCGATGTCATATCTGTTCGGTGGGCTGTACAGCGCGGCCTTCAAGCAAATACGCGGTGAGCAGATAGCAGTCGGAGATCTTTTTTCAGGCGGACGATATTTCTCGCGAATGATAGGGGCGGCGGTCCTGATTGGGATAGCTTCCATCATTGGGAGCATGCTCTGTCTGATTCCCGGGTTGATTGTTGGCGGATTGGCCTTTCTGACGGCCCCGATGATTGTTGAAGGCGGCAAGGGAACGATTGACGCAATCAAAGCCAGCGTCGAGGTGACGAAGAGAGACTGGATCATGTTTACGCTTTTCGCCATAGCGCTCGCCCTCATTGCCGGGGCAGGGAGCATAGCTTGCGGCGTCGGCGTACTGGCGACATATCCACTGCTGTTCCTGGGGCATGCCCTGGCTTATCGCGATCTGGTTGGAATGCCCGGCGCGCACAGCCAGGGGCAGTTCATGCAGCCGCCTCCGCCGCCCGATTACAGAGACTACGCGCCGGCTCAGACGCCCGCGCAGCCGCAAGCGCCGGCATGGGCGCCGCCTCCGAACTATGGGTCCACGCCGGCGCCCGAACCGGCGGCCAAGACTTGCCCGCACTGCGGCGCGACCCTGGCTCGCGCCGTGAACTTCTGCAATCAATGCGGACGCCCACTGCGGGGCGCCTGATCGAGACAGTGAACTATGGACGGCAATCGCTTTTCGCCGCCATCCGCCGAAATAGCCATCGAGTTCGCCGACGTCAGCTTCCGTCATCCGAACGGGCCGTTGGCGCTCGATGGCTTTTCGCTTGCCATCGAACGAGGCGAGACGCTGGCGCTGGTCGGACGCAGCGGGACCGGCAAGACGACGGTTCTCAAACTGATTAATCGCCTGCTGCCGACGCAATCCGGCGTCGTGCGCGTCGAGGGCCGCGCGACCTCCGAATGGAATCCAATCAAACTCCGCCGCCGGATCGGCTACGTGTTGCAGGAGGTCGGGCTGTTCCCCCATATGACCATCGGGCGCAACGTAGCGATTGTGCCTCGGTTGGAGGGCTGGCCAGAAGCCCGCGTCCGCGCGCGCGTCGATGAATTGCTTAACCTGGTCGGCCTCGAACCGAAGACATATGCCGACCGTTACCCTCGAGAATTATCCGGCGGGCAGCGCCAGCGCGTCGGCGTGGCGCGGGCGCTGGCCGTAGACCCGCCGATACTGCTGATGGACGAGCCCTTCGGCGCGCTCGACCCTTTAACCCGGGCCGAGATGCGCCGCGAGTTTCACCGCATCCAGTCGCAGGTCCGCAAGACCGTTGTCTGCGTCACACACGACATGGGCGAGGCGTTTTCGCTAGGGACCAAAGTCGGCGTGCTGTCCGGAGGCAAACTCGCCGCCTTCGCCACGCCCACCGAAATCATTCGGTCGAACAATCCGGAAGTGAAAATCTTCATTGACTCCTTACCAAAAATCGAAACCGGAGAGGATTGACGGGATTTTTCAGGATTGGCTATAAAATCCTGAAAAATCCCGTCAATCCCGTCTGAACGTCTTATGCGACTGATCGAATTTTGGCTCAATCATAGCAGGGAATTTCTGGACGCGATTTTTCGCCACCTGGCGCTGGTCGCGGCTTCGACGGGCATCGCCGTCGCGGTGGGCGTGCCGCTCGGCGTCGTCTCTTATCGCAACCCACGGGTCGGGGCGCCGCTGGTCGGCCTCGCGAACGTAGTGCAGACGATCCCGAGCCTGGCGATGTTCGGGTTTCTGATCCCGATGCCTCTCATCGGCGGGATCGGCGCGAAGGCGGCTGTGATCGCGCTGATTCTTTACGCGCTGCTGCCGGTAATTCGGACGACGGCGAGCGGGTTGAAGAGCATCGATCCGTCGGCGCGCGAAGCCGGGCTGGCGATGGGGATGACTGGCCGGGAGCTGCTCTATCAAGTCGAGTTGCCGCTGGCGCGGACAGCGATCCTGGCCGGCGTGCGCGTCGCGACGGTGGTCGGCGTGGGAACGGCGACGATTGCGGCGGCGATCGGCGCGGGCGGCCTGGGCGAGTACATCTTTCGCGGCGTGGCGAGCGTCGACAGCGTGATGATTCTTGCGGGCGCGATACCGGCGGCCGCGCTCGCGCTCGTCGCGGATCTTACTCTGACCTGGCTGGAGCATTGGTTCGCTCCCGATCGCGGGAAGGGCGGGAAATTGCGGGTCGGAGCCGTGGCGACAGCCG
>DATCXQ010000627.1:0-2488 GCA_036565725.1 Blastocatellia bacterium
CAACAAGGCAAGGATGGCGACAAAAGGCGGCATGAACCGCCATCGCCATCTATGTTGGGGCAATCCCAAATCGGGTCGACGCCACATCTCTCCTTCAAGAGCTAATGGGGCCCGGCTGTAGGGGTTCGCCAGCAGTAACCTGAAGGGCTCGGCGGAGCGATTTACGCGACGTCGGCGGGTCGGGAAGGAATTCCAGAAAACCCGCACGGTCGAGAGCGTCCTTAAGCTGGTCGTGTTTCACCCTCAAACCGTGCAGCCGCCACAACACGGTGTAGCCGACGACCGGAACCTGTTCGATCGAGGCTTCAACGGCGGCCAGATTATAGATTGCATTCGTCTGCGGCATGATCGTTACCTCCGATGGAAAAGATTGTTTCCAGGACGTCCTGGTCCTGCTTGAGATCATCGAGCGTCATCACAGCGTCACTGATACGGCCGAGGACTTCGAGTCCCCGAGCCTCTCCGATCAGGACGCCGTAACAGCGCATCCTGCGTTCCGCTTTTCTTTTCCACCACTCGGCCTCGGTTCGTTTTGAAACGGAGGCGATGCCGTCGCTGATTACAATGACATCGGCCCGATCGAAGCGGTCTTGATCGACGAACCCCGCCGCCTCTTCCATCCACCGATCAAAGACCGTTCCGCCGAAGAAGAAGAATTCGACCGCGTCGATCAGCTCTAGCGGAGAGCACTCGCCCTTCGGAAAGACGCCGGACTGCAATTGACCCGGCCCAGAGAAATGAATGACCGCGAGATCGCGTTTCTGACGACGCGCAATGGCCAGCAGACCGAGCATCACCGATTTGCTCCATGCCTCTTTGACGACGCCGCCCAAGGTCTCCGACATTGATCCGGATTCGTCCAGCGCCAGAATGATCGGCCCGCGCCCCTCGGACTCTCTCCCTTCGAGTTCGTATTGCAGCAGTCGCCGCTCTGCGAATTTGAGGTAGAAGAGGTCTTCAAGATCAGGGTCGCCGAGGAGGGCCACCTCGCCGGGCAATAAATGAGCGAGGTCATTGCCGATCGTGATCGAGGTGATCTCACTCGGCGGATGGTTGACCCTGCTCTTCTGAACGCTCATGGCGATGCGGGTGAATCGGCCGCACATCTCGGCGATCAGTTTGAGCTTCGGCGAGCGCATGACGCGCATTGCGAGTTCGATCTTCTCCTGCGCGGTCATCTCACGCGGCGTTCCACTTCCTCCGTTACTCGTGGAATAACCTCCGCCGAAAGCAGCGACCGCGTTCTGAATAGCATCGGCCTCATCCAGGGCATCAGCCATCCCCTGCCGCGCCGCCTGCCGTATGGCCCTGTTCTGTTCGTCATCGTCCGCGCAGAGCGCTTCTTCAAGCTTCGCGGCGGCCCGCTAGCTCTTGCCTCCGAGTAGCGCGCTGCGTAGAATCGGCGCCATCGCCGATGAATAAAGATCTGGGCCCCCAATTCGACTGATCCTGCAGAGATCGAAGCGCTTATGCTCGCGGTCAGTGGCGGGCGCATCGTCATGCTCTCGACGCCGTTCGGTAATCGCGGATTCTTCTACAAGGAATGGAGCGAAGGCGGCGCGGGGATTTGCACAAGGTCAGGATCACGGCGCGCGACTGCCCCGCATTTCTAGTGAATGGCTTGAAGCTGAGCGCAAGACCATTTGAGTGGATACGCTGAAAATCGCTCTTAGAGGCAATCGCCCTTGCGAGCCTCGCACCTTCCCTGCATCTTCCTGTTCTGTCCATGCGTAGCCTCCCTGAAAATGTATAGCAGGGCATATACGTGCGAAAAACCACCGCCGGGTTTTCGTTTAAATAAAGACAAAGTAATCTGAAGAGTCATTCATCTCGCACATCGTTGTCCTGAGAGAATAAAAATATTGTAGCGTGCGATGCGTCGCGGAACATAGACGGAAGGCGGGTTACGTGTAAACATCGTATTAGATTAGTGGTAAAGAGGTGTCTATGGATTGGGGAGGTGACAAGGCAATGGCGGCGGCGCGCGCAGACTGGCTGACTGGCGGCGGCGAGATGGGGGAATTGATTCGTGTGATGGATTGGTCACGGACACCTATCGGGCCGATAGAGTCGTGGCCGCAAAGTTTGAAAACCGCCGTTAATATCCTGCTCAATTCGCGCTATCCGATGTTTGTCTGGTGGGGGCGCGAACTGACCAATATCTACAATGACGCATACATACCGATGCTCGGCGCGCGCCATCCGCAGGCTTTAGGGCGGTCTGCGCCGAACGTGTGGGCCGATGTGTGGCCGGTAGTCGGCCCGCAATCCGAAGTCGTGATGCGCGAAGGCCGGTCGACGTGGAACGAATCCATCCTTCTCGTAATGGAGCGGCATGGCTACACCGAGGAGACTTACTTCACCTTTTCCTACAGCCCCGCGCCAGACGACGCGGGCGACGTGGGCGGCGTCTTCTGCGCCGTCACCGAAGACACCGCTCGCGTACTGGGTGAGCGGCGGTTGAAGACTCTGCGCGACCTCGGCGGAC
>DATCXQ010000634.1:0-9945 GCA_036565725.1 Blastocatellia bacterium
AGGCTACTGCCGCATTATCCGCTCCGCAGCGATACTGGCGCGAAAGCGCAGCAGCAGTAGCCTGACCTTCACGTCTTCGTGGGGCGCCCCCGATTCCAATGTGGTCTGCTTTGATCAGAGTGACTTGAGATATTCAACCAGGTCGCGCTTCTCCCCGTCAGTCAAGTCTAGATTGAAGTGAATGTCATAGTGATTGACCACGTCCAGTAAAGTCTTAAAACGCCCGTCGTGGTAGAAACGCCCTTTGTTTTCCGGTCGCATGAACAAACCTAGTTCGCGGACGAAGAGGGCGGCCAGATTCTGCGTCTTATAGACTCGGTCCGGTCCTCGGTCGGCCTGGAAGCTGTCAATTCCGATCTCCTCGGGCTTGTGCAGATTCCACCCCGGCTCGGTCCAGAGCGGCTTCACGTGGCAGTCATTGCAACGCGCCTTGCCGACGAAGAGCGCTTCTCCGCGCCTGGCCGCTGTCACGGCAAAGTCTCGTCCCGCCTTCGGCTTTGGCGCGGGGAGGGCGAGTTGATAAAAGTGGAGCGCGGGCAGTTTTGAGGTGATCCTGTCTTCATCCGGCGGGGTTCGGACATGGCCGAGATTGTTTCTGGCCGCGATCGGAAACTGATCGGCGTTATCCAATCGCGGGTCGAAGAACGTACCTATCCCGCGCAGTTCGAAATTGGCGGCGAAGGCATTCCAATAACTTACCGAGCCCCATGCGCCTGTCCAGGTGTGCTGATTGAATCCTGCCAGCCCGTAGGCGTTGGGTATCATGGTCGCGCCCGAAACGTTCATGCCGGTCACAACGCCGTGGGAGACCTGCTGCGGGTTGAACGCCTTGCCGTCCAGGAATAACTCGGCGTCGAATTTTCCCGGCCCCCAACTGTTGAGCACCCGGCGCACCATAGGCGCGTCAACCTCCAGCATCTCGGCGAGGGGTTGCAGATTGGGCGCCTGGGCCGATAAGGCCCCGACGTCGAGGTCGCGATTGGCCCACCCGTCCAGTATGCTGCCGACGCCGAAACCTAGCGAGTTGTTTACCGTCGAGTGGCAAATGGCGCACTGTAAACCCACCGACCGAAGGCTGCCGTCGTGGTTGAAAAATCCAGTCACGCCCACGATCGCCTGCAATTTGAGCAGGGCCAGGGTGACCGCGGGGTCATCGAGATTCAGCTGACGGGATCTATATTTAGAGACCAGCGATTTTGGCAGGCGATCAACGTCCACCTTTAATCCGAGGTTAATCGCAGCTCTCGGACTGATCCCGGGGCCCACGCCGCCCAATTTCTCCCCCTCGATGGCCTGATGGAGTCTGAGCGTATCGCCCCAGAAAGCTTCGTCACCAAAGGTGTCGAAGCGGAAGGTGCGCCTGCCCTCGTCTATCATCCGCACTACGTTTTCGAGCAGCCCGATGTCGGATATCACGCCCAACTGCGGCAGGCTGCGATGGATCTGCTCGTTAATAGCCTTATCCTGGGTTCGCTCTTGAGTTTGCTCCTGAGGTTGCCATCGTTGGGCCTGGCTCCAATCAACGAGCGTCAGCGTGGCGACGACCACCGATGCTAAAACTATTGCAAGAGAAATGAATCTTTTTCTGTCAGTCATACCTACCCTCCTGTTAATTTGATTACCGGGCTGACCGATGGCGCGCGCAGCTACGCCCTAACCAGTCAGCCTCTTAACATAAGGCCGCCTCGATAAAGCCTCTCTTCTGTATCGGTTCTACCAATTTTTATACCGAGGGCTCATAGTCAAAGTTAGAGCCTGCGGTAAATTGCCCCGCGAAATAAACGTCGCATCCGGGTTAGGCGTCATAGGGAGATTTGATCTAATGGGAAAAGACCATGGTCGGGAAAAGGGAGAAGGTAGTCGGGAGAAGGTGGTCGGGAAAAGGTGGTCGGGAGGAGGGAGAAAGTTAAATCACAGCGTTCTGGCGCCGATCCAGCGTCATGAGCAGCCATAGGTTGAGGTAGAAATCGTTCGGCTTCTCGATCGGACGCTTATACGAACGCCAGGCGACAGCCTATTCGCGCTTCCACAATAAGTCAACGACGAATATCAAATTGAAAAAAGAAATTCATCGCAAAACTTTTGCGCCTAGCTTATTGACGCCGCGAGCCGCTCTGCTGTATAAACTCCCAGTCATTTGATAGGAGTTCATCAGTGAACGTTTCCACCAAGAGCGAATACGGGTTAAGGGCGCTGATTCATCTCGCCGGCGCCAGCGGGCGCGAGGCGATACCTGCGCGTGAGATCGCCGAGCGGTGGAACGTGCCGGTCAAATATCTCGAACAGATTCTCAAGACGCTCAAGGAGTCGGGGATTGTGACCAGCCAGATGGGCGCCGTCGGCGGTTATCGTCTTGCGCGTCCGGCGACCCTGATCACGGCGGGCGAAGTCATCCGGATTCTCGACGGCAGGCTCGCCCCGATGGGGTGCGTCAGCTCTTACGACTACGAGCCATGTGAATTCGAGCCTTCCTGCGGGTTGAAGACGCTTTGGGCCAGAGCGCGGGCCGCGCTCATCGGCGTCCTTGACCAAACCACCATCGCAGACCTCTGTACGCCGGCTAACCGGACAAATCTGGTTAGCCTGAAATCTTCCCGTAAGTAATCTCCCCTTATAAAGCGGTTATTCCCCAGGTCGTAAATATTAGTCTCAATGTAACTCCTAGCAATTACATAGGAGTTGCGCGAACTGCGACGCGAGAGACGTGATGCCGAAACAGAATGGAAACCGTTCGAAAATGCGCGACTCTTTAGAGAGATTCGCAAATCATCGTAGGGGGAGACATGTGTGTCTGTCCCGGCGGGCGCCTGTATGCCCAATCCGTGGCAGACACACATGTCTGCTCCTAGAGCGTATTCTGCGTTTTCCTGTGTTTATTTTCCTTGCGCTATCGTTCTTGGCGGGGTGCGGAGGACCGTCCGATTCCGACGGCGAGGCGACGCTGACGCTCGGGGCCTATACGGCGCCGCGCGAGGCTTACAGCAAGGCGATCATTCCCGAATTTCAGAAACATTGGAAGGCGAAGACCGGGCAGGAGGTCGAATTTCAAGAGTCGTATCAGGGCAGCGGCGCGCAGTCGCGCGCCATCACCAGCGGCTTCGAGGCGGACATAGCGGCGCTTTCCCTGGAAAGCGACGTGACCAGGATCGCCGAGGCCGGCTTGATCCGGCATGACTGGCAGGCGAATCAATACCGTGGGATCGTTTCCACTTCGCTGGTGGTCATCGCCGTCAGACCGGGCAATCCGCTTGGCGTCCGCGACTGGGCTGATTTAACCAGGCCAGGTCTGAAGGTCTTGACTCCCGACCCGAAGACTTCGGGCGGCGCGCAGTGGAACATCGCCGCCATTTACGGCGCCGCTCTGCGCGGCTACACGGGCGTCCCGAAAGGCGATCCGCGCGGCGCGCGGGAGTTTCTTGAACGCGTGTTGCGGAATGTCTCAATCATGGATAAAGGGGCGCGCGAATCGATCACCAATTTCGAGAAAGGCGTCGGCGACGTCGCGGTCACCTACGAGAACGAAGTTCTGGTCGGACGCCAGGCGGGGCAGAAGTATGACTACGTCATCCCGCGCTCGACGATTCTGATTGAGAATCCCGTAGCGTTGGTCGACGCCTACGTTGACAAGCACGGCGTCCGGCGGGTGGCCGAAGGGTTTATCGATTTCCTCTGGTCTCGGGACGCGCAGCGCGTCTTCGCAAAATACGGTTTGCGGCCCGCGGAAGCGGCCACGGCGCAAGAGGTCGCCGCGCAGTTTCAACCGGCCGGCGACGTTTGGAAGATAGATTTTCTGGGCGGCTGGAAGAAAGTCTCGCAAGACGTCTTCGGCCCGAACGGGGTCTACACGAAAAGCTTTGAGGATTTGCACACAACGCCATGAACGCGACGCGCGCACAGACATACAGTCCCACCTCGGTCGCGCCTCTTCCATGGGGTAGGTGGAGTTTGCGAGTCGTGGCTTTGATCTGGCTCGGCGTGATGATCGCGCTCCCTTTGGCCGTCCTATTCGAGCACGGGTTGCGCGAAGGGGTCGTGAAGTTCTGGGCGGAGATCACCAATCCGGTCGCGCTCGCGGCAGTCAGGCTGACTATATTCGCGGCGGCGGTGATGACTCTTATCAACGCGGTGATGGGGACGCTGACGGCGTATGTGCTGACGCGCTACAGATTTTTCGGCAGCCGCCTGCTCAACAGTCTGATCGATCTGCCGTTCGCCATCCCCACGCTGGTGACGGGCGTGATGCTGGTGTTGCTTTACGGCCCGCAGCGGACGTTGGGGGCCTGGCTTGAAGCGCGCGGCGCGCAAATCATCTTCGCGCAGCCGGGGATAGTTTTGGCGCTGCTCTTCATCACTTACCCGTTCGTCATCCGCTCCGTGCAGCCGGTCTTGATGGCGATCGAGCGCGAGCAGGAGGAGGCCGCGTGGACGTTGGGCGCGTCGCGCTGGAAGACGTTCACCAGGGTCATTCTGCCGATGATTACGCCGGCGATCGTCAGCGGCGCGCTGCTCAGCTTCGCGCGCGCGCTGGGTGAGTTCGGATCGATAGTGGTGGTGGCGGGCAACATCCCGCGCAGCACGCTGACCGCGCCGGTCTACGTCTTCGGGCAAATCGAGTCCCAGAACCAGATGGGGGCGAGCGCCGTTTCCATCATGCTGCTGGCGCTTTCGTTCACGCTGATGTTGCTGGTGGATTGGATGCAGAAGAAACGCGGAGGAGAACATGGCGCAGGATAGCGCAGGGATCGAACCGCCGCCGGGGACGCGCAAGCGGGCCGAACGTCCGAGGGGATTCGAATGGGCGCTGGTCGCCCTCGCGATTCTTTACCCGATGGCGTTGATGGCCGGGCCGTTGCTCGCCATCGTGTGGGGCGCGCTCTCTTCGGGCTTCGGCGCAATGGCGCGGCAGCTCGCTTCGCCAGAGGCGGTGAACGCGCTGAGGCTGACGCTGCTCCTGAGTTTAGCCGCGACGGCGCTCAACACCGTCTTCGGCCTCGTGGTCGCGCTGGTCTTGACGCGCGACGATTTCAAGGGCCGGCGCGCTTTGAACGGACTGATAGACCTGCCGTTCGCGTTCTCGCCGGTGATCGCCGGGTTCACGTTAATTTTGCTGTTCGGCAGAAACGGATGGTTCATGAGCCTTATTGACTCTCTGAATCTGCGGGTCGTCTTCGCGCTGCCCGGCATGCTGATGGCGACGACTTTCATCTCGCTGCCGTTCGTCGCGCGCGCGGTAGCGCCGGTGCTCAGGCACGTCGGACAGGAGCAGGAGAACGTGGCCTACACGATGGGAGCTGGCTATTGGCGCACTTTCTGGAGCGTCACGCTGCCAAACATCCGCTGGGGATTGCTCTATGGCGTCTCACTCACCTTCGCCCGCGCCGTGGGCGAGTTCGGCGCGGTGCTGGTGGTCGGGGGCGGAGTGACGCGCTTCACCGAGACCGCCACGCTCTACATCTATCGCTCGCTCGACGACCGCAACGAAGTGGGCGCCTACGCGATGGTTCTGGCGCTGGCCGTCATATCTTTCTGCCTGCTCTGGCTGATGGAGTATGCGAGAAAACACGCGCAGGACGAATAAACCGGCGGGAAACGGACATCGACTTCGGAGGACTTCTGACAATGACAAACGGCATATATCAAACGGCAAGTGGCAAATGTTGTCGCCCCTGTCCCTGTCCTTGTCTCGGCGCAATGAGCGCGGAGCCTGATTTGAGGGAGTGAGAGGTCGTCCGAAAATGAACCTCCTGCTGAAACCCGCTGTCAGACTCCGATCTGACAGCGGGTTTCACTTTTTGCCGCGACAGGGTTTTCAGGCGGCGTAGCCAAGTGGGAAGGCCGAGGCCGGCAAAGCCTTTATACGCGGGTTCGATTCCCGCCGCCGCCTCTAACAAGTTTCGTCGAGTTAATTCCATAGCTGGCGCTTAGTTGATGGACTCCTTAAGCGGCGGGTCCGCAAGGCCCGCCGCGCTTTTTCGAAGTTCCGGCTGAGCGACCGGCGAATGTCGGCAGTTTGTAGTCCCGCCTTTAGGCGGAAGCGTTTGGTATCGCGGAATGGATCTGTAGCCGACCTTTCCGCCTAAAGGCGGAACTACAAACTGATTTTCCAGGGAGGCCCTATATGCAAAGATCCTACATTCGTTTACTCAGTCTATTGACGATCGCGCCGCTCCTGGCGTTGGGAGCGAACGTCAACGCGCAAACCGCGACGGCGACGCTCAAAGGAGTCGTGAGCGACGCCGGCGGCAATGCGATCCCCGGCGCCGTCGTTACGCTGACGAACTCAGCGACCAATCTTCAAAAGACTTTCACGACAGACGAAGGCGGCCATTTCACCTTTACCTTCGTCGAGCCTGGATTCTACGCGCTGGAAGCGCAGGCCGACGGGTTCAAAATCCATCGCCAGCCGCGCCTGCAGATCGAAGTCGGGCAGGCGCTCGATCTAGACATCAGGCTCGCGCCGGGCGACGTGAAAGAGACGGTCAACATTGTGGCCACGGAGCCGGCTGGTCTCGACACAAGCGCCGGCTCGCTCGGAGGCATTGTCGGACGCCAGCGCGTGGACGCGCTTCCGCTCAACGGTCGCAACGTCTTCCAACTCGCTCAACTCGAAATCGGCGTCGCCACGGCGCCCGGCTCGCGCGGCGCGAATCCGGACCTGACTGCTTCGGGCGAGATTTCAATCAACGGCGGGCGCACGCTCAATACCGAAGCTTTCGTGGACGGAATACCTCTGGCCAACAAGGGCGACAACCGCATCTCGTTGCGGCCTTCGCCCGACGCAGTGCAGGAGTTCCAGATATTAACCAATTCGTTTCCGGCGGAGTACGGACGAACGGGCGGAGGCGCGCTCAACTTTTCGACCCGCTCCGGCGGGGCCGAACTGCGCGGGACGCTCTTCGAATACTTGCGCAACGACGCGCTCGATGCGCGCAGCTTCTTCGTCAACGCCAACCCGAACGGTGTGAAAGAGAAGCTGCGGTTCAATCAATTCGGCGGCAATCTGGGCGGTCCCGCCTACCTGCCGAGCTTCGGCGAAGGCGGCAAGGCGTTCACCAAGAGGGGTAATCTCTTCTTCTTTTTCAACTACGAGGCGCTGCGCATCTCGCAGTCGCGGCAACAACCGTCAACCGCGCCGACAGTGAAGATGCGCGACGGCGATTTTTCGGAATTGCTGGGCGAAGTGATTCCGGGCGTGACTGTCGTTGATACGAACGGCGATTTGATTCCGGCGCGCATCGGGCAGATTTACGTCCCCGGATCGGTCGTCCCGGCGGGCCAGCCCGGCGCAGGCTCGCGTGTGGCCTTCGCCAACAACGTCATTCCGGAATCGCTGATCAATCCCATAGGCCGGGCCGCGCTGGCTTACTACCCGCGGCCGAACGCCGCCGGCGTGAAGAACTCCAACGGGCTTGGCTTCAGCAACAACTACGTGGCGAACACGCTCGCGACGACCGACAACTATCAGATCACGGCGCGGATCGATTACAACCTCTCCGCGACGCAGCAAATCTTCGGACGCGTCATCAAGGACCACAACATCCTGGAGAACTCCGGCCCGTTCCCGACCAGCGTCGCTTCGCCGATACAGAACCCGAAACAATCGTCTGTGCCGGGCACGTGGGCGGTCAACTACGTCAACACACTGACGCCGAAGATCGTATTGCATCTCAACGCCGGATTCACGCGCTTCAACAACGACGCTACCCATTTCTCGCGCGGCTTCGACGCGACTTCGCTTGGCCTGCCGTCTTACATCGCCGGCGCGTCGGACGATACGGGAATCTTTCCGACATTCAACCCGAACGGTTACGCTTCGCTCGGCCCGCCGCGCAATTTCGGCTTCTATCACAACAATCAGGACGTCGCGAGTCTCAACCAGGACCTGAGCCTGGTGCGCGGCGCGCATTCGATTAAGTTGGGCGCGAACGAGCGAGTCTATCGGATGTACAACTACCGCCCCGACGACCCGGCGGGCAATTTCACCTTCTCGCGCGGCTTCACGCAGCGCGTTCCGGCGGAGGCGACGCCGCAGACGGGCGACGCCGTCGCATCGATGCTGTTGGGCAATCCGGCTTCGGGGCGTCTGGGCGTCGCGCCGCAGCCAGCGATTCAGAGCAAATACTATGCGGTCTTCGCGCAGGACGACTGGAAGTTCAACGGCCGTTTGACGCTCAACCTCGGTCTGCGCTGGGAATTCGAAACGCCGAACACTGAGCGATTCAATCGCCTGTCGAACTTCGATCCGCAGGCGCAGTTTCCGGCGTCTCAAATCACCGTCACGTTTCCGGCGGCGACGGGGCTGGGGACGCGAACGATTCCACTGCAAGGCGTGGTGACGCCGGTGGGACGTGGCGGCGTGAAGAACCGTGAAAATTATGACCGCGACTATAACAACGTCGGGCCTCGTGTGGGGCTGGCCTTCATGCTGAACGAGAAAACGGTGATTCGCGCGGGCGGCGCGATCTTTTACGCGCCGTTGGGGGGCGGAGGGTTTAACAACGTGACCGCCGCGATGGCCGATCTGGCCGAGACTGGATTCATCGCGTCGCTCAATAACGGCGTCAGCCCGACGCCCGGAACGAACCTGAGCAATCCTTTCCCGTCCGGGATCGCGCAACCAGCCAACGCTTACCTGGGGCCGCTGACCGGCTTCGGTCAACAGTCCATTCCGGCGCGGCTGCGCGACATCAGACAGCCTTACATAGGCCAGTGGAATTTAAACGTCCAGCGCGAATTGCCGGGCGCGATCATAATCGAGGCGGCTTATGCTGGAAGCGCCGGCGTAGGATTGTTGAGCGGCGCGACGGACATCAATCAACTTTCGCCCGAAGCGCTGGCCGTCGCAAGCAAAATCGTGAACGGCGCGCCGCTTGGCAATCTGACCGCGCCGAATCCGTTCCTGACGATGCCGGTTGATCAGCGGCCGCCGGCGACTTCAATTCTCGGTCGTTCGACGGTCACTGTCGCGCAGTTGCTGCGCCCCTTTCCGCAGTTCGGCGCCGTTGTTTCCTACAGCCAGAACGAGTCGCATTCGAGCTATCACTCATTTCAGTTGACGGCTTGGCGGCGGTTCGGCGAAGGGCTGACTTTCAGCGCGGCGTACTCGTTCTCGAAATCGATCGACGACCTCAGCTCGATGTCGCTCAACAACCAGACGATCCAGATTCAATATTATCAGGATTATCACAACCGCCGCGCCGACAAATCGCTCTCAAACTTCGACGTCACGCATCGCTTCATCGGCGACATGACGTGGCGATTGCCTTTCGGCCACGACCGCCGCTTCGTCCGCGAAGGCGCCCTGGCCAGGCTCATCGGCGGATTTTCAGTCAACGTCATCGCCCAGGCGCAGAGCGGGTTTCCGATTTCGATCAGCGCGACAAATGCATCGCTGCAGGGGCTGGCGTTCAACAGCCTGCGCCCGAACGTCGTGGGCGACGTAAATACTTCGGCCGACTCGAAGGCGGATCGCATCCGGCGATATTTCAACCCGCTGGCCTTCGCGCAACCCGCGCCTTACGCCTTCGGCGATGCGCCGCGCACGCTGCCGAACCTGCGCGGGCCGGGCTATTTCACGACCAACCTGTCGCTGCAGCGCGACTTCCATTTCACCGAGAACGCCAGGCTCCAGATTCGGGCCGAGGCGTTCAACGTTTTCAACCGGGCGAATTTCCAAACGCCCGGGACCGCGTTCGGCGCGGCCAATTTCGGCGTGATTACCGGCACGGAGGACCCGCGCCAGATACAGTTCGCGGCGAGAATTTACTTTTGAGGAGCGATCATAGTTACAGTACGGGGAGCGTGAGCCATTAATCTATTCACAAGTTCTTTGAACAAATCAGACCTCCGGCTCGGCTTGAACAAGCAAGCCGACGGTTTTGTCAATCAATTGGGCGAATCGTCGTATAGTATCGACATCATAGTCGTCCAACACATCGGCAATGG
>DATCXQ010000647.1:0-2999 GCA_036565725.1 Blastocatellia bacterium
GCGGCAGAGACATGCTCTGTTTCAGCCACGACTGGAACGGCGATCCGCTGTCGAAGACGCATCTGATGCGGCTGATGGCGCGGGACAACCGCGTGCTGTGGGTCAATTCCATCGGCTACCGAACGCCGACCGCGTCCAAGGCCGATTTGAGCAGGGCGTTCTGGAAGCTGGCGGCGGCGGCAAGTCCGCTGCGGGAGGTCGAGCCGAACATCTTCACGCTCAACCCGCTGGCGATCCCCGCTTACGGCAATTCGAGCGTTCGCGCCTTCAACCGCGGGTTTCTGCGCTGGCAGGTCAAACGCGCGATGCGCCGGCTCGGCTTCAAGGACGTGATCAACTGGGTCTTCAATCCGGCGGCCTCGGTGATTGCGGGCGAGTTGGGTGAAGAGACGGTCATTTATTACTGCGTAGATGAGTACACGGCCTTTACGGGCGTGGACTCGAATGCGCTCGCCGAGTTGGAGACGCGACTGATGCGGCGCTCAGATTTAGTGATCGTCTCGTCCGACGAACTCTACCAATCGAAAGCGCCCTTCAACCCGCGCACGGCGCTCGTCCGGCACGGCGTCGATTATGCGCATTTTCGCCGCGCGCTCGACCCCGGGACCGTCGTGCCGGAAGAGATATCGCGCCTTCCTCGTCCGGTGATCGGCTTCTTCGGGTTGATCGCCGACTGGGTGGATGTAGAACTGATGGCGAGCGTGGCCGAGCGTTTTTCGACGGGGTCGCTGGTGGCGATCGGCAAGGCGACGACCGACGTTTCGTTGCTCGAAAGCCTGCCCAACGTCCATCTGCTCGGGCGCAAGAGCTACGGCGCGCTCCCCGCCTATTGCAAAGGCTTCGACGTCGCATTGATGCCGTTCCGCGTCAACGAGCTGACGTTGAACGCGAACCCGCTCAAGGCGCGCGAGTATCTGGCGGCGGGCTTGCAGGTGGTTTCGACCGCGATCCCCGAAGTGGAGGCGATCGGACGCTGCCGCATCGGAAGAGATCGCGAAAGCTTTTTGTTCGAGGTCGAGCGGGCGCTGCTCGACCCCGGGCCGAGAGCGGAGCGCAGCGAGGCGATGCGCGGCGAAAGTTGGGAATCGCGGCTGGATGAAATTCGCGAATACGTGACCGCGCAGGATGGATGAATAGCCATAGAGGGCACAGAGGGCACAGAGGACATAATGATTTCTCTGTGTCCTCTGTGCCCTCTGTGGCTAACAGTCTAACGCGTGAGAAGAGATGGTTATGAAACGGATCGAAAAAATCGTGATGGCGCCGCTTGTAATATCGGCGGTTTGTTTCTTCGGGGCCATGAAGGGTTGCCCACGGCGGCCTGTGGCCACTCGGGTCGAAACCACCAATGTCGAACCCGTTGTGAATCAACCCCGCCCGGCGACGCTCCCTCCGGGCGAGCCGGAACCTCCTCGCGTTTTTCTGGATACGACTTACGTAGCGCCGACAGGTAAGACCATCAATGTAGCGGCGGGCGGCGTCGTCCAGGCGGCGATCGATCAGGCGCAGCCTGGCGATGTGATCATGCTTCAAGCCGGCGCGACCTTCACCGGCAATTTCCGGCTGCCCAACAAGAGCGGTACGGGTTGGATCGTTATCCGCACCTCTGCGGCGGACGAGAATTTGCCGCCGCCGGGGACGCGCATCACTCCGGCCAGTAGCGCGATCATGCCCAAATTGATCAGCCCGGATTCCAGCCCGGTGGTGTATACGGATAAGGGCGCCCACCATTACCGGTTCATCGGAGTCGAATTTGGCGTGGCCGAGGGCAAGGACATTTACAACATGGTCGCGTTTGACGCCGGTCAGACTTCGCCTGATCAGGCGCCGCACGATCTGATCATTGGCCGTTGCTATATTCATGGCAATGACGCCGGCGCCGTTCAGCGCGGCGTTATGCTCAACTGCGCCCGCGCGGCGGTGATCGATTCATACATTTCGAACTGCCACGGCGAAGGATTCGACACGCAGGCGATTTGCGGATGGAACGGACCGGGGCCGTTCAAAATCGTCAACAACTACCTGGAAGGCGCGGGGGAGAACGTTATGTTCGGCGGGGCCAAGCCTACGATTCAGAACCTGATCACGTCCGACGTCGAGTTCCGATTGAACCATGTCTATAAGCCGCTCTCGTGGAAGAAGGGGCATCCCACTTACGCCGGAAGGCCCTGGTCGATCAAGAATCTTTTCGAGCTGAAAAACGCCCAGCGGTTGCTGATAGATCAAAACGTCTTTGAAAACAACTGGGCGGACGCGCAGAACGGCTTCGCCATCCTCTTCACGCCGCGTGGCGAAGACGGCGTGGCGCCGTGGGCCACGGTTCAGGACGTGACTTTCACCAACAACGTCGTGCGTCATTCGGGCGGCGGCTTCAACATAGCGGGGCCGGATGATAGCTCGCCGAGCCAGCCTTCGCAGCGAATCCTGATCAAGAACAATCTGGTTGACGACATTGACGGCGATAAATGGGGTAGCGCAACCCACGGGCCGGCCGACGGCAGGTTCGCGCAACTCGTCGGAGGTCCAGTCAACATCACTTTCGATCACAACACGATCTTTCATAGAGGCTCGCTCATTTTCGCCGACGGCGCGTCGAGCCGGGGATTCGTTTTTCGCAACAACATCGCGCGTAGCAATCTTTACGGCGTACTGGGCAGCGATCGCAGCCCAGGCCTGGACTCGCTCGGATTTTACTTCCCCGGATACGACTTCAGGAAAAACGTCATCGTGGGAGTTCCGTCAGGAATCATTTACCCGGCTGATAACTTTCTGCCTCTGCTTCTCAGTCTGGTGGGATTCGTCGATCTGGCCGGAGGAGATTACCGCCTTGCGGCGACCAGCCCTTATAAAAAGGCCGGCAGCGACGGCAAAGACATCGGGTGCGACTTTGGCGCATTGAACCCAGAGTGGGCAAAAAAATAGGGGACAAACCGGTACAGTACCGCGCGCGTAAGCAAGCGGTTGTCTCATCGTTCAGCCGCTTGCTTACGCGCGTGGTG
>DATCXQ010000650.1:0-3522 GCA_036565725.1 Blastocatellia bacterium
TAGATTTTCTTGACCAGATGGCCGTCCTCTACGCTGCAAAAGGCGATTTTGCTCAAGCCGTTGCAGTTCAGGCCCGCGCCAACTCCGTCGGCGAAGGCAACCTTGCGCGCCATCTCGCCATCGGCTCTGAACGACAGAAACTCGCTTACCTCGCCATCTTCTCGAAACAGACTGATTTCACACTCTCGCTTCATAGCCGAGCCCTCCCGCATGACCCTCAGGCGCTCGACCTGGCTTTCACGACTCTGCTCCGCCGGAAAGGGCGCGGACTTGATGTGATGGCCGATACAATCGGCGCTTTGCGACGCCGTGCGGCGCCCGAGGACCAGGCGCTCTTCGACCAACTCGCCGAGGCCCGCTCACAGTTGGCCGTGTTCATGCTCAAAGACTCCGGGACGGATGTGCCTGAGACCTATAAGGCGCGACTTGAATCGCTAGAAGATAGAGTTGAGGAGTTAGAATCGGCTTTGAGCGCTCGCCGCCCCGATTTTCACGCGCAAGCGCAACCGGTCACGCTAGCCGCCGTCCAGTCGGCCCTCCCCGCCGGCAGCGTCCTGGTCGAATTTGCCATCTACACGCCGCAAGATCCGCGGAACGATAAGAACAAATTGCCGCCCCGTTACCTTGCCTATTTGCTGGCTGCGCAAGGCCAGCCGAAATGGACAGACCTCGGCGAAGCCGCGCCGATCGACCGCGCTATAACTTCCTGGCGACAGGCGCTGCGCGACCCGCGCCGGACGGACGTCAAGCGACTGGCGCGCGTAGTGGATGAGAAAGTGATGCGACCTGTGCTGGCCTTAGCGCAGTCGGGGTTTGGCGCCCCCCGTCGCCTGCTGATCGCGCCCGACGGTCGGCTCAACCTCGTTCCATTCGCCGCGCTCGTCGACCGGCAGGGCCGCTACCTGGTCGAAGATTACTCGATCAGTTATCTGATGAGCGGGCGCGACCTGCTTCGGTCGCCAGTGCGCCGGCCTGACAACCAGGACACGGTAATTGTGGCCGATCCCGATTACGGCGCCGCGGAGAACACAATCGCGTCAAGGCGCCGAGACGTCGGGCTTCCAACAGGTCTTCCGCAATCCGCTGGCTCGAAGTCCAACCTGTCTCAAGTCTATTTCCCCCCCTTGGAAGGGACGGCGGGCGAAGCGCGGGCGCTCAAAACGATACTGCCCCAGGCCACAGTGTTTACCGGAGGGCAGGCCACCGAGGCCGCGCTCAAGCAACTCCACAGTCCGGGCATTCTCCACGTGGCAACGCATGGATTTTTCCTCCGGGATCAAGAGATCAGGCTAGTTGGCGCGCGCGACTTGGGCGCGGGTACAGTCCAGTCCGTGGATCCCTCTAACCAGCCGGTTGAGAATCCACTGCTGCGTTCAGGACTGGCGCTGGCGGGAGTCAACCTGAGACTGGGCCGCGCCGATCAAGGGGACGATGGCGTCCTGACGGCCTTAGAAGCAGCGGGGCTGGATTTATGGGGGACGAAGCTGGTCGTGCTCTCGGCCTGCGACACGGGAGTGGGCGAGGTGAGGAACGGTGAAGGTGTTTTCGGACTGAGGCGTGCGCTGTCGCTGGCCGGATCGGAGACGCAGGTGATGAGTTTGTGGCCGGTTTCTGATCTGGGTGCGCGGGACTTTATGACCGAGTACTACAAAGGGTTACGTCGCGGCGAGGGTCGCGGCGATGGGCTGAGGCGAGTGCAACTGGAGATGCTCAAAGGCAAAGGACGTCGTCATCCGTTCTACTGGGCGAGCTTCATCCAGTCGGGCGAGTGGGCGAACCTGGAAGGCAAACGATAAGGATATAGGACGGCGTTGAGACTTGGCGCCGCGCGCCGGCATAATGATGGAAACTCACGAACTCGCCGCTGACACCGTGCTGCAGAACCGCTATCGGATCTTGTCTCCGCTCAAACGAGGCGGGATGGGGAGGGTCTACTTGGCCGAGGACCTGCGGTTTCACAGCCGGGTTGCGGTGAAGGAGGCTTTCCTCACTGATGAGGAATTTCGACGAGCTTTTGCGCGCGAAGCGGGGTTGTTGCATCGGCTGCGACATCGGGTATTGCCGCATGTTACGGATCATTTCACAGAAGGGGAAGCGCAGTATCTGGTGATGCAGTTGTTTCCCGGAAAAGACCTGGATGAACTGTTGGATGAAAAGATACAGGAGACCGGCGAAGCCTTCGCCGTAAACCAGGTTCTGCGCTGGGCTGATCAACTGCTCGATGCGCTCGAATACCTGCACGGTCATCAGCCGCCGGTTGTCCATCGAGACATCAAGCCACAGAACCTGAAATTAACCGAGCAGGGCGACATCATTTTGCTCGATTTCGGGCTGGCCAAGGGGGCGGCGGCCGAGATGCCCCAGATGGACGAGAGTAAGGTCAATAGCCTGCCTGGTTTCACGTACCATTATGCGCCGCTGGAGCAGATTCTGGGTACGGGAACCGATCCGCGCAGTGATCTTTACGCGCTGGCCGCGACCATCTACCGCTTGATCACGGGGTGCATCCCGACTGACGCGCTGACTCGCGCAGCGGCGGCGCTGGAGCGGCAGCCGGATTCATTGCTATCGGCCAATCAACTGAACGGGCAAGTGCCGGATGCAGTCGCCGCCGTGCTCACGTGCGCCCTGGCCCAGCTTCCTGGTGAACGTCCGGCGACCGCAACAGAGATGCGCCGGGCATTGCGAGCGGCGGTCCAGCCGCAAGCGACGGATAATTACCCCATCACAACCTCTATTAACAGGCCATGGATGGAGAGCGATTTCCTGGGTGAAGACCGGGTGATCGGCAGCCTCGGCGCGACGAAATCCTCGGTCTCGGCAGTCACTAACGCCGGGCTGATTGTTGCGCCGTCTCCGGCGCCTGGCGTTAAAGAGAAGGGCGCCGCTTTTGCATGGGTCCGTTGGGGAGGCGCCAGGGGAGTGTACATTGCTTTGTGCCTTTTGCTTTCGGTGATTGCCGCCCTGGCGTATTGGCTCTTAAATACTTTGTCAGGTTCGAGCGCGGCTGATACGCCGGTGGGAGAAACCGCCATCGCACGCCCCGACGGTTCGACGCCGGCGTCCAAGCCATTCGAGGCTATGCAATACTACTTACAGGTGGAGTCAAGGACTGGGAGAGCAGAGCGCGTCGCTGGCGAAAATCCGGTCGTTAGAGGCCGATTCTTGAAGTTTCGTTTCACGCCTAGCCGGAGGGGCTATCTCTATATCATCGCGCCGGGCGAGCGAGGGGGGCGAGCCGCGTTTTTGACCGCGCAACCGAATCAGGAATGGGGCGTGAATGGCAACCTACTCGATGCGGGAACCGAATACAGCTTCCCGCCACAACAGGATAAGTGGATCAAGGTTGAGCCTGGCGCAAGCATCAGAACCTATACCATCATTTTCGCGCCAGAACCATTGGTCCAGCCAAGTTTTCTGACCGAGGCTGCTGACCGCGACTTGACGGCTGTGGAAGAGCGCGAATTGGTCGAGTTGCGGAAACAGTTTGGGCAGCGTGTGCGCGTTGAGACGCGGGACGCT
>DATCXQ010000658.1:0-9811 GCA_036565725.1 Blastocatellia bacterium
GGTCGCGTGGTTCACGGGAGCCGATAAAATTTCACGGGTGAAGGTGGCTTTTTCCGGCGATGCGGGCGAGAGCTTCAGTCAGCCGATAGCGATAGACGATGGCAATCCGGCCGGCCGTGTGGATGTATTGTTGCTGGACGACGGCAGCGCGATGGTCTGCTGGCTCGAAAAGCTGCCCGAAGGCGGCGCCGTGCGCGTGCGGCGCGTCAGGCCGGATGGCAAACTCGATGAGTCCATCACAGTCGCGCCTTCCGGGACTGCGCGTTCAAATGGGTTTCCGCAGATGGCGCGGGCCGGCGGCGAACTCGTCTTCGCATGGACGGGCACACGCGTGTTTACGGCAAAGCTGGCGTTGCCCCAAAAGTAACGAGGCGAAATGCAATGACACTCTGAGGTCGTGATTGAATTTTTTGCAGGTTTCCGAGCCAGGAGGGCAATTGAAATCAAAATCTTATCCGATGCTGTTTAGTCTCGTCGCCGCGCTACTCATACATGCTGGGACCGAAGGTCTGCAACCGGCGCTGCATGCGACTGGAAAAGTGAAACTGCTCAGAACTCCGAACGGCGGATTACAGCCGCAGGCGGCGCTGGATGAACTCGGCATATTGCACCTGGTCTATTTCACGGGCGAGCCGCAAGGAGGAGACATTTATTACGTCCGGCGCGACGCCGAGAAGACTGAATTTACTTCGCCTCTGCGCATCAACAGCGAGCCGGGCAGCGCCGTCGCCGTCGGGACGATACGCGGCGCGCACCTCGCCGTCGGGATAAACGGGCGCGCTCACGTCGCATGGAATGGCCGTCACGACCCCGGCGGTCACGACGCCCCGATGCTTTACGCGCGGATGAACGATGCGCGAACTGGCTTTGATCCGCAGCGTAACGTGATGCAATTCTCCGGTGGGCTTGACGGCGGCGGTTCAATCGCGGCTGACAAGTCGGGCAACGTGTACGTGGCTTGGCACGGCAAAGGAGATAAAGAAGGCGAAGAGCATCGCCGCATCTGGGTTGCACGTTCGACGGATGAGGGGAAGACATTCTCGCGTGAAACCGCCGCCTGGAACGAACCGACCGGGGCCTGCGGCTGCTGCGGGATGCGCGCCTTCTCCGACCGGCAGGAGCAGGTGCATCTGTTCTACCGCGCGGCGACGGAGAGAGTGGATCGCGATATGTACCTGCTGAGCTCTGAAAATCGCGGGCAGACTTTTTCAGGGACGCTGCTCGACAAGTGGAAGCTTAACGCGTGCCCGATGAGTTCAGCCGCGCTGGCGGATGGCGCGAATGGGTTGCTGGCAGCGTGGGAGACCCAGGGGCAGGTCTACTTCGCGTCGCTCGACCCGAAAAACCCGCGGCCGGTTTCTCCGATACCCGCGCCCGGTACCACGGGGAAACGCAGGCATCCGGTGATCGCCGCGAATTCGCGCGGCGAGACGATGCTCGTCTGGACCGAAGGGACGGGCTGGAAAAAAGGCGGTTCGCTCGCATGGCAGCTATACGATTCGCAGGGGAAGCCGGCCGGCGAGAAGGGCGCCGAGCCGGGCGTTCCAGTCTGGAGCTTCGCGGCCGTCGTCACGGAAAAAGACGGCAACTTCACAATCGTCTACTGATGAGGCGTTCTCCATTCTGATGATGTCCCGTTCTATCTCGACGTCTTTACACTCGCCGGCGCAGTTGCTCGATTTCATCCTCGGCTAGTTAAGGAGGCTGAACTAGCCTTGTGTTCCGCCTTACTGATGATCAACCGGCTCGGTTGTGATTGCGGGTTGGTTCTTGAGCGGCCCAACGCCTTGTCGGCCAGGATGATCCGGAATGGTGATCGTCACTTGGGCGACATTGTTTTCGTAGTCGGATTCCGGCAACTGATGACAGACGCCAGGGCGGCTCGGGTCGGGGTTGCGGCAAGGCTCGTTTCCCGCCGGGACGAACCCCGGATTGACCGTAATCCGGATGACGTAGTTGCCGGGCGGCACTGGCGGTTGTCCATCGCCGCCGTCGAGCACGAAGAACTGTCCGCCTAGCTTCCAGTCGTAGACATCCGACCAGCCTTTGCTGATCCCTTGATTGCCAGGCACGCCGATCGCGCCACAGCTCCGGAAGTGCGGCTTGTTGTCGGCGTCGCCGGTGTAGGCCTGGTATTTCTCCACATCAATCATGCAGAAGCCGCGCTTGGCCGCGCGCCAAACGAATCCGTTCCTGGGGTTAACCAACTCGTAAAGCGCGTAGTGCCTGAAGTGATAATGGTCGTGGCAGCTCGCGAACTCGAAGAGGCCGTCGTCCACGTGCTGGTTCGGGTCGCCGACGACCAGGTCGGCGTCGCCGACGTTGGGCGTCCCCACGGTGAAGCGCACCAGCGTGTGCTCGCCGGGTGTAATCTCGCCCTCCTGGACGCTGCAAAACGACGCCGGGAGGTCTTCGACGCGGACGACCCAGTGTTGCCTGAGCGAGGCTTGATCAACGATCAGGTCAGGCATGGGAGTTTGTTTGGCTTTGCTCTTTGTCTCGTTGGCTGATGGCGTGGAATGCAGCCCCGCCTGCCGGAAGATCGTTAGTCCTAGAATCAAACAGATGGTTGCGAGAATGACCGAGAAGCGGATCCTTATCATTTTTCCTCCTGGGTAATGTGGCTAGCAGATTTTAGCTGATTTGTTATTCTTCGGTTGCCTAGGCGTCGGCAGCCGCGTCGATAGGGAGATGTGGTTGGCGAACTAACGTATGCGTCAGTGAGCATCACAAGTCGTGGCGTCACATGCGTCAACCGTAGCGTAGTTTTACCTACAGCGAACAGCGAGTCAATAGTAGGTGCGCGTGGTTTTCGGTGAGCGAAGTAAGACCGGAAGGCTGTCGGATTTAATATCCTTTCCGGCCTGCCGGCAATGATGAGTAATCGCCGGCAGATCGAAAGGAGATTGACGAGGAGCTATTCCTTCTTCACTACCGTCCCCTTCTGCCCTATCTGCCTCCATCTGGCGCCAAAGCGCCCGTTGGCCATCCTTGAAGTTCGCGCGCCCGCGCGCATTGAAGCGCTGGGTCGTACCCAGCCTGGGTATGGAGACGACGATCACTCTGAGCAAGCCGCCGTGCGATTTCAAACCTTCTCGCCATCCTTTTTGGCAAACAAACCAATCCGATCGGGTAAATTTACTCAGCCTGCTGCGTAACATTCTCCACCTGCGCTTTTACTTCTACCAATATCAAGAGCTTACAAGGGGACAGATGTGGAACGCTCCTTGCTCTACTGTTGTGCGGCAATAAGGCGCTGAAGTTGTGACGCAGTTCACAGCCAGGCGTGACTAAGGTCGTTGGTTTACACAAGTGCAAACATCAAGGTTGCGCATGGCAGATTGAGGAGAAAAAGAAATTGACACGGCAAAAAGCACAAATCAGAGCCACATTCATCAGTACAGCTTCGCGGGCGCTGGCGCGTGGGTTCGTGCTATTGCTTCTTTTCACTCAGCAGTTCTGGGCCGGTGTCATTTGCATTTGTAACCGTCCGGACGTGTCCGGGCAGGCCTGCTGTCGCCTGGCGCGGCACGATAACCCGGCGGTCGAGACAGGCGAGGAAGGCTCGGATTCTCACTCATCACATTGCAAGGGTAGGGAGGCGGCGGCCCCTGGCGCTCTGTTCGATTACCCGCCGCAGGGGGTAAAGATGCGCTGTCAGCCGGTTCAGGAGGATGGCGCACAAGCAGCCATAACATCATTAACGAAGCAACTGCCGGTCAACCCCCACCTGACGCCTGTTTATATAGGCACGCAAACGTTCATAGCGCCCGCGTCTATTCACATCCATCCACAACGCCGGAATCGTCTGCTTTATTTAGCCTTCTCTTGCTGGCGGATCTAACCAGTTTGTTACGCATTCTCCAAGCGGTTTTATCTTTTTGTATTCATCGTTTGTGTGGGCATAGGGCCATAACAGGCGACGACATGGATTCATTCTTTGCGGCGGCGTTTGAGCATCAGCCGCAAGAAGGAGAGGTTGCGATGAGATTGGGACGACCCCAAAAGCTGATGGCCTGCATGTTGGCGGCTCTCTGCCTAGCGAATGGGAAAGTTTGGGCGCAACAGGCTAGCGCCGAGACTTCTTTACCTATCGATGCGGTTGCTGGCATTTCGCGCGACCATGAGGCTCGCAAGGGTAATGCGAATCGGCCTGCGCCGGCCGCCATCTCGCTCAAGTCGCTTGTCGCCGAGGCGCTGGAGCAAAATCCTGAGATCATTGCGATGCGACGCAACTTCGACATGATGCGCGCGCGCGCGCCGCAGGCCAAAGCGCTGCCGGAGCCGATGCTCAGCTACGGCTACATGGGGAACGCCGCCCCGCTCCCCCCGTTCGACGTTCAGAAGGGCGACCCTTCGAGCGGTCGCGCGCTCAGCTTCAGTCAGGAGATCCCCTTTCCCGGCAAACTCGGCGCCAAAGGCAAGATGGCGAATGTCGCCGCCGAGGCCGAATGGTGGGCTTATGAGCAGACGCGGCTCAACGTCGTTGCGGAAGTCAAGGACGCTTACTTCGACTTCTACTACATCGTGAAGGCCAGCGAGACCGTCACAAAGAATAAAGAACTGTTGGAGAAATTCGCCAAGATCGCGGAGGCCAGCTTTGCCGTGGGCAAAGGCATTCAGCAGGACGTGCTGAAAGCTCAGGTAGAGGTTTCCAGGCTGATCGATCAACTGACCGTGCTCGAGCAGCGCAGGCAGACGGCTGAAGCGCGGCTCAACAGCTTGCTCTTCCGCGAGCCGGAGACGCCGGTCGGAAGGCCGGAAGAGATCAAGCCGCGTGATTTCCCCTATGGCCTCGCCGAACTCTATGAATTGGCGCTGACGAGCTATCCGACATTGAAGGCGCAGCGGCGCAGGATTGACCGCGAACAGTACGGCGTCGAACTCGCTAAAAAGGATTTCTACCCCGACTTCTCGGTTGGCCTGACTTACATCAACCGGCCTGGGATGCCTGAGATGTACGGCGTCAACGTCGGCGTAAAAATCCCGTTCTACTTTTGGCAAAAGCAACGGCCGGCGCTGGCTGAGGCGACGGCCGGCGCGGCGGCGGAGAAACAGCGGCTGGAGAGCATCACGACGTTGCTTTTCTTCCGCATCAAGGATCGCTATTTGGCCGCGACGACGGCCGAGCGGCTGATCAAACTTTATGGCACGACGATCATCCCGCAGTCGTCGCTCGCGCTGGAGTCGGCGATCGCCGGCTACGAAGCCGGCAAGGTGGATTTTCTGACGCTGCTCGACAACCTGGTGACTTTGCGCAATTACGAGCTGAGTTATTTCGAACAATTATCGAACCTAGAAAAAGCGATCGCGGCGCTGGAGCCGTTGGTCGGAGTCACACTGAGGCTCTGACTGAATTCAGTAGCCGCGCGCGAACCGAGTCCTTCGACCAGGCGCTGACACAACCGTCTCAGAAGGACCCAAAAGGTCCTGAAAGACGCAACAAACAGACGAATTCCGAACAAGGAGAAAACATGAGCAACATCATTACCAAAACGACTCGAATCACTTTAGTGGCGGCGCTGCTTATTCTGGCTGTCGCGGCTTTCAATTACCCAGCGCCGGCACAGGATCATTCCGGGCATCAATCGGGGCAGGAAATGAAAGCCCCGCAGACCACTCAGGAACACCGGGAACGCGCCGAGTACTACAAGAAGAAAGCGGCTGAATATCGCGCTGATGCGGCGTCGCATAAAAAGATGCTGGCCGATTACAGCAAAGGCGTTGCCAAGAACCCGAAGGACACAGGCGAAAACCCGTACATCAAGAAGATGCGGCTCCACTGCGAGAAATACATCAGCGCTGCGGAAAACCTCGCGCGCGAGTCCGACGAGATGGCCAAGTTCCATGAGCTGCGCGCTAAGGAAATGGAGGGCAAATAACTAACCCACTGCCGGCGCCGGCGGACCTCGACAAGGAGGGACGAGCTTATGAAAGCCCCAGTGAAAACACCAGAAGAAATCAACGACGTTCTCGAGAGCGAGGCTCCTGCGCAGCGGCGGCTTGAAGTCGAGAAGGCGGCTGAGACTGAACTTCCTTCAGGCGAGCTGGAGAAGGCCGGTGGCCAAATTTCAGCGTCTCATAAGCGGGCGTTGGGCCGATTCGTCGTAGCGTTGATCATCGTAGGAATCGCCGGGGCCGGCTACCTGCAGAGAGAAAGGCTACTGGATCTGATTCGGTCGCGCGACGCCGGCCAGTCTTCGACTCCGGGCGGACAGGCCAGAAGGGTTCTTTACTGGGTTGATCCGATGCATCCGGCCTACAAGTCCGACAAGCCGGGCAAAGCTCCTGACTGCGGCATGGACCTCGTGCCGGTATATGAGAATGGGACCGGTCAATTTGCCGCCGATCTGCCCGAAGGCGCGTTCCGGATCAGCCCGGAAAAGCAGCAGTTGATCGGCGTGCAGTATGGAGAGGCCGATTACAAGGCGGTCTTCAAGACTCTGCGTGCGGTCGGCCGCCTGACTTACGACGAGACGAAGATAGCGCGCATCCACACCAAGATCGACGGCTGGATCGAGCAGGTCTACGTCGATTTCACCGGCAAGCTCGTTAAGAAGGGGCAGCCGCTGATCACCATCTACAGCCCGGAGCTTTTGCAAACGCAGCAGGAATTCTTACTGGCCCGCCGCGGCCGCGACGAGCTGGCGGAGAGCCCCTTCCGCGAGGCTGTCAACGCTTCGGAATCGCTCTTTCAGGCCGCGCGCAAGCGGCTTGAGTTGTGGGACGTCAGCGAGGCGCAAATCGATGAACTGGAGAAGAGCGGCAAACCGACCAAGACGCTGACGCTCTACGCCCCGGCCGACGGCTTCGTGCTCACGCGCAACACCTTCGCCAAACAGCGCGTCACGCCGGAGACGGAGCTCTACGCCATCGCCGACCTCTCGACGATCTGGGTGATGGCCGACCTCTATGAGTACGAAGCGGCGGAGATCAAAGCCGGGCAGACGGCCGACGTCACTCTCTCTTACTACCCCGGCCGGTCGTATCGAGGCAAAGTGACTTACATCTATCCGCAGCTCGACAACACGACGCGCACGCTCAAGGCGCGAGTCGAATTGCCCAACCCGCAATTCATGCTCAAGCCGGACATGTTCGCCAACGTCGAGTTGAAGATCGATTACGGCAAGCGGCTGATCGTGCCGCAGGAAGCCGTCATGGATTCGGGAGCAGAGCAATTGGTCTTCGTCGCGCACGAAGGCGGTTACTTCGAGCCTCGCAAAGTGCAGATCGGCGCGAAAGTGGACAACACCTTCATCGTCTTGGGCGGGCTGAAAGCGGGCGAACGCGTGGTGACTTCGGCCAACTTCCTGATCGATTCCGAAAGCAAATTGAAGTCGGCGGCTGGCGGAATGGGAATGCCGGGACACGGCGGCGGACACGGCGGCGCTCCGGCGGGCGGCAAACCATCGCCGCAGACCGGGCCGGAAGACCATTCACAGCATCAGCAAAGACAGCAGCCACAGGCGAAACCACAGAAGAAAACGACCGATCATTCAGGACATCAACCGTAGGGGGCAGGCGATGATCAACAAAATTATAGAGTTTTGCGCGCACAATAAATTCATCGTCCTTCTCATCGTCGGAATGATGACTATGGGCGGATGGTACTCGATGCGCAACATCACGCTCGACGCTATCCCCGACCTTTCCGACACGCAGGTCATCATCTACTCGCGCTGGGATCGCAGCCCCGACATTATGGAAGACCAGGTGACCTACCCGATCATCTCCGCGATGCTCGGCGTGCCGAAGGTCAAAGACATCCGCGGCTTTTCGGACTTCGGCTTCTCCTATGTCTACATCATCTTTGAGGACCGCACGGACATTTACTGGGCGCGGTCGCGGACGCTCGAATACCTGAGCAACATCCTGCCGAAGCTGCCGCAGGGGGTGAACGTCGAACTGGGGCGCGACGAGACGGCGGTAGGCTGGGTGTTTCAATACGCGCTGGTTGACACCACCGGAAAACACAACCTGGCGGAACTGCGCTCACTTCAGGATTGGCATCTGCGGTATGCGATTCAATCCGTCCCCGGCGTGGCGGAAGTCGCGCCCGTCGGCGGATTCGTCCGCCAGTATCAGGTCAATCTCGATCCGAACTCGCTGCTCGCTTACAAGACTCCCCTGGACAAAGTGGTCGAGACTATACGGCAGGGTAACAACGACGTAGGCGGGCGGCTCGTCGAGTTCACGGGACGAGAGTACATGGTGCGCGGGCGCGGGTACATTCGTTCAACCAAGGATGTCGAGAACATCGTCGTCAGCGCGAATATGGAAAGCGGCGCGCCTGTGCTCGTGAAACACTTGGGCGCAGTGACGCTCGGCCCCGATTTGAGACGCGGCATCGCCGAGCTTGACGGGCAGGGCGAAACCGTGGGCGCGATCGTCATCATGCGCTCGGGCGAAAACGCGCTCAGAGTCATCGAACGCGTGCGAGCCAAACTCGCCGAACTCGATCCGACGCTGCCGCCCGGCGTGAAGATCGTCACGACTTATGATCGCGGCGAATTGATCGAGCGTTCGATTGACACGCTGTCAGAAACACTGATCGAGGAATTTATGGCAGTCAGCCTGGTCATATTGATCTTCCTCTGGCATCTGACCAGCGCCTTCGTCCCGATCGTCACCATTACCGTCGCTGTAATCATCTCCTTCATTCCGATGTTCGGAATGAACATAACGGCCAACATCATGTCGCTCGCGGGAATCGCGATCGCCGTCGGCGCGATGGTGGACGCCTCGATCGTCGTGGTCGAGCAGACGCACAAGAAGCTCGAACGTTGGGAAGAGGAAGGGCGGCCCGGCAGTTTCAAAGACGTCATCATCGGCGCGGCCAAAGAGGTCGGCGTGCCGAGTTTCTACTCACTGCTTGTGATCGCCGTCTCGTTCATTCCGATCTTCACGCTCGAAGCCCAGGAAGGGCTGCTCTTCAAGCCGCTCGCGTTTACGAAAAACCTGGCGATGGCCGCGGCCGCGGTCTTATCCATCACGCTCGTTCCGGCGATCACCCTGCTGTTGATCAGACGGGAGAGATTCGACTTTCGACCGCGCTTGCTGTGCAGGATCACAAATGCGCTTCTAGTCGGGAAGATTCAAAAGGAAGAGTCACATCCGATCAGCCGCCTGCTGCGGAAGCTCTATCGTCCGGTCGTGAATTCCGTGCTGCGGCATCGTTGGGCGACGATCATCGTCGCCCTTCTCATCGTGCTGCTCACGGTTCCGGTTTATTTCCGGCTGGGGTCGGAGTTCATGCCGCCGCTCGACGAAGGCGCGCTGCTCTATATGCCGACGACGCTGCCCGGCATTTCGGTGACCGAGGCGCAGAGGCTTCTGCAAGTCCAGGACAAGATCATCAAGTCCTTCCCCGAAGTCGAGCGTGTCTTCGGCAAAGCGGGCCGGGCCGAGACGGCGACCGACCCCGCGCCCTTCTCGATGATAGAGACCGTCATCGTGCTCAAGCCGCAATCCGAATGGCCGAAAACGCCGCGCTGGTATTCGAGCTGGGCGCCGCAGTGGCTGCAAAGGATCTTGCGCCTCGGTTGGCCTGATCATAAAAGCACACAGGAGCTGATCTACGGCCCGGGCGGCTTGAACGAGGCCATGGACCTGCCCGGAATGGTCAACGCCTGGACGATGCCCATCAAGGCTCGCGTCGACATGCTCACAACCGGCGTGCGCACGCCGGTCGGCATTAAAGTCCTCGGCGCGGACCTCAACAAGATTCAGGAGATCGGCCAACACATCGAGATGGCGCTCAAAGACGTGCCAGGCACAACGAGCGTCTTTGCCGAGCGGACGGCGGGCGGAT
>DATCXQ010000663.1:0-4640 GCA_036565725.1 Blastocatellia bacterium
CACTCCGCCGTTCATGGGCCCGCCGGTGTTGAATCTGTAAAGAACCTTGCCCGTACGGGCGTCGAGCGTCAGAAAATCTCCGGTCATCTCTCCGGTGAAGATTAGACCCGCCGACGTCGTGGCGACCGCCGCCACCATAGGCCTTGACGATTCGTACTGCCAGGCGACCTTGCCGGTCGAGGCGTCGACAGCCGTCAGCCAGCCGCGCGATTTATCAATCGGGTCGTCTACGTACATCCCGCCCATATACAACTGGCCCGGGATGAAGCGGTCTTCGCTCGCCTTTATGAACCTGCCGCACCAGTCGACGGCGGGCGTGTAAAGCATGTTCGTGTTCGGGTTGTAGGCCGGCCCGTTCCATAACACTCCGCCGAGGACGCCGGGGCAAGTGTGCACTCCTTTGACGGTCAAAGGCTCGTCCGCGTTGGATCGCGTTGTCACAGGAGTCGCGTAAAGATGCTCTTTTGTCTCACGGTCCAACACGCGCAGCATCCCGTCTTTACCGGCCAGCGCCACCAACTTCCTGGCCTTGCCGCCGACCGTCGCGGTGAAGAGCGGGCTGACCTGCGTCAAATCCCAATCGTGCGAGTCGCTCGGCGTGGCCTGGTAATGCCACTGCAATTTGCCCGTGCGGGCGTCGAGCACGACCAGCGAATTGGTGTAGAGGTTGGTCCCAGGGCGAGCGTCGGCAAGGAAGTCCGGGGCCGGATTGGCCACGGGAACATATACGAGCCCGGCCTGAGGGTCGAGCGAGAGTGGCGCCCAAACCGCGCCTCCGCCACGCTTCCTCACATCGGAGTTTCCCCAGGTTTCGGCGCCAGGCTCGCCGTCATCGGGGACAGTGTTAAATCGCCAGACCGGTTCGCCGGTTTCGAGCCTGAACGCGCCTATCCAGCCTTTGACGCCCTGTTCACTGATTCCGAGTCCGAGCAGGACCAGGTTCTCAAAGATCATCGGCGCCATGTTGAACGATCCTTCGTTCTTTTCGGTTGCGACGACTTTTCTCTCCCAGAGGAGCTTGCCGGTCTCGATGTCGAGCGCGAAGAGATAGCCGTCAGTAGTCGCCCTGACGACTCTCCCGTCTTTGATGGCGGCGCCGCGATTCGGCGGATGGATTTCGACCGATTTACGCCTCCAATCGTGACGCCAGCGCACACGGCAATTGGTCGCGTCAATCGCGACGGTCGAGTATGTCGTGGTGATGTACATCACGCCGCGATAGACGACAGGGTTGTTGTGGAAAGGTTTCGTGTCGCCGGCCTGGTAAAGACAGGTGGGCCGCAATGTGGCGGCGTTCAGCCTGTTGATCTCTTTCAGGTCTACGTAACGCTGGCCTGTGTAATCGTGATTCGACATCAACCAGTCGGCGGCGTTCGACGGCGCTGAGTTCAGTTCCTGCTGCGAGGGGCCTTTCGATGAAGGATCCGGGGCGCCGCCCGCGTTGCCGCTCGCGTTGTTTGACGAAGACGAGGCCTTGGCCTCGTCTTCGGTCGGAGTCTGAATGACGCCTTCTTTCAATGAGCCTTGCGGCTCGATCTTGATCTGCTTCAGGAGGGCCGGATCGGCGGGCAGTTCTCGCGCGCCGGCTTTGTAACCGTTGGCCTTGAGCATGTAGGCGACGGTGTCAATGTACTGTTGTTTGCTGAGCGTGTTTCCCGCGCCGAATGGCATCTGCGTGCGGGTGATGTAGTAAAGGTCATCGACAGATTTGTCGCCGCGCGTCCACCTGTCGGCGAATTTACCGCCCGAGAGCGCCGAGGCCGAACTGCCTTCGAGCCGCAACCCGTGGCAGGAGGCGCATTTCTTGTCATAGACGGCCTGTCCCCTGGCGGCCTGGGCATCGGTGTAAATTCCATTTTGCTGGGCCTGCTGGGAAGGCTTCTGAGTCGAAGAGATCGTCCTGGCCGGGCCGGATAGCAGGCCGAGCGAGATGGCCGACAGCGCCAGCGCCGATGTGAACAGCCGGAGGGGGAGATTTTGTTGTTTCATTTCCCATTTTCCATATTACGATTGTCATATACCATTGCGCGCCCAGCGCGCTTCCCGCAATGATAAATGACAATCGTAATATGGAAAATGGAAAATTGAGGTATGAATGAGAAAATCTGTCTGGTGACCGGCGCCAATTCCGGCATCGGTAAAGTCACGGCGAAGGCTCTGACGGCGGGCGGGGCGGCGGTGATCATGGTTTGCCGCAACCGCGACAAGGGCGAAGCCGCGCGCGATGAGATCATTAGAGAGACGCGCAACCAAAACGTCGACCTGGTGATCGCCGATTTCTCCGACCTGAGCCAGATCAGACGGCTGGCCGCCGGCGTCAAGGCGAAATACCCGCGATTGCATGCGCTGGTGAACAATGCCGGGTCATACAACAGCGAGAGGAAGCTTACCGTCGACGGTTACGAAACCACTTTCGAGGTCAATCATCTCGGCTACTTCCTGCTGACGGTTGAACTGCTCGACCTGCTGAAATCGTCCGCGCCAGCCCGCGTCGTTAACGTCGCTTCCGAAGCGCACCGCTCTGCGCGCATCAACCTCGACGATCTGAACCTTGAGAAGGGTTACGGCGGGTGGAAGGCTTATGGGCAATCGAAGCTGGCCAATGTGCTATTCACCTATGAGCTTGCGCGCAGGCTCAAGGGAACGGGCGTCACGGCCAACTGCCTGCACCCGGGAGTCGTAGGCACCGACTTCTTCAATAAAATCGGGGGCTTTGCGGGAAAGTTCCTGCGCCTGATTGCGCCATTTATGCGGACGCCCGAAAAAGGCGCCGATACCATCATCTGGTTGGCTTCGTCGCCCGAAATCGAAGGAATCACGGGAAAATATTTCGTCGACCGGAAAGAGCGGGCAACCAATCCGGAATCGTACGACACGACGATCGCGGCGCGGTTGTGGGAAGTCAGTGAGCGGATGTGTAGCTCGATTTAGCATTATTAAACATTCGTACACGCCGCTTTGGTCAGAAAATTGCGATGAAATAAGCATAAACGAAAGTAGGAAGGAGGGGTTTCAGTATGAGACTGACACTGAAGAAACTAATTATGAGCTTATTCGCGGCAGTCATCCTTCTTCCCGGCGTCTCGAAAGTCACGGCTGACGCTCAATATGTATATTGGCGCAGGCCCGCGCGGGTAATCATAATTCAGCCGTATCGTCCCGTGGTTCGGCCGTATTATCCTGTGGTTCAACAGTATTATCCCGTCTATTACCCCGTCTACGACCCTTATATATTGCCGACTTATAGTGTGGCGGAGCCTTTCTCTTACTTGCAAGTGAAGGGATATAAAGAGGGTGTTGATGAAGGCAAGGACGACGCCGAAGATGGCAGACTACCCAATCCGACAATACACAAGGATTTCTACAAGTCCTACAGCCCGGTTTATCGTCAAGCGTTTATACAAGGGTACTATGACGCGTACCGAAGGAAAATAATAGATTAGCTTGATGGGCTGGATCGAATACGCCACATGCGACAAGACACGCGTCATATCGCATGTGGCGTATTTTCCTGTCCTACATTTCCTGGTTCGGTTTCTCCAACAGGAAAATGTAGGACAGGAAAATATCACTCTTTCGAGATTCTATTTTGAGATCCCAGGAGGCGTTTCTGGCTGCCCCACCACAGGTAGAGCTTGTCGAAGACGCGCAGATGCAATTGGGCCGCGATCCATCCGAGAAGCCCCATTGCCACGCCGACGGTGATTTCATAAGCGGTCTTGCGATAATCCACCACGCGCAGGATGTTCCGCGCAAAAGCGGGCAGCAGGCTGAACGCCGCTATTGTGATTACCGCCAGAACGGCGTCGCCCCACGTCAATCTCCAAGCGTTCAAATAGAAATCCCCCATATAAATCGTGACAATTCGGCCGTCCCAGTTCCCCAAGCAGTACCAGCCGAACAAGCCGACTAATATAGTCGCCAGGATAATTGAACTGGCTTGCAGTGGACGTGAGAGCCTCCAGATTTTGAACGCTAGAGAGCTGGCGGCCGAAAGCAGTCCCATCATAGATGGAGCGATGTCAGCCCTGGTGAGAAGTTCGCTGAACTTCATGAACTGCCAATCCGCAACCGACCCCTTTGATTGATCGAGTTCCGGCAGGCTACTCCGCAGCTCGAACTCCGCCATTCGATAACCACTGATCATCAGCGCTTTCGCCTCGGCGTCCGAAAACGAATCGAGATCAGTGCGAATTGCGGCAAGACGCTCCTGCGCTCCTTTATTGATTCCGTATTTTGTGACCGGAAGATCGTGGGCGAGAGCGTCTTGCGGATCGGGGCAATCGATCCAGTCCATAGGTTTGACCGGCAGATCTTTTTTCAGGTGGATGAACATCAGCCCGCGCAGAGTCGAGGCTCGCCGCTGCGCCGACAATTCGCGGTATTGCGCCACGCGAACGCGCGACTGCAGCACTGAATTGGTTCGCAGCGGCACTGACAACAGCCCGCCGCCGGGATTATTCTCCGTGCTCATCTGCCCGCTCGCGTCGCTCACCAGCAGAATATTGCATCCCTGATCGAGCAGGCTGGCCGTGCCCTGGTTGTCGTAAACTCCTCCGTCAACCAATCGCACGACCAATCCATAGTAGAGATTCGTAAGCGCAAGCGGCTCGAACAACGCCGGCACGCAGGACGATGCC
>DATCXQ010000674.1:0-8563 GCA_036565725.1 Blastocatellia bacterium
CAGCGGCCGGGCCATGTTGAAGCGCCTTATCCATAAGCGGCCGGTCACTACCGCTCCCGGTACTGTTCTAATGGCGCCAGGTCCGATTTAGTTATCATAAACTCTGCCAAAGGAGACTGCCGCCTTCCAGTCGGCAGAGGAATTTGGCATTGCGCGAAGGCTTTGCGTAGCGCAATCCTCTTTCCGTGAGTTTTAATTCTGGCGAGCAAAGGCACTCTCTCTGGAGAGCAAACTGCTTCGCTCTTTTGTTGATTGTCGTGAAAGCATATCCGCGGATATTGAGAGAATTGCTTTTTTCCACTTCCACAATCGGCGTGCCTTTTGTGGATGCGAGTCCGTAACTACTCGCTTAGAGTCCGCCCTTTGGGGCAGGGCTAAGAAAGCCGCCTGCTTCTAGCTGGCGGAATAGTTACTAGTTATCAATTGATATGCCGGCTGATATGCTGGCCATCGCGGTTCCGGGTTTGCCGGCCCCTCCAGCAAATCATGGGTCAATGCAGGAGTGGAATAAACTTCAGTGTGTACTCCTGCAATTCACCCGACGGACAGACTGACGGTCTTTGACTATTAAACCCGGCCATCGCTGTTTGTGGTAGCTGCCACGTGAAACGACATGGCACGGGGCGGTGGCGTCTAGTGGGTGGCCGGGTTTAATAGTCAAAGACCGTCAGTCTAGAAATCAGCGGAACTTCAGGTTTCTAACTACGTTTCTATTCGGGATAGGAACAAGGGAGATGGCGGTTATTACCGGAGAAAAAGATAAACTGAGGAGTGTGCAAATTAAAGGCTGCTGGGGTCTATGGTTTTAGAGCGGTTTGCAATTGCGTGTACGGTATGGGCGGACCTGCGTGTGGGGCCCCGGATTGGGTGTACGGGCAACCACCGTGGCCCCACACACAGGTCTGCCCATACACTGATTTGCAACCCGCTCTAGGCCGGATTTCAATTGTGTGTACGGAAAGAACAACCACGGGGGACACGGGGAGCACTGGGATAAGTCAGTTAGAGCAATGACCTTTCACTTTCTGTTCCCCGTGCTCCCCGCGCTCCCCGTGGTTGATACTGTACATGCAATTGCTAATCGTTCTAGGTTACGAAAGCAGGTTCAACGCGGAGGCGTCGCGGACCGCTGAGGCAACGCAGAGAAGCGGGGTCTAGCTTAATCTCTGCGTCTCATCTGCGATGTTCGGCGCCTCCGCAGTGAATCTGCTTTGTTCGCTGGCGTTCTTGAAATCGCTGACAGTAAACAACCTCTATTTGCACACTCTTCAGATAAACTAGAGGCCAAGCCTGGAAAAGCTGAGTGTCATGTGTTCTCTGGTATTATTTTGTAAGGAATGAGGAACCAGGCGCTGTGACTATTCACGGTCAAGATACGTCAATAGGAATAGCTGTGTTCGCGTTTCACCTGAATTCCTCGTCCTTTCCGGTTCGATTGGCCAGACTCGCCACTGCGCCCAGCAACTCATCCGGCTCAATCGGCTTGGGGACATGGAGCTCGTATCCGACGGAGAGGGCGCGCAGGCGATCTTCCTGGCGCGCATAAGCTGTGAGGGCAATGGCCGGAATATGCCCGCCGCGAAGTTTCTCCAGCGCGCGCAATTTCTTCATCAGCGTGTAGCCGTCTTCCCCCGGCATGCCGATGTCGGCGATGAGTATTTCTGGCCGCCATTCGTCACAGGCGGCCAATGCCTCCGGCGCAGAGGATGCGGTCCGCACCTCTGCGCCGGACCCCGCGAGCATCATGGTTATAATTTCACGCGCATCGGCTTCGTCATCCACAAACAGCGCGCGTATTCCTACGAGCGAGGGCGGATTTGTGGGTTCCAAGCTCCTACTCGGCGTGTTGTCGCGAAACTCATGCGGCGACATGGCGCGGTCCTGTGCGGCCGGCAACGCGACTGTGAAAGTCGCGCCTTTGCCAAGCCCCTCGCTCGCGACGCGCACCGTCCCGCCGTGCAGTTCGACTATATGGCGCACGATGGCGAGTCCCAGTCCCAATCCACCCTGCTGGCGGTTTGTCCCGCCGTGCTCTTGCCGGAAGCGTTCAAAGACGTAAGGCAGAAACTCCGCCTTGATCCCCTGCCCATTGTCGGCGACGGTGATCTCGACGCGCGAGTCGGCGCGCTTAAGTATTACCTCCACGCGCCCGCCATTCGGCGCGAATTTGACCGCATTGGAGAGCAGGTTCCATACGACCTGTTGCAAGCGCTCCGCATCACCCGAAATCGTGTCCGCCGCGGGGTCTAGCAGCGCGCTCAATTGGATCCCCTTCGCCGCCGCCGCCGGGCGGACCGTGTCGATGGCGGCCTCGATGACTGAGCCGAGCTTGAGTGGCATGACGTCCAGGCGCAGCTTGCCGGCGATGATCCGCGAGACGTCGAGCAAGTCGTTGATGAGCTGATTTTGCGACTTGGCGCTGCGCACGATGGTTTCGAGAGCGCGCACGGATTGCGCCGCGTTGAGGCGCCCCGCGCGCAGCATCAGCGCCCAGCCGTTAATCGCGGTAAGCGGCGTTCGCAGTTCGTGCGAGACGGTGGAGAGAAATTCATCCTTGAGCCGGTTGGCGTCTTCGGCCGCACACCTAGCGTCTTGCTCACTAACCAGAAGCTGTCGGCGTTTCTCCAACAGCGATAATCGCGCCTGGCTCAGGATGGAAATTGAGGTTCCTATGCCCAGGAAAAGACCCTCTTCTATCATCTCCGCATGGTTGTAAATGCGGAAGGAATAAAACGGCTCGATGAAGAAGTAATCGCCGAGGAGCGCGCCGAGCGCGGTCGACAAAAGCCCTGGTCCCAAGCCGCCGTACCACGCGGCCGCCATAACCGAGAGCGTGAACATCAGAAGCGGGGCCACATCGCCGAGAACTGATTTAAGCAGAAACCTGATGGTGAACACGACCGCCGTTGCAGCGATCGCTACAAGATATCGCGACGACTTTGAAGGCAATGTGTACATATCCCCTTTACAATTCTAGCCCCGGGAGAAATTCGAGTCTATATCCGATATAGATTATAGATTCGGGACAAAAGCCGACTCTCCGCCTTGTGTTTCGCCAGATCGCCTATGACGAGATTGATTCTGACGCGCTGACATAGGCTTTTGAAGCTGATAATTCTTTAGGGTTCATATTGGCCCCATACTTACAACATCCAACTTCCGCGATGGCTATGCCGACGCTTAAAAACAGGAAATCTGCTCTTGGTAAGACGTCGCCAACCTCGCCGGACGACGATTGGCCAGGTCTGGCGGCAGTCGGCTTATTCATTCTTTAAGTTATCATTGCAAGTGGCTTTTTTTGCCGCGTTCAGCGGCGCCTGGCGGCTTCGCCTGTGCGACGCTAAATATCCAACATGAATGAAGCTGACTTTGTATATTGTGTCCGAACATCAGCAGGGCCTTATGCGACTCATTGAACACTGGCGCGGTTTGTGGAGAAACAAAGAGGTTGAATCTGAAGTCGAGCCTCCGCTCGGGACCGACGAAGACCCGTTCGACGAACCCGTCGTGATGGAGATCCGCGACGTGATCGATCTGCACGCGATCCCGCCCAAACAAGTCAAAGCCGTCGTTGAAGAATACCTGATCGAGGCGCGCGCGCGGCGCTTTTCCTACGTCCGCATCATTCACGGCAAGGGCATCGGCGCGCAGCGCGCGATGGTTCGGAAGATTTTAGGCCGTGCGCCGTTCGTCATTCGTTATTATGACGCGCCGCCCGAAGCCGGGGGGCTGGGCGCGACAATCGCCGAGCTTGATATTGAGAAACACGGTTGATAGCATCATTCTTTGGATTGGAGATTCCCTGTAAACGAGAAGTTCAGATAGAAAAAGGATTCAATTGATGATCAATTTGACAGCCTTCAAAAACGAACCATTCGCGGATTTTTCCGACGAACGCAACGCCCAGGCCATGCTCAAGGCTTTGGAGAATGTCGAATCGCAATTGGGACGCGAGTATCCGATCGTCATCGGCGGCGACCATTACACCACCGGCGACCTGAGCGATTCTCTCAACCCATCGAGATTCGATCAGGTGGTCGGGCGCGTCCACAACGGCACGAGGGAGCTGGCCGACAAGGCGCTGGCCGCAGCCTGGAAAGCCTTCGAGACCTGGCAATACGTCAGCTTGGAAAACCGCGCGAATTATCTTTTTCAGGCCGCAGCGGTCATGCGCCGCCGCAAGAATGAATTCAACGCCTGGATGGTCTACGAAGTCGGCAAATCGTGGGCGGAGGCCGAGGCCGACACCTGCGAGGCGATTGATTTCATGGAGTTTTACGCGCGCCAGGCCTTACGGTACGACGCGCCACAACCGCTCACGCCTTCGCCGTTGCCCTTCGAGGTCAACGAAATGAAATACATCCCGCTCGGCGTCGGCATAGTCATTCCGCCGTGGAACTTCCCGCTGGCGATCATGGCCGGAATGGCCACGGCAGCCGCGGTCGCGGGTAACACGGTAATCATCAAGCCCTCGCACGACTCGCCCATCATCGCGGCCAAGTTCATGGAGTTGATGGAAGAGATTTCGCTACCGCCCGGCGTCTTAAACTTCCTGCCCGGCGAAGGCGCGGCGGTCGGAGAGTATCTGGTCGAACATCCGAAGACGCGCTTCATCGCGTTCACGGGTTCGATGGCGGTGGGATTGCGCATCAACGAGTTAGCCGCGAAACCGCGCGAAGGTCAGGTCTGGATCAAACGCGTCGTCGCCGAAATGGGAGGCAAAGACACCATAGTCGTCGATGAAACGGCAAACCTCGACGAAGCCGCCGCCGGCATCGTCACTTCGGCCTTCGGGTATTCGGGCCAGAAATGCTCGGCCTGCTCCCGCGCGGTGATCGTCTCATCGGTCTACGATCAGGTGTTGGCAAAAGTCGCCGAGCGCGTAAGTAAACTTACCGTCGGCCTGGTCAAAGACGTGGATAATTTCACCGGCCCGGTTTCTAGCAAACGGGCTTTTGAGAAGATCAACAAGTACATCGAAATCGGCAAGCAAGAAGGCCGCGTAGTCGCCGGAGGCGGGCGGCACGAGTTGGCCGGCGAAGGCTGGTTTATTCCGCCGACGGTCATCGCCGACGTCTCGCCGAAGGCCCGCATCGCGCAGGAAGAAATCTTCGGGCCGGTGCTCGCCGTCATCAAGGCTGAAGACGTCGACGACGCGCTCGCCATCGCCAACAACACGATCTACGGCCTGACCGGCGCTTTCTATTCGGGCGACCGCGAGCGCATCGAGCGCGCGAAGCGCGAATTCCACGTCGGCAACCTTTACATCAACCGTAAGTGCACCGGCGCGCTGGTGGACGTGCATCCGTTCGGCGGTTTCAACATGTCGGGCACGGATTCCAAGGCCGGCGGGCGCGATTATCTGGGGTTGTTTTTGCAGGCGAAGTCGGTGGCGGAGAAACTGTAAAAAAACATCCACAAAGTCACACGAAGAAATACGAAAGAAAGGGAAAATCTTTGTGTTCCTTTGTGCGGCTTTGTGGATGCATTTATGGAGAAATGACACAATGAAACAAGCTCTGATCAGTCTGTTAGTCATCACTGGATTGTTCACGTCGTTGAACGGCGGCCCTTTGACCAAAGGTGTTCAGAACGCCAAGGCGATTCCGGCGAAGGCCCCGGCAAAGACCAGGGTCGACCAGGGCCAGCCGAAGGTCGGAACGCTCAAGCCCGCAGACTTCGGCAAATTCAGGGATTCGGCCAAGGGCAAAGTATTGGTGCTCAATTTCTGGGCGACCTGGTGCGGCCCATGCGTGGCGGAGTTCCCCGAACTGGTCGCGCTCGACGCGAAATACCGCGACAAGGGCATGAAGCTCGTCGGCATCACCGCCGACGAAGCCGAGGACGTCCAGCCGAAAGTCATACCGTTCATCAAAAAGCACCAGGTGAAGTTCGACATCATCCGGCAGGACACCGACGACCCTGAAGAGATGTTGAATCAAATCACCAAAGATTGGAACGGCGTGATACCCGCCACGTTCGTCTATGACAAGCAGGGCAAGCTGGCCTATTCGCACTTCGGCATCATCGACCGCGACCTGCTCGTCGCCGAAATCGAGAAGGCGCTGAAGTAAGGGTGAGCAGGCAAGACAAAGCGCTGCCCGTGAAAGCCGTGCTCGAAGGAAAATACGAGCCGCAACAATTGCCGGCTCAATTGATTCGTCCGGAGTCGGGAAAATTGATCTGGTTGCTGGATTCCGCAGCCGCCTCTCTTTTGCGTACCGAGGGTCAGGCTCTAGTCAACCCTGAAGATCTTCAATCATCTTTGTCTGAGCCTATTCCCGATCTTATTTGACGCCCAGAAACAATGAAAAGCGTGGTTCGTAGTCCCGCCTTTAGGCGGAAGCGTCAGACGCGAATCCATTCCGTGACGTCAAACGCTTCCGCCTAAAGGCGGGACTACGAACTGATTTTCGGAGAAAAAGAATGAAGACCGGAAGAAGCTTGTTCGCCCTGCTTGTCATACTGATGATCGTCATCAGCCAGGGATCAAATCAATCAAACGCGCAGAAGAGACGAAATCCTCAATCGCAATCATCAATCGCCGATCCCGGCTGGCCCGCTTACGGGCGCGATCCAGGTGGCTCTCGCTATTCGCCGCTCGCCGAGATCAACCGCGAAAACGTCAATAACCTGAAGGTCGCATGGACATATCGCACCGGAGCTACAGACGTCAAAGCCGCGTCCGCAAGGAAGGCCGCGTTCGAAGCGACGCCGATTCTGGCAGACGGTATGCTTTACCTGACCACTCCTTACAGCCGCGTGATCGCGCTCGATCCGGCGACGGGGGCCGAGCGATGGACATTCGATCCGCAAGTGAAGCTCGACCGGGGGTATTCCGAGGTAACATCACGCGGCGTCGCGACTTGGCCGGCGCCAGATGACCAACGCAAAGCCACTCGCCGAATCTTCGTCGGGACGCTCGACGCGCGGCTGATCGCGCTCGACGCCGCGACCGGCAAACCCTGCGCCGACTTCGGCGAGAACGGACAGGTCGATCTGACGCGCGACGTGCGAATGGGCGATCGCGGGAACTACCAAATCACATCGCCGCCGGCGGTCATCAAAGACAAGGTCATCGTCGGTTCGTCAATCGGCGACAACCGTGGCGTCGAATTGGAGCGCGGCGTCGTGCGGGCTTACGACACTCGCGACGGCAAACTGTTGTGGAGTTGGGACCCGATCCCCAAGAACCCGAACGATACGGCTCGCAAGACGTGGGACGGCGAGAGCGCCAATCGCACTGGCGCGGCCAACGCCTGGTCACTCATCTCAACCGACGCCGAGCTCGGCCTGGTCTTCGTCCCAACGAGCAGCCCAAGCCCGGATTTTTACGGCGGCGAACGGAAAGGCGACAACCTCTACGCCAATTCCGTCGTCGCCCTGCGCGCTAATACCGGCGCGGTCATCTGGAGTTTTCAGGTCGTACATCACGACTTGTGGGATTACGACGTGGCTTCGCAGCCGATGCTGATCAGCCTGAAGCGCAATGGCCGCGTCGTTCCGGCGGTCGCCATCGGCACGAAGATGGGAATGGTTTTCGTACTGGATCGCCTCACCGGTAAGCCGATCTTCCCCGTCGAAGAGCGCCCCGTCCCGCAAACCACCGTGAAAGGCGAACAGACTTCGGCGACGCAACCCTTCCCGACATTGCCTCGCCCGCTTGTCCCTCATCGCCTCAAGGCCGAAGACGCCTGGGGATTGACCGACAAAGACCGCGACGCCTGCCGTGAAAAGATCGCTTCGCTGCGATCCGAAGGCATTTACACGCCGCCGAGCCTCGAAGGCACGGTTGCGATTCCGGGCAACGCCGGGGGAATGAATTGGAGCGGGATGTCCTTCGATCCGGTTCGCCAATTGTTGATCACCAACACCAACAATGTGCCTTTCATGGTCAAACTCATTCCGCGCGCCGAATACGACTCTATGCGCGAGACTGGCGCGGTCAACAGGCTGAAGGGCGAATTCGGGCCACAGACCGGCGCGCCATACGCCATGTACCGCGAACCGCTGATGTCTCCGAGCGGAACGCCTTGCGTCGCCCCGCCCTGGGGCAAGCTGACCGCAGTTGACCTGAACACGGGCGAGATGCGATGGGAGGCGCCGCTGGGCCGCATCCCGCAGCTCGCGCTGTTTCCGAAATCATCCGAGTTCGGATCGATCAACTTCGGCGGCTCGATTGTCACCGCAGGCGGCCTCGTCTTCATCGCGGCGGCGATGGATGACAGGCTGCGCGCGTTCGACATCGAAACAGGAAAGGTGACCTGGGAAGGCCAACTCCCGGCCAGCGCCCAGGCCGCTCCGATGACCTACTCCGTGAACGGCAAACAATTCATCGTCATCTGCGCCGGCGGGCACGGCAAGCTGGGCACGAAGACGGGCGATCACGTGGTGGCTTTCACTCTGCCCTGAGAATGAAGACCTTGTCATTACCCAAACTTTAGCGCGAAATTCGTGTGTCGAATCCTAGCCCGCGAATGCGGGCGATAGAATAAAGCCTGGGGTGGAGCGCGACAGCGCGCAACCCCAGGGGTATTGCGCAACCAATCCCATCAAGCCCGCG
>DATCXQ010000709.1:0-4901 GCA_036565725.1 Blastocatellia bacterium
ACCGTCGCCGCCGCCGATGCGGTACCAGTCGGCGTTGATGATGCCGCCGCCACCGCCGCCACCGCCGCCTCCGCCACCACCGCCGCCTCCGCCGCGCGTCTGGCTAGGGCCGCACCAACTGCCGTTATCCTGCAGGCCGCCGCAAATGTAGTAAGGCTTTCGCATGTCAGCCGCGACCGCGTAGAACTGCGACGCCGCGATGGTGTTGACGAACTCCCAAGTCGCGGCCTGGTCGTAGCTGACATTCAAACCGCCGTCGTTGCCTATGATCAGGTTGTTGGTGTTATTCGGATTGATCCACATCGCGTGGTGATCGCTGTGAGCGATGCCCTGAACCACCTGGAACGTTTTGCCCCCATCGGTGGATTTGTGGAAGGGAGCGCCCATTGTGTATACGATCTGGTCATTCTTGGGGTCGATGCGAATCTGGCTGTAGTACATCGGGCGATTGTTGTTGTTGCTCATGATGCGCCAGGTCTTTCCCTTGTCATCCGAGCGCCAAACGCCGCTCCGCTTCGGGTCGGGCGGTTGGTTGGACTGCGCCTGCTGGCCGCCGCCTCCGCCTCCTCCTCCAAAACCACCGCCGCCCGTTTGCTCCTCACCGCCCCCAGCGCCTCCGCCAGCGCCGACTTCGATCTGAGCGTAGACGACGTTCGGGCTCGAGCGCGAGACGTCTAGGCCGATGCGGCCCAACAGGCCTTCGGGCAAACCATTGCTTTCGAGCTTCGTCCACGTCTTGCCGGCGTCGGCCGTCTTCCAGATGGCGCTGCCCGGTCCGCCGCCGTTGAAGCCCCAGGATGCGCGGCGGCGCTGGTATGAAGCGGCGTAAAGAATCTTCGCGTCGACCGGGTCGATCACGATGTCGGTGAAACCGGTGTCTTCGTCAATAAACTTGACGTTAACCCAGGTCTTCCCGCCGTCGGTGGTCTTGTAAATTCCGCGCTCTTTGTTCGGCCCGAATAGTCGCCCCAGCGCCGCGACGTAGACGGTGTTGGCGTCCTTCGGGTCAATTACGACTCGCGCGATGGTCTGAGTCTCCTTCAATCCGACATTGACGAAGGTCTTGCCCCCGTCAGTTGATTTGTAGATCCCGTCGCCGAAACTGGCACTCTGCCTGTTGTTCGGCTCGCCAGTTCCTATCCAGACGATGTTCGGGTCGGATTGGCAGACGGCGATGTCGCCGATTGAAGAAGTCGGATAAATGTCGAAAATCGGCTCCCATGTCGTGCCGTTGTTGACCGTCTTCCACACGCCGCCGGTCGCAAAACCTATGTAGATTACGTAAGGATTGTTCTCGACGGCGGTGATGTCGTCGATGCGTCCGCCCATACTGGCCGGCCCTATCGAGCGCCAGCGGAATTTCTTCAAAATCGGGTCGTCGGATTGATTGATCGGGGTGGGAGTGGGGCGGGCTTGCTGTCCCCCTTGTTGTGGCTGTCGGGCCTGCGACGAAAAATTCGAGGTTCCGTAAATCGCCAGGCATAAGACGGCGCCGACGCGCGCCAGACGTAGTGTGTTTCGCATAGCGGGGATCCTTTCTGAAGTGAAATTCGATCCAAACGGAATTTGATCGCCGGTTAAAGCTTCCGGGATTTGATCGTTTTTTTATATGAGCGAATGAGAATACTCGTGAACGATATGAAATCAACGGCTAAGACGCAATGAAAAGATTTTCGGTGACAACAATTCGCTTCCGGCGTGCAGGATTTATCATCTCGGACATTCTATCAACGTCCGAGATGTAGTCATCTCCAATTCTACAGACTTCCGGGACATTAGCCCCGAGTTTGCTTACTTTCAGATCATTGCCACAATATCTAAGAGGACTACCAAATCGGTCCCGAGCGCTCGCACTCCAAAGGCTCCGCCGATCCGGTTTGTGAGCGCGCTTCATTTAACTGGGAGGAGAATTCCGTGAGAATATGGGCGACGCCCTCTAGCGGACAATATGTAGGAGCCGTAAAAATGAACCAACCCGCGTATTCAGTGACGAAACAGACTTTTTGCGCCGCGATCTCGATCATTTTCGCGGCGCTTTTCGCGATGAGCGCCTCGGCCCAATCCGCCGACAAGATCGTCAAACAGGCAGTCAAAGCCATGACTAATGGCAAGGGCGAAAAAGCCCTGCGTGAGATCAGGTCGTGGCAGGTCAAGGGAACGATCACGGGCCTCAAGGACGACTCCTCGGGGGGCTATCGGGCCGCCGCGGCGCAGCCCAACCTCTACGTCCGCGAGTTCGATCTGCGCGGATTGGAGGTGAGCGCGGGCTACAACGGCAAATCGGCCTGGGCGCGCGATTCGCGCGACGGGCTGCGAACCTTGACCGGCGACGCAAGTCGAGACTTTCAGTCCGAGGCGCGCTACCGCAACGCTCGATGGCTGGATTACAAAAAAGAGAAATCGAAGCTTGCCCTCGGCGGGCAGGAGACGATCCAGGGGAAGCCCGCGAACGCGGTCGTTCTGACTACAGTCAAGAACGTCAAGATCAAGCTCTATTTCGACGCCGCGTCCGGACTGCTCATCCGCGAAGAAATACCTGCGGGGGAGATCACGCGCATCTTCGATTACTCCGATTTCCGGCCAGTTGGAAATCTGATGGAGCCGCACGCGGTCACCATCAGCGAAGGCGACGGGCGCTTCGAGGTAAAGCTGGATCAGATCGTCCACAACCCTCAGATTGATCGCGCCGATTTTGAATTTCCGCGGACCTCGGGCGAGCCTTTGCCCGACATCCCGGCGTTATTGAATGAGGTCGGGAAGAACGAAGACGAGATCGACCGCCTGCTTGAAAAATACACCTACACCCAGACGGTCACCGAACGTGAGCTTGATCAGAAGGGCCAGATGAAGGTCAAGGGGAGCGAGACCTTCGAGTTGACCTTTCACAAGGGCGCCCGCATCCGCCGCCTGGTCGCCAAAAACGGCAAGCCCCTCTCGCCGAAAGAAGAGGCCGACGCGCAGAAGGATGTCGAGAAACGCATCCGCGAGATCGAAAAGAGAGAGGCTGAAAGGGAACGGAAAGAGCGCGAGGCCGCGCAGAAAGCGACTAAAAACTCCAACGCCAATACAAACGGCGATCCTGACGGCGACCAGCCCAAGGGTGACCAGCCCAAGGGTGACCAGCCCAAGGATGACCAGGAGGATGAACGCAAAGATCGCCCCTCGATCGCCGACGTGTTGCGGGCGTCGAAGCTGGTCAACCCGCGCCGCGAACGCTTCCGCTCGCGCGACGTGATCGTCTTCGATTTCGAGCCGCTGCCTGGTTATAAGCCGCAAAAAAACTATGAGAAGTTATTCGGCAAGATGGCCGGCGCGATCTGGATCGACCCGATCGACAAGCAGGTCGCCCGCGTCGAAGCGCGGTTGGTCGAGGCGTATAAGATCGGCGGCGGGGTGCTGGCGTCTTTGAAGGTAGGCGCAAATTTCACGCTCGAACAGGAGCGCGTCAATCAGGAGATCTGGCTGCCGACGCGCGCCGAGATCAATTTAGGCGTCCGAGTGTTGCTCGTCAAAGGCATCAACATCAACCACACGATCACCTACGGAGATTACAAACGATTCAGCGTCGAATCCGAGAAAGAAAAGCTGAAAGACCCATCACAATCAGACAAAACACATAAGCCATAAATCCGGCGATGTACCCGAGACAATACAGGCCCCTGTACGAGCGGCGGCGGCGCGCGACCTCACGAGAACGTTTGTGAAGCCGATCAAAGGCGCCCGCTCGCCCTACGCGCGCAACGCTGTATCAATCGCTGACGCGAGCGGCGCCTTGTCAAGACGCCTGGGCGGTTAGGTCCAACGCTTCAAGCGCTCTGGGTCGCTGGCGCCACCTTTGCACACGGCAAGTAAGTGGAAATGCGGTTGCCTTGATAAGCCAGAAGCAATTTACCGCCTCCCGCCATGCGGCGGAGGGGCGGCGGCGTGTTACGCCGCAAAAAGGAAATCGGCGGTGATGAAAAGGGTGTGCCGAGTAATCCTGCCGCAAAGCGGTGAAATAACTATACTCCGGCGTTGAAACGCACGGAAACTACAATCTATCGAGCGTCGCAACGCGCGACCAACCACAATAGCCGCTCGCGGTCGTAGCCTCTATAACAGCTATCCACTTCATCGCCGCCCGACGAACTGTCAGATCATCAGATCAATGGAGGAAAACTTATGAGGAACAAGGCAAGGTTATTCATCTTACTCGCGCTGGCGCCGATTATCATTGGGCTCGCCGGATTTGATTCCAACGTGGAAGCTAGACATCGAAGCAGATATGGATACGGGGGTGGGTACGGCAGATTTGGCCCATGCTGCCAGGCTCCGTGTCCGGTGGCCTGTCCGGCTCCGTGTCCGGTGTCCTGTCCGGCTCCGGCTCCTGTGATTTCGTGTCCGGCCCCGGCTCCTGTGATTTCGTGTCCGGCTCCGGCTCCTGTTGTCACGTGTCCGGCCCCGGCTCCTGTTCTCACGTGCCCGGCTCCGGCTCCTGTCATCTCGTGTCCGACGTGTCAGTAAAAACGCTACGACAAGATGTGGGTTTTCAAAAATGCAGACTCACCGCGACTTCGAATCGGGGTGAGAACGCTACCCACATCTTGTCGCGGCGCCGCTACAGATGGATCGCGCCCGGCGTCTTAGCTGGCGCCGGGCTTGCTAACAACCTGTTGGAAATAAAGCGCCTTGATAAGCCAGAAGCAATTAACTCCCTCTCGCCAAGTGGCGGAGGGGCGGCGGCGTGAGACGCCGCAAAAAAGTGAATCGGCGGTGATGAAAAGGTTATGCCGAGTAATCCTGCCGCAAAGCGGTGAAATAACTATATTCCGGCGTTGAAACGCACGGAAACTATGCCCCAACGAGCGTTGAAACGCCCGGCCAACCATAATAGCCGCTCGCGGTCATAGCCTCTACGGCAG
>DATCXQ010000724.1:0-11169 GCA_036565725.1 Blastocatellia bacterium
GGACAACAAGCCGCATCAGCCGATCATGGTGCACCGCGCAATCCTGGGATCATTTGAGCGATTTTTCGGCATCCTGATCGAGCATTACGCGGGCGCGTTTCCGGTCTGGCTCGCGCCGACGCAGGCGATAGTTCTACCGATCTCTGACCGCTTCAACGACAAGGCAGTCGAGGTCGAGCGGCGGTTGCAGGCCGACGGCCATCGCGTCCAGGCGGACTTGCGCGGCGAAAAGATCGGAGCGAAGATTCGTGACGCGCAGCTCAAGAAGATCCCATTTATGTTAGTTATCGGCGAACGCGAGGCCGCGTCGGACGCGGTCGCGGTGCGCGACCGGGTCAAAGGCGACACGGGCGCGCAACAGGTCGCCGACTTCAGCGCGCGATTAAAAGAACTGGTTCGGACGCGCGCTTTGCAGACCTGACGGGTTGCAGAGTTTAGCCACAGAGCGCACAGAGATCACTGAGGTTTTTACTCTGTGTGCTCTGTGACCTCTGTGGCTAAGCTCCGCAACACAATTCCACGGAGGTGTTTTTATCAGTAACGGTTATCAAGGCGGTTACAGGGGGCGACGCGATCAAAGAGGCCCCAGTGTTCGCGTCAACGAGCGCATTCGCACGAAAGAGGTGCGGGTGATTGACGAAGAAGGTCGGCAATTGGGCGTCATGCCTCCTCAGCAGGCCATCTCAATTGCTCGCGAGCGCGGCTACGACCTGGTCGAAGTCGCGCCCCAGGCCCAGCCGCCGGTCTGTCGCATCGTTGACTTCGGCAAATATCTTTACGAGCAGAAGAAGCGGGCGCACGAGGCCAAGAAGAAACAGGTCGTGATCGAGGTCAAGGAGATCAAATTTCGCCCCGCCACCGATGAGCACGACTACAATTTCAAGATGAAGCATGCCAAGGAGATTCTTGCCGACGGGAACAAAGTGAAGGCGACGGTCAGGTTCCGTGGCCGCGAAATAACGCACAAGGAACTCGGCGTTCAGTTGCTCGACAGGCTCGAAAAAGACCTGGCCGACAGCGGCGCGCCTGAATTCAGGCCGCGCCTCGAAGGCATGCAGATCACAGTGATTTTTTCGCCGAAGAAGGATAAATAAGGCTGTGGTTGGTGGTTGGTGGTTGGTCGTTGGCTGCTGTTAACTTCGTAGCCAACCACCAACCACTAACCACCGACCGCCAATTAACGGAGGAATTATGCCAAAACTCAAAACACATAAAGGAGCCGCGAAGCGTTTTCGCATTACCGCCACTGGCAAGATCAAGCGTGGTCATTCGCACGCGCGCCACATCCTGACCAAGAAGGCGGCGAAGCGTAAACGGCAGCTCGACGTCGACACGCTAGTCTCGGAAAACGATTTCGAACGCGTGATGGCGATGTTGCCTTACGGCCGCAAATAAGGGATGCGATCATATTTCTTTCATATGACATATGACTTACGGCGTATGTCATTTTTACCAAGGAGGGCCTTATGCCTCGAGCTAAAAGAGGGAATAAGCGTTTAGATAAACGCAAAAAGCTGGAGAAACTTTCTAAGGGTTATCGCGGGACGAAGAGCAAGCTTTACCGTTCGATGAGAGAATCGGTTCAGCGCGCGCTCAAATTCGCTTACGTCGGACGCAAGATCAAGAAGCGCGATTATCGTTCGCTCTGGATCATCCGCATCGGCGCGGCGGCGCGGTTGAACGGGTTGAATTACAGCCAGTTTATGCACGGTCTGAAAGTGGCCGGGATCGACCTCGACCGGAAGATTCTCGCCGACCTGGCCGTCAACCAGCCGCAGGCTTTCGCCGAACTCGTAGGTTCGGCGAAGAAGGCGTTGGAATCGGGCAAAGCCACCGTCTGATTTCGGTTCCGAAAGAGCCCGAGAATTGCCGACCCAAGACTCCCGTATACTTTTGCCGGAGTCTTGGGTCTTCAAGTTTAACAGGCCGAATCTATGTCTGATCGAATCACCAAACTGCGCGAAGATTTCGACATCGAGCTTAAAGCGGTCAACACCGACGAGGATGCGAAGGCGTTGCGCGACCGCTGGGTCGGGCAAGGCATGGCTACAGGCAAAAAAGGATTGATCCTTGCCGAAATGAAAATGCTCGGCAGTCTTTCGCCGGAAGCGCGCCGCGCCGCCGGGCAGCGGCTCAACGAGTTGAAAAATTACGTAGAGGCCGAGATCGAAAAGTTACAAGCCGGTTTCGCCGCCAGGCGCGAGACCGAGCAGTTGGCCAAAGAGCGCATCGACGTGACGCTGCCCGGACGCCGCGTACGGCGGGGCCACCTTCATCCGATCACGCTGCTGCGGCAGAAGATCGAAGACATCTTCGTCTCGATGGGCTACGAGATCGAGGACGGGCCGGAGGTCGAGACCGAATTCTACAATTTCGACGCGCTGAACATCCCGACCAATCACCCGGCGCGCAGCCCGCGGGACACTTTCTACATCAGCGAGCGGCTGGCGCTGCGTTCGCAGACCTCGACGATGCAGATTCACGCCATGCAGAAGCGCCGCCCGCCGCTGCGCGTGGCCGCTCCCGGACGCGTCTTCCGCCGCGACACCCCCGACGCGACGCATAATCCGATGTTCTACCAGGTCGAAGGACTGCTGATCGACCGTGGCGTCACGCTCGGCGACCTGAAAGGCACAGTCGAAGAATTCGTGCGCCTGCTCTTCGGCCCCGAAACACGCACGCGCTTCCGCCCCTCCTATTTCCCGTTCGTCGAACCGGGCGCGGAGATCGATTACACCTGCTTCAAGTGCGGCGGCGGCGGTTGTCGCGTCTGCAAAAGCTCGGGCTGGATCGAAATGGGCGGGTCGGGAATGGTCCACCCGAATGTGCTGCGCGCCGTCGACATCGATCCCGAAGAGTTCACCGGCTTCGCGTTCGGATTGGGGTTGGATCGGCTGTGCGCGCTGAGGTACGAGCTGGATGACATCCGGCTGTTGTACGAAAATGATGTCAGATTCCTGGAGCAATTTAGGTAGTTCGTAAGGATCGGGATCGATAATGAGCGATCTGAATCGGAAGAACGGACATTGGCGCATTCAGTTTAACTGAAGCCATCGGATGAGAGCGTTTAGAGTCCCGACTTTAGTCGGTTGCGCTCGGATTCCAAGCCCTGCCGACTAAAGTCGGGACTCTAAACGCTCTCATCCAATGACTGTAATTTCATCCAGTGTATCGCTGTCATATGAAGCATTTGTCACGTTGGTCAAAAAGCGAAATGAACGCGATTGAGTGGCTAATCTGCTCACTAGCCACAATCCTTCTGCTTGCCGCCGGCGCCGCCGCGCAGGAGCCGCCGCCGAACGCGAAATGGCGTCTGACAACGATTGTTTTTGAAGGGCTGAAATCGCAGCCTCCTGAAAAGATGATCGCCGCCAGCGGGTTACAGGTCGGGCAGACCATTGATTTCGAGATGGTCAAGGCCGCGGCTCAGCGCCTGTCGCAGACCGGCCTGTTCGGAAAGGTCGCCTACCGTTATCGCTATTCTTCGACTCAGATCGAGCTGACGTTCGAGCTTGAAGAGAAGACGTCGGGTAAAAAGCGCTGCCACTTCGATAACTTCGTCTGGTTTTCCGACAAGGAGATCGCGGACGCGATCAAGCGTGATATGCCCGATTTCGACGGGAGCGTCGTGGTCAGCGATTTCGTCGGCGAAGAAATCAAGAAGTCGTTGACGCGGCTGCTGGCGGAGAAGAAGATCGCGGGCGAGGTCGTTTACGAACTGGACCAAAATCTCTCTTACTTCTTCAAGGTCAAAGGCGCGAGTTTGCCGATCTGCGAGTTTCAATTAGCGGGCGCGCAGGACGAGTTGAAGAAGCAGCTGATCGAGGCTTTGAAGCCGCTGCTTAAAACTGAGTATTCAAAATCCGACGCTAGACTGTTTGTCAACTCCGCCCTGGTCCCCATCTATACTCAACGCGGATATTTGAAAGCCGCCTTTCAAGCGGCCCAGCCGAGTCTGAGCGCGAACGGCGCGTGCGCCAACGCCGTCGTCGTCACTCTCCCGGTCGCCGAGGGGTTGCAGTATCGCTGGAACGATCCCGTCTGGTCGAGCAATCAGGCTTACTCGGCTCAGGAATTAAACGCGGCCTTGAAACTGAAGCAGGGTGACGTGGCCGACTCGATGAAGATCGAAAAGAGTTGGTTCGAGGTTCGCGGGGTCTACGGCAAAAAAGGTTATCTCGGAGTCAGACTTAAACCCGAGCCGGTGTTCGACGACGCGCGACGGCTCGTCACTTACCAGGTCGCGCTCACCGAAGGCCCGCAATATCGAATGGGGCAAGTGACGATCGCCGGTCTCCCTGAAGATGAGGCCAGTAGGGTCAAAGACGCCTGGGGGCTGAAGGCCGGAGAGGTCTTCAACACTTCGTACATCGACGTGTTCCTAGAAAAGGTCGTGCGCGGAGGGCTGATTAGACAGACACAGGGGGTGAGAGCCGGGCAGGAATTGAAGCGCGACGAGCAGAAACTGACTGTCGACGTCGTGGTCAAGTTCGAGCGGAAACCTTAGTAAGCCAACGCGATGAAACGCAAAGTCTCAGAGTTCTCATACGGTTTCGTTCTGACGCACGAACTGGTGAACGCTTACGGCTACCTCCGGACGGACGCGCCGCAGGCTTCGCGCGGCGGGCGAAAGAAGGGCGCCGAAGACGTCGCCGTCGCCGTCGCCGCGCCGCGCGGTTATCCGCTGTTCCTGCAATTCAAAGCCAGCGAGTACATGAAACGCCGGAACGCCGGCGAGTCGAAGCTGGTCGGGTTGCCCTATTTCCGTTTTGCGCTGCACCGCAAGACGCAATCGAATCAGCACCAGTTGCTGATCGAGCTTGAAAAGAAGGGCTACGCGGTCTTTTACGCGACGCCCAAGATTCACGAGGCCGTCAATCTGAACAGCGCGTTTTTCGACCGTCAGGTCGTGGCCTCTTCGCTCTTCGTAAATCCGGGCGAGATCGGCGAGTTGCCGGACAATCGCCCTCATCGCGTAGTCTTCAGCGGCAGATCGGAGGACGTCTATGTCTGCTCGAAGCCGCAAAGGTTGGGCGGGGTGATTCACGGCGCGGTTTTTGCCGAAGCCGTCCGGCGAACCGCTTCCGAAAGAGAAGACCAGTCGCTGGACGACGAGTTCTTCAATCGCCTGGCGGGCGACATGGTTTCGTTGATTTCGCCGAACCGCAGAATCTTCGACGAACTGTCGGGAGGCAAGGTCGAGATGAGCGCGTCGACGTTCGCCAATTACCTGGCGAAGACTCTGTTTGATTGTGAATTATTGATTGTGCCCTCATGAAATTCCGAGGCTATGAAAAGTTACATTCGCAGATTGCCGCCGGCGCTTTTGCTGGCGGCTCCATTCGCTGTTTTTATTGTTTTCGCTCTTTCAGAACGGTTCGCAACTGCGTACACCGTAGGGGCAGACCTGCGTGTCTGCCCCGGATCGGGTTCACGTGCGACCGTAGGGGCGGACACGCGGGTCCGCCCCTACGGGGATTCGCCACCCGCTGTGGGGCGTGGGGCCGGCGCGTCAATTCGGCCGGCGGAAGTCGCGCAGGCGGTCCCTTGCGTCTTCGACAATTTCGTCTGGTTCAAGGACCAGGAGATCGTTGACGAGATCCGCAAGGACTTGCCGTCCTTCGACGGCGCGGCGCCCGAGGCCGGGGATTCCGTAGACAAGATAATGGGCGCGCTTAAGCGGATGATGAAGAAAAAAGGATTGCCGGGCGAGGTCGAGTACACCTTCTTTTCCGGCGACGGGTATCGGTATCGACCGGAGCACATCTTCGTCGCGCGCGACGCGAAAGTACCGGTCTGCAAGGTGATTTTTCAAAACTCGCCCCCGCAGCTCGAAAGAGATTTGCAGCAGTTCGCGCAGTCGCTAATCAAAAAGGATTATTCAAAGGTGATCACCAGAAGTTTTGTCGACGTGGCGGCGGTTCAGGTCTACCGCAAATACGGCTACCTGCGCGCATCCGCTCGGCTGCAGTCTGCGGAGTTGGACCCATCGTGCGGGAACAGCGTCGCGGTCAAGATCGCGGCCGAGCCGGGAATCGCTTACGCCTGGGACAAGGCTGTGTGGACGGGCTCGCGCGCGATATCGGCCCAATCTCTGGGCGGCGCGATAGAGTTGAAGCCCGGCGACGTGGCCGACGGGCTGAAGATCGACGCGGGGTTGCAGGCGGCTTACATCGTTTATCAAAAGCTTGGGTATGTCGAGTCGCAGCTTGTCTTGACGCCCGCCTTCGACGACGTCAACAGGCGAGTGGCGCTGAACGTGGCGATCACCGAGGGCCCTCAATTCCGGATGGGGGGGTTAATAGTCAAAGGACTCCCCGAAAAAGACGTCCTGCGACTGAAAGAGAGGTGGACGCTCAAGGCGGGCGATGTTTACGACGCGTCTTACCTGGGCGATTTCATCAAGAAGCTCGTCGCCGAAAAATTGATCCTTCCCGACCTGGCGAAGATTCTCAAGACCGAGCAGAAGCCCGACAAAGGGAAATTGACCGTTGATGTGGTCATAGACTTCAAAGTATGAAGATCAACTACAACTGGCTGAAAGAACTCGTCGACATCGATCTGCCGCCGCGCGATCTGGCGGCGAAGTTGACGATGGCGGGGATCGCCGTCGACGCCGTCGACTTTTACGGCGACGACGCCGTCCTCGAATTCGACCTGACGTCGAACCGGCCCGACTGCCTGTCGCACCTGGGCGTCGCGCGCGAGGCGGCGGCGGTCTTGGGGAAGACGGCGAGGACTCCGGAGGCGAAGCTGATCGAGTCGAAGACAAAGACGAGCGACGTGACCTCGGTCGAGATCCTTGCGCCGGCGCTCTGTCCGCGTTACACGGCGCGGGTGATCAGGGGCGTGAAGATCGGCCCTTCGCCCGAATGGCTGGTCAAGCGCCTTGAGTCTGTAGGGCAGCGCAGCGTCAACAACGTGGCCGACATCACGAACTACGTGATGTTGGAGATGGGGCAGCCGCTGCACGCCTTCGACCTCCATCAATTGCGCGGCGAACGGATCGTCGTTCGAACGGCCGGGCCGGGCGAGAATATCACGACGCTCGACGGCGAAGAGCGCGATCTGACTCGGGAGATGCTGGTGATCGCCGACGCCGATCGGCCCGTCGCCATAGCCGGGATCAAAGGCGGCGAGGATTCGGGCATCACGGAGAAAACCGTCGACGTTCTGCTCGAAGCGGCCTATTTCGCGCCCGCTCAAACGCGCGTGACCTCGAAGGCGCTGGGGCTGAGCACCGAGGCGTCGTATCGCTTCGAGCGCGGGACCGATCCCGAAATCGTCGCGAGGGTTTCGGACCGTGCGGCGGCCATGATCGCCGAGATCGCAGGCGGCGAGGTTTTGAGCGGCCTGGTGGACGTCTATCCCACGAAGGCGACGCGCGGTTGGATCTGGTTCCGCCGCCCGCGCTACACGCTCTTGACCGGGTTGCCGATCGAGCTGGGCGAGGCCGAGCGCATCCTGCACTGCCTGGGTTTTACTGTCGAGGCCGACGTCGAAAACGACCGGCTTCGCGCGATGGCGCCGTCGTGGCGCGTCGACGTTTCGATCGAAGAGGATTTGATCGAAGAGGTGGCGAGGATCGCCGGCTATGACAACCTGAAAAACACGCTGCCGGGCGCCGCTGGCGCGGGATCGTACCTGCCGGGCGAGGACGCGCGCCGCTCGGCGCGACTGACACTGACCTCGCTCGGTTACAACGAGGCCGTCAGCTTCAGCTTCGTCAACGGCGAGGCCGACGAGTTGTTGAGTGAGACGGGCGAAGACTCGCGGCTCGCGCTGCTCAACCCGATTGACGAGACGCAGGCTCACATGCGGGTGACGCTGCTCGGGGGATTGTTAGACGCGCTCGAACGCAATTTCAATCACGACGCGCGCAACGTGCGCCTGTTCGAGATCGGCAAGTGCTTCATGGACGACCTCGGGGAGAGGCCGCTCGAGACGGAGCGGCTGGGAGTTGTCGCCACGGGCGCGCGCAACGAAGACGACTGGGCATCGTCGAATGGCGGAGGCGGCATCGATTTTTACGACTTGAAAGGCGCCCTCGAATCGGTCGCCGAGGCCATAGGTTTGCCGGCTCTAGAGTTCGAGCCTGATGTGGACGGTGACTTCCTGCACCCGGGGCGCAAGGCGGAGGTCCGGCTGGGCGACGAGGTTATAGGCGTTATGGGTCAATTGCACCCACGCATAGCGGCCCGGTACAAATTCAAACAACCGGTCTTTGTCGCGGACTTGAATTTGGGAATGATGCTGCTGGCTGACCGGGCTAAAGTTCGCTATCATCCCCTCCCGAAGTTCCCGACGGCCGTTCGCGATGTGGCCTTGTTAATTGATACCGGCGTTCAGTTCGCCGAGGTCGAGCGCGCCATTAAAGGGTTGATGATTCCGGAACTTGTCGGAGTCAAACTCTTCGATCTATACGCAGGCAAGGAATTGCCGGCGGGCAAGCATTCAATCGCGCTCTCGCTGCGCTATCGCGCGGCGAATCGGACGCTGACCCCCGAGGAGATCAACTCCGCGCACGACCGCGTGGTAGGTGTGTTGAAACAAGAATTCGGCGCTAAGATTAGATAGAGGATCGAGGATGGAGGATCGAGAATTGAGGGTCGAGGATCGCGTCATCTGTTTAGCCTTCAACCTTCTATTCTCGATCCTCAATCCTCAATCTTCGATCCTCGATTTGTATGCCGATAACTGGTTTTGAAAAATTCACGAGCCTGCAGGACAAGATTCGTCTCGCCCTGGAGGTGTGCAAGACGCTAAGACAGGATAAGGAACGGCTTGAGGCTGAATTGGCGCGCGCGCGCGAGATGCTGGTCGAGGCGAATACGGACAACGAGCGTTTAAAATCGCAAGTCGAACGGTTGATGGCCGAACGCGACTCGATGCGGGGAAACATAGAGGCGATGCTGCACGAGATCGCCAAACTCGAAATGGAATCGGAATCGCTCAGCAGATGACGGGAGGTCGTCGAAAGGATTTTGATGCAGGATCGTCGGAACATGGAATCGCAAGGGCAGAGCGTGAACGTCAGGATATACAACCAAACCTACGCCATCCGCGCCAGCGACGGCAACGTCGAACGCACGCTGCGACTGGCTGCGATGGTGGACGAGCGAATGCGCGAAATATCGAAAAGCGCCCTGACTTCGGACTCGCTCAGGCTGGCGGTTCTGGCCGCTCTGCACATCGCCGATGAATTGGAGAAGGCGAAGAGCAAATACGAGGACCTCAATCAGAAACTCCTCAACAGCAGCAACGAATACGCGGCGTTGCTTGATCAATTGCTCAAGGATTACAGGCATTGAGGATCGATGATAGAGGATCGAAGATCGAGGATAGAGGATCGCGTAATCTGTTTAGTCCTGTATCTTCGTTCCTCTATATTCCATCCTCGATCCTCGGGGGAATTTGTGAGAAGAAGTTTTCTAGCAATCATACTGTTGTCTTTTACGCTGGCGGTTTCGCAGCCGTCGAACTACGCGCAGTCAAAGAGGGAGAATGCGAAACCGTCCGCCGCCGCGCAGGGCGGGCAGGACAAGGCAAGATCGGCGACTCCGGCCACGCGAGAGAAGCATGCGACTGCGACAGGTCGGTTAGGCAATGTCGAGGCGATTACGGCCGCGCAGTTGAAGAAATGGCTTTATGTAGTCGCTTCCGACGAGATGGAAGGGCGCGACACGCCGTCTCGGGGGCTTGATCTGACGGCCAAGTTCATCGCGGATCATCTGTCGCAATGGGGAGTCAAACCGGGCGGAGACGACGGAACTTATTTACAGAAATTCGCATTGACCAGCAGACGTGTAGAGCCGGAATTGACAATCGCCAGCGTCAACGGTCAGGGTTTCAATCTCGGCGAAGATTTCATCGCCGAGCCAACGCCGGGACAGGCTAGCGGACCGATCGTTTACGTCGGCCACGGCTACATGATCAAAGCCAAAGGCATCGATGCCTATCGGGGCGTCGATGTGAAAGGCAAGATCATGCTCGCGGTCGAAGGATATCCGAGAGGCGTGTCGTTTCAAGACATTCACGGCAAGAAAGCGGGCGAGAATTACGACACCCCTGAGACTTACGCCCGCGCCCACGGAGCAAGAGGCGTCATCTATATTCCCAGCCAATCGACGCTAACCTTCTGGCAGAATCGCCACATCATCTCTCTGAACTCGTCGCGCATCAGGCTGGAGAAGCCGCAGCAGGGCGTGGCAAATATTCCCGTCATCTACGCCTCCGAAAAGATGGTCAATGCGATCCTCGATGGCGAGAAACTCAATTACGAGACAGCCACAAAGCAGGCGAGCGAGAGCGCGTCGGGCGGAGGATTCGACCTCGGCGCCGGCAAGCAGGCCAGCTTCAATGTCAACGCGAAGGTCGATGAGGCGACGACGCAGAACGTGGTCGGCGTGATCGAAGGCGACGACCCCATTCTGAAAAAAGAATACGTCGCGGTAGGCGCCCATTACGATCACGTCGGAATGAGCCGGAACGCCGAAGGCGACAAGATCTTCAACGGCGCCGACGACGACGGATCGGGGACGGTGGCCACACTGGCGATCGCCGAGGCTTTGGCGAAAAGCCCAGCGCGCCCGAAGCGTTCTGTCCTTTTCGTGTGGCACGCGGGCGAGGAAAAGGGGCTTTGGGGGTCGGAATTTTTCACCGACAATCCGACCGTCCCGGTGGAGCAGATCGTCACACAGCTCAACATCGATATGATCGGCCGCAGCAAAAAGGAAGGCGACAATAACCCGGCTAACAAAGACCTGACCGGGCCGAACGAGCTTTACGTCATCGGGTCGAAGAAGATGAGCGCGGACCTCGGCAATCTGAGCGAGGAGGTCAACAAACACTACCTTAATCTCGCTTTCAATTACAAATACGACGATCCGACTGACGCCGAACGCTTCTTCTACCGCAGCGATCATTACAACTACGCAAAGAAGGGCGTCCCGATCATCTTCTACTTTTCGGGCGTGCACGAAGACTACCACGGCCTGGCGGACACGGCGGACAAGATCGATTACCAGAAGATGGAGAAGGTCACACGGACGATCTACATGACCTTGTGGGAGATCGCGAACCGTCCGGCGAGGTTGAAAGTCGATAAGCCTCTGCCAACACAGATCTCGGGAAACTAATTTTGCGTTTTTTTGTGACTGCGTTCGGCCA
>DATCXQ010000740.1:0-6946 GCA_036565725.1 Blastocatellia bacterium
GAAGATTTTGCCCTGGGGCGCGGAGCATACGGAGCAAGCCTGTTCGCCGGTCGAAGCCTCGACGCGTTATCTCGCTCATCTGCGCGACGCGTGGAATCACACGATGGCTGCGGGCGATGACGAATTGCGCTTCGAGCGGCAGGATATAGTTTTGACCGTGCCCGCGTCGTTCGACGAAGAGGCGCGCGAACTGACCGTCAAGGCGGCGCGCGACGCCGGCTTCCAGAAGCTGACCCTGCTCGAAGAGCCTCTAGCGGCCTTTTACGCCTGGATCGTGGCGCGCCGGCGGTCGCTCAAAAGATATTTGAAAGACGGCGACCTCGTTCTGATCTGCGACGTCGGCGGCGGCACGACGGATTTCAGTCTGATCCGCGTGCAGATCGTGAGCGGCGAGATCAAATTCGAGCGCATTGCGATCGGCGAACACCTGTTGCTCGGGGGCGATAACGTCGACCTGGCCCTGGCGCGCCGCGTGATGGAGAAGCTGGGCAATCCGAAACTGAGCCTCCGCCAGCAGAACGCTTTGCGCCGGCAGTGCTGCGCCGCGAAAGAGAAACTGCTCAGCGACGGCCGCCTCAAGCGCGTTCCGGTGAATATTCTCGGGGCCGGGCGCTCGGTCGTAGGTGGAACGCTCAGCGCGGAACTTACTCGGCAGGAAGTCGAAGAGGCGCTTATCGATGGTTTCCTCCCACTCACCGATCCTGGCGACCTGCCCGCGCGCGAACGCCGATCCGGCCTGCGCGAACTCGGCTTGCCCTACGCCAGCGAGCCGGCCGTCACCAAACATCTCGCCGCATTCTTGACGGTGGCCGGGTCCGATGAAGATTCGCGACGGGGCGACGGGGCGACGGGGCGACAGGGCGACAGAGTGACCGAGCGACTGGGAGGCGGAGAGACTGCGGGAAGTGAAGACAAGATGACTCGCCCCGCCGCCCCGTCACCCCGTCGCCCCGTAGCTGATTCGCAACTGGTTCGCCCCGACGCGATCCTCTTCAACGGCGGATTTTTCGCGCCGTCCGTCACACGCGAGCGAATTGTCGAGACGGTTGCGAATTGGTTCCGTGAAAAAAGAAAGCAGTGGCAGCCGAAGGTTTTAACCAACGAATCGCCGGAGAGCGCGGTCGCGGCGGGCGCGGCGTATTACGGGCACGTCAGAAAGAGCGGGGGGTTGCGCGTCAGCGGCGGCAGCGCCCGCGCCTATTATGTCGGCGTGCAGACCGGCGCGCGTGTCGCCGACGGGCAAGTCCGGGCTGTCTGCGTGCTGCCGCGCGGGACTGAAGAGGGAACAACGCTCAACCTGGAGGGCAGGGAATTCGCGACGCTCGCCAACCGTCCCGTCACGTTCACGCTCTATAGCTCGACCATGGGTCACGACGCGCACGGCGCCGTGGTGACATTGAACGAAGACGAAGTCCATCGCCACGCACCGCTGATCACCACGCTGCGTTACGGCAAGAAGTCGCGCCAGGTGGAGTTGGCCGCGCAATTGACTATGAGCTTCACCGAGGTGGGCACACTCGAACTCTGGCTCAACTCGCTCAATTCCGACCACCGCTGGCGACTGCAATTCCAACTGCGCGGCGCGCAAGCCGCGATCGAACACGAAGAAGAAGAAGCCGCGGCCGAAGAGTCGCAGACCGTAATCTCCGAAGAGGCTCTGGCCCTGGCCGAAGGTCTGATCCGCGCCGTCTTCGGCGGGCCCGTCGACGCCCTCAAGCTCAAGGAGGACGAGGCTGTCACGCCGCAAAATCTGGTCGGCCGCATCGAAGCGGTCTTTGGCTACGGCAAGGACGCATGGCCGATGATCGCGATTCGCAAGCTGTGCGACACGCTCGCGGACGTGGCTGATGGGCGCAAGAAGAGCCCTAGACACGAAGCCCGCTGGCTCAATCTCTTCGGCTTCTGCCTGCGCCCGGGCTTCGGCGCGCCGGCGGACGATTGGCGAATCTCGCAGGCGCGCAAGATCTACATGGCGGGACTCAAGTTTCCGAGAGAGCTGCAATGCCAGGTCGAATGGCTGGTCTTGTGGCGGCGCTTGGCGGGAGGGCTGAACGTCAATCAGCAGAACGAACTCTTCCACCGGCACAAAGTGGCGCTGGGCGTCGGGGGGAAAAAACTTAGTGGGCGGCTCAACACACAGGTCGAGCGCGAAGGGTGGCGCTTGTTGGCCAGCCTGGAACACCTGCCATCGCCGACCCGCGTGGCGCTCGGCAAGGAACTGCTGGTCAAGGTCAAGGAGCAACCCACGAATCAGAGCTTCCTCTGGTCATTGGGTCGTCTTGGCGCGAGGATTCCGCTCTACGGCCCGCTCAACTGCGTCATCCCGGCGGAGGTCGCCGCTCAATGGATGAAGTCATTGCTGCGCCTGGGCGACCTCACGCCCGACGTCGCGTCAGCCGTCGTCCAATTAGGCGCGAGAACCAACGACTCACATCGGGATGTTGACGCCGACGCCCGCTGGGAAGCGATGGTCAGATTGAATGAAGTCGGATTGACAGGCGCCCTGATCGAAAGCCTGCGCGAATACGTCCCGCCGGGCCGCAACGACGCTGTACGAATCTTCGGCGAGTCTTTGCCTGAAGGGTTGCGGCTGGTCGGGTGAGCGCTCGAACTGTAACCTAAAGCTATCTACACACTAGTGGCGTCTTGTCATATAGGCTGCGCCTGGAAGCTCTAGCGTAGGAACTGCAGATGTAATCAAGCAACACTGTTAATAACATGCTTATTGATAGACGTAAAATAACGAGCGGAAAATGAAAAATGAGCATATTTTTGTTGCGCGCGGTTCCAATACTGAATAAGATTGGACATGCCCTGTTCAGGGGTAGTCGCTTGGGGATCTAGTTCACTGAGCGGATTTGCCTACCTGATTCGTTTCCCCAATCCCCGTAGTTCTTCGTGGCTTCCCCGCCCGACCCCGAAAACTATAACAAACAACAGATTCAGTAGCGGCCGGAAGTCTACCCTGCAATCCGGTCGAAAGTGTCATGGGCCAAATTTTGGCCATTTCAAGGATAAAAAAAATGAGCATCACACCCATCAACGATTCATATTGGTTAGTTCCCGGACGTTTGCTGGCGGGCGAGTATCCGGGGGCGAAAACAAAAGATGAAGCCCGCCGGAAACTGCAATCTTTTCTGGACGCAAAAGTGGATTTCTTTCTCGATCTGACGGAGGAAGAGGAAGGGCTCGAGCCGTATGCGCAACTCCTTGAGGAAGAGGCGATGGCTCGGGACCGGAGAGTCGTGTACCGGCGTCTGCCGATCCCTGATATGGACGTGCCGACGACCGAGAGGATGCTTGAGATTCAACAGACCATCGAGGCGGCGCTCGAGTCCGGGAGGACGGTCTATGTCCACTGCCTGGGCGGCCTCGGTCGGACAGGGACGGTCCTCGGTTGTTACCTGGTCGAGCATGAAGTGAGCGTCGCCGAGGCGCTAGCCGAGATCCAGCGGCGCCGGCGGTGGACCAAGGACGGATGGAAGAAGTCTCCACAAACTCCGGCGCAAGTGGATTTCGTGAAGAGATGGTGTTCGTTTGCGTCTCAGGGGCAGATGCGGGAGAGGGGAAGGGACTCCGTTAGGGCCGCATAGGGCTTTGCGGTGGATTATTCCGGCCACCGCCCATCTTTCATTTCACGCAGGCTCAGTTTGAGCGGATCGATCACAACGTGTTTCACCTTCTTTCGATTCCAGGTGTAGGTGACGTGAACCAACCCGTCGCCGGTCTGGATCACCGCAGGATAGGAATATTCCGCTTCAGGAGGGCCTGTTTCTAGCGCGAGCGCCGCTTTCCACGTCTTGCCGTCTTCGCTGACCGCGACGTTGAGCGGCGCTCTTCCGCCCCATTTCCCAGACTCCGTGACCACGTGGTTGTAGACCAGTAGATGGCGTCCGTCTTTGAGCGTTACGCCGTCAATGCCGGAGTTAGGATTTGGCAAAACCATCGCGCTGAGCTTGCCCCAGGTCTTGCCGTTGTCATCCGACCACGACTCAACGATCTTTCCCTGACGGCTCCGCATCAGCGCCTGGAGTCTTCCTCCCTTGTGCAAAAAGACGGCCGGCTGAATCACGCCGAACTCCTTGCCATCATTGATCGCATCAGTGCGCCGCCACGTCTTGCCCAGGTCTGCGGTGTACTCGAAGTGGACGCGCCAGCCGTTGTCTTCAGTGCTGGAAGGGCAGAGCAATGCGCCGTCGCCGATCTCGACCGGCTTATTCTTGATCGGCCCGGCAATGCCGTCAGGCAACCGCCGCGGCTTGCTCCAGGTCTTCCCGCCGTCCTCCGAAGTCATTATCATTCCCCACCACTCGCTCGGACTGGGGCCGACTTTGTAAAAGAGCAGCAGCGGCCCAGCCTTTGCTCCTGATTCCACCCCTGATTTCATTTGATACAGCGCAGGGTTCCAGGTTGGGTAGCGTTTTTCCGGCGACTCGACGCCGTTGGCAACTTCGACCGGCGTAGTCCATTTGCCGTCTTCAAACCGGGACGTCCAGATGCCGACGTCCGGATGCTTCTCCCGCGTCCCGCCGAACCACGCCGCGACTAGTCCGCCTTTCGATTCAGCGATGGTCGATGCATGGCATTGCGGGAACGGCGCGTTTTCGTAAATGAATTCGCTCTTGATCACGCCGGGCGCGGAGCTTTGCGCAGGCGCAGCAGGCGACATGTTGCGAATCGCCGAGATGCGCCATCCCTTTTCAGTTCGTTTCAACACCAGACTCGTCCACATACTCCGTGTCGCGCCCCCGGCGAGGCCCGTCAGTTCGTAACGCCCGTCGGCGATCGCCACGTCGGGCGATAACATCCTCACGGACTCCACAGTAATAGTACGTTTCCCTCCTGTGTTCCTCGAACTCTCCATCGTCCCGCGAACCACCGCGTCGCGTCCCTTCCGCCATTCGCCAGACGACACGAGCTGGTCGGCGTCGCTCGTGAACAATTCCTCGACGGCCTTCGGGTCAACGCGCTCCCGCGCGTCAACGTATTTACTCACGACTTCGCGAATGGCGGCCTCATCATCGCGGCGGGCGTTATCTTGAGCAAACCACGGCGTAGCGGAAACAATGCAACAAAGGATCGCAATCTTAGCGCGCATCATGCCTCCTAACTCAGAGTTCAATTGAGTGAACGGGTCCAACCACGGGGAGCACGGGTCCCCCGTGGTTGGTTTTTCCCTACACGCAATTGCAAACTACCCTAAAACACTTCAATTGATCAGTTCTTGATGACGTCGATGTAGTAGAGATCAGTGGCGACCTCGAAATCTTCTTTCTTGATATCGGTCTTCAAAGTTTTCCATTCCGTCGTCGGCTGGATGAGCTGCCATTCCGTCTTTCTACCGACTTTCACCGGCATGGCGAAATCCTTGGCGTCGGCCTTCCACCGGTAGGAAACGCTGCCGTCGCCCTCCTGAAAACGCAATTCGAGCGCCGGGAGCGCGGCGCGCCGGAGGTATTGGTCAAAGATCGGAGTAAGATTCTTACCGGTCTGCCGGTTGAAGAAATCAACCACATCCTCGGTCATGATGTTGCGATATTTAAACCGGTCGCAGTACGCGCGCAGCAATTGGCGCCAATGACCGTCATTGTCGATCACCGAACGCAAAGTGTTCAGGAACAACGCGCCTTTGAAATACTGGTCCTGCGAAGGCGTCTGGTTGACGCCGCGGGTAGTGACGATCGGCTGCCGGTTTCTGACTTTCGATTTGTAGCCGTTGACGTACTTGAGCGCGTCCTCCTTGCCGAACATCGCCTCGACGTAAACGCATTCGGCGTAAGTCGCCCAGCCTTCGTGAATCCACATGTCGGATATGTCGCTGCCCGTGACGCTGTTGCCGAACCATTCGTGGGCGCTCTCGTGAATGATGATGAAGTCGAATTTCAGACTGACGCCGACGCCCGTCCAATCGCGCTCGAGGTAGCCGTTGGCGAAGCGGTTGCCGTACGTGACCGCGCTTTGATGTTCCATCCCTGAGTACGGGACCTCAATCAGTTTGTAACCGTCTCGCTTGAACGGATACTCGCCGAAATACTTTTGAAAAGCCTCCATCATAGGCTTTGCCTGCGCGAACTGGCGTTTGGCCTTCTCCAGATTTTCAGGCAGGCAGTAATAATCCATCGTCAGATCGCCAAGCTTATCGTTGAAGTGTTCGTAGTGGCCGATGTTTAGCGACACGCAGTAGTTATTGATGGGGTAGCTGACGGCCCAGTCATAGCGCGTGTAGCCGTCGCCGAGATCGGTTTTGCCGACCAGCCGCCCGTTGGAAACGTCGGTGAGCGCGCTGGGAACGGCGACGCGCAGGCGCATGTTTTCGACTTCGTCCTGCTGCTGATCCTTGTTCGGCCACCAGACGCTGGCGCCGACGCCCTGGCAGGCGGTTGTGATCCAATGTCGCCCGGCCGGGTCTTTGCGAAAACTGATCCCGCCAAATCGTCCCGTCTCCTGCGGAAAGCCGGAGTAATGGAACTCGATGGACTGCACGGAGTTTTTCTTGAGCGGCGCGGGAAAGTCTACGAAGACCGCGCCCAGTTCGCGCGTGTATTTCAATTCGGTCGAACCGAGCAGGATTCTGTCAACATTGAGGTTGTCGAACAGGTCGAGCTGGATCCGCGTGTCATCCTTCAGCATCTTGAAGCGAATCGTATTCTTTCCACTGATGAACTTCTTCTCCGGATCGACGCGAATGTCCAGATCGTATGAGAGCAGGTCGTTGTTGGCGCGCCAGGGGCCATACTCGCCTCGCAGGACGTCGGCCCGCGAAGGCGCGGAAGGCGGCGAAGTCGATTGCTGTGGAGCCTGCGCCAGCGCCACAGCGGCCCAGGCTACCAGGAACAGGCGGATGAGTTGAGACAAGAGTTTTAGTCGCATAAGCAGTTGGGAGAAATTTTTGGCGCGTAATCATCGGGACATTGTTCATTGTTCATCGTTGATTGTTCATTTGTCA
>DATCXQ010000762.1:0-19662 GCA_036565725.1 Blastocatellia bacterium
CGGCGATCCGTTCGCCGCATTCGGTCAGTTGCCAGACCACGCCGGCCTTCGGGCCGATGACCTCGCTTAACCAGCCCGCAAAGGGGCGGTCGGGCAGCATGGCGTCGAGGTCGGAAGCGGATATCTCTTGCGCCGAAGATATTGCCTGTTTCTCGAGCGATCCTGTCTGACCAGCCACAGAGCCACAGAGCCACAGAGACAGGGAGAGGAAGACGAGGAGACAGGGGGAGAACAGGACAAGGAGAAAAGTAGAATAAGATCTTGTCTCCTTGTCGTCGCTTCTCCCTGCCTCCCCCCCTCTTCTTATCTCAGTGTTTCTGTGTCTCTGTAGCATAGCCTCTCTCCCGGAGTTACGCGCTTCGATTTAGAAGGTAATCTTCGCCCCGATCTGAATGGTGCGTGGCGCGAACGCCGATGTGAAGCCGCAGAACTCGTTTGGCTTGTTTTCCAATTCGCCTCTGAGGCGAACACCACCGTCTTCTCCCAACTGATCGAGGCTGAGCGCGCTGTTGGTGATATTGTTTATCTCCTTGAAGTTGGTCTGGTTGAATAGATTGAACGCGTCGAACATGATTTCTAGCGTGAGCGGCTTGTCGGTCCTTAAGCGAATTCGCCGTCCTACTCTCAGATCGGTGGTGAAGGCCCACGGCCCGATGCCGGTGTTACGTCCTACCGCAAACGGGCGATCGTTGTTGTTGGTGTCGAGGTTGACGTCAAATCCCGTCTTGATGTTGAAGGGGAAACCGCTGCGCGCCGTGACGCACGGCGATACATAAAAATCGGCGAGCGTCCGTTTGTACCAGGCGCTGCCTTTGCCGCCACTGTACGGACTTTCGACGATCGTCGCAATCGACAGCCTGTGACGCAGGTCGAAGGACGAAAGCGAGCGATCGGCGCGGGCGTTGGTCGGGTCTTGTGGCCCTTGCTCGAAGGCGATATCGTCGTTTTCACTGATCGATTTGCTGTAGGTGTAAGACGTGATCAGCTGGTAATGCTTGCTGAAGCGCTTATTCAACGACACGGCCATGCCGTGATGGATCGATTGGGCGGTTGTCTCGAAAACGTAATCGGCCAACCGCGTCGGGTCGACGCGTCCGGACAATGCCGGCCGACCAAAAACGTCGGGCATTGTCGCGTCCGGCCGCGCGTTGACCTGCCGGGGGCGGATAAGCTTTAAGCCGCGGTTGAACAGATAGTTGACCGAGACGTTAAAGTCGCGTCCTAGCTGGCGGTCGATACCGAGGCTGGCCTGAGTGGCGTAGCCATTGACCGCGTCCGGGGCCAGCCGCACCAGCAGCCGGTTGGAGCTAGTCGCGCGTGTCAGGCCGAGCAGATTCGAGTAGGCCGATTCCGGAATTTGACGAGTCGCCGGAAACGTCAACAGGCCCTGCGCGGCCAGCTGCTGATAGAAGCAGAAGGACGGAGCCGAGCCTGACGCCAGGGCCTGACCGCAAGGAGAGGTCGGCGAGATCGGCGTCAGCCGCGGGTCGGCGGAAACAAAAAGATTGCTGATCCCTCCGTTTTGCAGCAAGGACGGGATGATGGCTATGCCGGTGAATATCGTTTGGTAGTAGACGCCGCCGCCGCCACGGATCACTGTTCGCTGGTTATTGAAAGGATCGTAGGCGAAGCCGAAGCGCGGACCGAAATTATTGGTGTCGCGCGGCGCGCCCGAAGGCAGCAGATCGTAGTCGTAGCGCAGACCCAAGCTCAGGTACAAATTCGGTCGCGCCTTGAATCCGTCTTGCACGTAGAGGCCGAGATTTCCTCCGTCAAGCTCCGTGTTCGGATTGCCGAAGCCTTGATTGATAGAGCGCGCGAAACCGAGACTCGCCTGCTGGACGACGGTCAGCGGCTGATCCGTAACCACCGGGGCAAGGTCGGACCGACCCAGTCCGGAGAGGGCCGTGACAAGTTGCGTCGCCGCGCCTGCGCCTAACACCTGGCCCAGCGGTATTGGTAACTGGGCGAAATCGATGAAACCGCCGAGAAAGACGGGGCTGGTGGTGTCTATGGTGTACCGGCTGAAATCGGCGCCGAATTTGAAGTTATGCCTGCCTGCCGGCAAACTGACGTTGTTGATGAACTGAAAGCGCCGCTGATCTCGCTCCGAAGGCGACGCGAAATCCCGGCCGAATACCCCGATGCCGGCCAGCCGGATGCGCGGTCCGAACGGGTCCACAGTGTTGACATTGTAAGTGTTGCGTACGAGCTGGAAGCGGAATTCATTCGACGCTCCGCTGCTGAAAACGTGCGTCTCGCCGAGAACGATGGTGTTGTCTCGACTACCTATGTCGAAGCCCGACGAGGGCCCGAACTGTCCGCCGACGCCGATGTTGTGCTGACTGTCGTTGGTCAGACTGCCTCGGAAGAAAAGAAAATCCTTTTCGTTCAAGCCGTAGTCGCCCCGGACGCTGCCCGTGCTCGAAGTCTGAATTATGGGGAATGCGCCGTTCGAACTGTTGAGCAGGTTGAAGGTGTTGCGGTTGAGCGGAAATGGGCTGTCCGGCGCGGTGGTGAGCAGCGCCTGAAGCTGTCGACCTTGCGCGGCGAGCGCCGGCGCTCCCGATCCCATCAGCGCGGCGATCAGGTCCTGCTGCCCGGAGGTCGGCTGCAAGATCGAAGGGTCGGCCAGGATCGACGTGAAACACGATTCGCGCCGGATCAATCCCTCGTAGGCCGTAAAGAAGAATGCCCTGTCTTTGATGATCGGACCGCCGAATGTGAAGCCTGGCTGGTTGCGCCTGAAGGGCGGATCCTTTTGCATCGTCCCGGCGAAGGAGTTGCGCGCGTCAAGCCGCTCGTGGCGGAAATAGTTAAAGAGGTTTCCGTGAAACTGATTCGCGCCGCTCTTCGAGACGATGTTGATGACGCCTCCGGTGGCGCGCCCGAACTCCGCGTTGTAGCCGTTGCGGTTGATCTGGAACTCGCTCACAGCTTCCTGACTGATGGTCGGTCGCACGCCGTTGCTCGACGTATCGTTATTGTCCACCCCGTCGATCTGAACGCTGTTGGCGCGCCCGTTCTGACCGGCGAAGGAAAGGCCCGAAGTCGTTAAGGGGGCGAGTTGGGCGCTAATGATGTCCGGGCTTTCCTCCACCACGCCCGGAGTCAGCCTGGTGAAGTCTAGAAAGTTGCGCCCGTTGATCGGCAGGCTATTGATCGGCCTCTGAGTGATAGTCGAAGACTGGTGCGTACGCTCAGTCTCGATCAACGGCTCGTCGGTCTCGATAACTACCTTATCTTTAGGGCCGCCGAGCGCCAGATCGAAGTTGAGCGTCAAGATCTGACCGACCGTGAGTGTGATGTCTTTTTTGATTTGAGTGCTGAAGCCGTTAAATTCGATCTTCACTTCATATACGCCGGGAGGTAGAAGCGGAATGCGATAGGATCCGTTCATGTCAGAAATGGCCAGGCGCATCAATCCTGTGGCGATGTTGGTCGCTTTGACCATGGCCCCGCGCACGACTGATCTCCCAGGATCCCTGACGACACCGGTTATGTCTGCGGATGAACTACGCGCCTGCGCAAAAGCGGGCGAGGCTGCAAAACCAAGAGCGATGAGCAAACAAAAAACTTTTGCGGTCCGTCTAAGCATGTTACCTCCAGTAGTGGGGGATACAATTCGGCGTGTAGGGAGTGGACTACGTCAACGACACCGTGAGGCTGCGTCTTTGCACGATGCTTGATACTAAGTGGCGAGATTCGTGTCAGTGGAACACTATAACCACTTCCTGGGAGCGCTCGTCCTGCAATGTCCTGGCGCTATGATTCTCGCGCTTTAGTTGTGGGAGCAGATGAAAATGGGGCTTTTTGTGGATTACCTCCAACAACCTCTCATCAACAGAGAGGAGCGAATGTATCCCGGGGCAACGGTTGTATTCATCAGATTTCGCCTATCAAAGGCGATGATACCCTAAACATTTTATGACGGAAAGTCAATGTTGGCTGTCAGAAGAAGTTTGGTGACTCGGAGGAATGCGCCGGGCGCCGGCGCAGCTAATTTGCGGCGGCGCCCGGAAGGGTCGGTGTTCATCTACCTTACCCTGGGCGCGCTACTGAAATATATGCAGCGGCCTTCCACTCGGAAGCCTGTCCGGGATTAACTGGCGCAGCCTTTCCGGGGTGGCGTGTGGGTCTTGCAAACCGTCACGCACAAACTCCAGGAGCCACCGAAATTCGTCATTCGTGAGTGTTACCGGCGTCGCCAGCAACGGATCGATGCGCTGTAACACAGGCTCTATCGGACCCACTCGTAAATCGGGATCAACGCCTGCCTGAGCCCGATTGTAATTTCGCGCCGAGCTAATGGCGTCGAGGTGAAACCGTAGGGCATCCTCCAGCCTTGTGTAAGCCCCGTTATGAAAAAATGCGGCTTGCAGTTTTATATTGCGCAACGGGGAGGTCCGGAACGCATAACGATCGGCCGGATTACCTGTTATCTGTTCCAAGCCGAAATCCTCGTTGGCGTCTGGTCCGTCGAAAGGCACGTTCCCCTTGGTGGGGAAAAGCTGTGGGAGGCCGATCACGTGCTGCTTGAAGTCGCTAAACTGCTCGTTGGAATCCCCCGATACGGCATGACATTGAACACACCCTGCCCTGCCGAAAAAGAGCAGCGCGCCGCGTTTCTGAGAATCGCTCATCGCGGAAATGTTGCCGCGCGCAAACTTATCGATCGGGGCGTCGGAAAACGTCAGACTGAACTCGAACTCGGCGATCGCTCTGGCGAGCATTTCGTAGGTGATAGGCCCGCCGTTACGCACGTCTATAAAGATATCGGCGAAAAGCCGCCGATACTCTGAATTGGCGTTCAATCTTTGCACGACGGCGGCGCGAATGCCGTCGTTGGTAATCGGCACCTGCAGACCGAAGCCGGCCATCTCAGATCTTTCTGTAGGGGGAATGAACGCCTGAGCTGTCAGCAAGTGCGGGAGGAATGAGAGCGAAAGTCCTTCCGGAGCCGGGAACAGGAATCCGTCGCTGTTGTCAAACGGGTCGCCGGAAAGCGAGGCGAACCGTGAATTCAACATCAGCCTGGGATAGAAGACGTTATTTAGAAGCATCGGCGCGCGCCGCTGGTTGCGCGGGCCGGCGCGATCCGGACCCACAATGTTATTGTTTTCAACTCCGATGGCAATGGATTGCGTGTCGCCGAATCCGGCCGGCGCCGCATGGCAGCCCGCGCAAGAGTTATCGTTATTTAAACCGAGAAGGCTGTCGTGAAACGCAAGTCTTCCCAGGTCGGCGAGGTGATTATCGATCGGACGGCCAAGCCGGTTCTCGAGTCTCGATTGGATCCTTCCCGTGAAGCCCATGGAGCTGAGAGCGGCAGTAAGCTGTCCAGACAGGTTGTCGTTCTCGGTACTTCCTTCTCTCGGCGACCCACTCTGCGCCTTCACGTTTTGAGATGGAGCGGACATCATTACGCTACATGCCGCAATGATCAGCAGAACAATGGTCACTTTAAGCCACTTAATTCGCATGTGCCTCCTACTTTCCCGTAAACGGCGCCTGCGCAAAGAAGCAGCGGGCGCGTCAATACTTAACAACGGACACGTGTGCCCGTCAGGTACGACTTCGTCTTGATGGAGCGTTAATTGCGATACCCGACTCTGTGTAACGCCGCTTTTTAGGCAATATTCGGTTTTAACTTGGTTGTTTGGGTGTCCCACTCACCCGGGGGAAATTCCCACAAATTTCTAGGAGCGCAGTTCGAGGGATAATATACCCTTGCCGCTGTTTGTCAAGAATAGATCCGGTTAAATTAATAGTTGAATATTCATCCCGTCTATTTGGCGCTTTGAGCGAAGACGAAGGTCAAGACGCTCTTCACGCTGACAGGCGCGCCGTTAAGCATTGCCGGTTTGAAGACCCATTTTCGCGCCGCCTCTACAGCCGCGTTCCGTAGCGCAAGGTGACCGCTGATGGCTGTGGCTTCGATGACAAGCCCCACTTCCGAGATCGTAATCTCCACCTCGACCCTTCCTGTCACCTTCAGCTTCTTGGCGGTCGGCGGATATTCCGGTATGACCTTGGTGATAGCGCGGTTTTGCGACACGCTTTCGGGAACCTGCTCGATGTCTTGCGTCGAGGAGGTCGAAGGTGGCGGGGGAGGCGCAGGAGGCGCAGGAGTTTCCTCCACCTGGCTCAGGTCGTTGGTCACAGGCGGAATGCTTGCAAACATTGGCTCCAGGTAGCGAAAAGGCGTGAGGACCCATGCCGAATCCATTTTAATTGTTGGGAGATTACTGATTCGTTTTTTAGCGCCGGTCGTAGAAGGGACTTCAGGAGCGCGCAACCTCTCTGGCAATTCGCTCAGCCGGCGGACCTGATAGAACCGCTCTTTCTGTACGATGACTGCGCGGAAGAAGGATAGTTTTCCTGTCACCCCTTTTTTGAAAGTCCCGACACTGATTGCGATGAATACTTTGCGTCCGCCCGGCAAGCTGGCGTTGACTTCAGCGCAGGCGGGCAGATCTTGTCCCGCTCCACCCGAGGCGGCGATCCGTTCGCCGCATTCGGTCAGTTGCCAGACCACGCCGGCCTTCGGGCCGATGACCTCGCTGAACCAACTCGCAAAGGGAAGGTTGGGCAGCGCAGCGTCGAGTTCGGAAGCGGATATCTCTTGCGCCGAAGATATTGCCCGCTTCTCGAACGATTCTGTCTGACCAGCCACGGAGCCACAGAGACACAGAGACAAGGATAGGAAGACAAGGAGACAAGGAGACAGGGAGAAGGGGAGAAGGGGAGACGTAGAGGCAGGGAGATTTGATTTCTCCCTCTTATTATCCCCCCTTCTCCTTGTCCCCTCCTCTCTTCTTCTCTCTGTGTCTCCGTGTCTCTGTGGCATGGCTGTCCTCCTAAAGTAGCGTGTTTCGATTTAGAAGTTGAACTTCGCCCCGAGTTGAATAATGCGCGCTGCGTACGCCGAGGTGAAGCCACAGAACTGGCTTGACGCGTTCTTCGGAACGCCTGCAATGCGAACGTCCGTAAGCCCGAACTGATTGAGGAAGAGCGCGCCGCCGGTGACGCCGTTCACATCCTTGAAGTTGGTTCGGTTGAAGAGATTGAAGGCGTCGAAGATAAGTTCGATCCCGACCGGGCTGTCGGAGCCGAAGCGGATTCGCCGCCCCACTCTCAGGTCAGCGCTGAAGAACCTCGGCCCGAGGCCGGTGTTGCGCCCTACCGCAAACGGGCGGTCGTTGTTGTTGCTGTCGAGGTTGACGTCAAATCCCGTCACTACGTTGAAGGGGAAACCGCTGCGCGCCGTGACGATCGGCGACAGGTAAAAATCGGCGAGTACCCGCTGGTACAGGGGATTGCCGCTCCCGCCGCTGTAAGGACTTTCCATGATCGCCGCGACCGACAGCCGGTGACGCAGGTCGAAGGACGAAAGCGCGCGATCGGCGCGGGCGTTGGTCGGATCTTGCGGCCCCAGCATAAAATTCACGTCGTCGGCGTCGCCGATCGTTTTGCTATAGGTGTAAGACCCGATCACCTGGTAATGGCGGTTGAAGCGCTTGTTCACCGACACGGCCACGCCGTGGTGGATCGAATTTCCGACCGACTCGAACACGAAATCCGCCACCCGCGTCGGGTCGATGCGTCCGGACAACGCCGGGCGGCCGAGGGCGTCAAGCATCGTTGGATCCGGCCGCGCGTTGACCTGTCGGGGGCGGATGAGCTTCACGCCCCGGTTGAACAGATAATTGATGGAGACGTTCCAGTCGCGTCCGATCTGGCGGTCGATGCCGAGGCTGGCCTGAGCGCCGTATCCGTTTACCGCGTCCGGGGCCAACCGCACCAACAGCCGGTTGGCGCTCGTCGCGCGCGTCACGCCGAGCAAGTTCGCGTAGGCCGATTCCGGAATAGTACTGGTCGAGGGGAACCGCAACAGTCCCTGCGCGACCAGTTGCTGGTAGAAACAGAAGGACTGAGGCGCGCTATTCGCGGGCGGTTGACCGCAAGGCGAGGTCGGCGAGGCCTGCGCGCGCGGATCGGCGGTGACCAGAATAGTGCTGATCGCTCCATTTGACAGAATAGTAGGGATGAACGCTAAGCCGGTGAAGAGCGTTTGGTAGTAGATGCCGCCGCCGCCGCGGATCACCGTTCGCTGGTTATTGAAAGGATCGTAGGCGAAGCTGAAGCGCGGGCCGAAATTATTGTTGTCGCGCGGCGCGCCCGAAGGTAGCAGATCGTAGTCGTAGCGCAGACCGAAGCTCAGGCTCAAATTCTGTCGAGCCTTAAAACTGTCCTGCAAATAAAGCCCGAGAATCTGTCCGTCGAGTCGCGCGTTCGGGTTACCGAAACCCTGATTGATCGAGCGCGCGAAGCCCAAATTCAACTGCTGGACGGTGGTCAACGGTTGCGCCGTAACCACCGGCGCGAGGTCAGGCCGTCTCAGCCCGGAGAGGGCCGTAACGAGTTGCGTCGCCGCGACGGGGCCCAACACCTGGCCCAGCGGTATGGGCAATTGAGCGAAGTCGATGCTGCCGCCGAGAAAGACGGCGCTGACGGTGTCTATGGTGTAACGGCTGAAATCGGCGCCGAATTTGAAGTTATGCCTGCCGCGCGGCAGGCTGAAGTTGTCGAGGAACTGAATGCGCCGCTGTGTTCGGTCCGAGGGCGAAGAGAACTCCCGGCCGAAGACGCCGATACCGGCCACCTGAAGGCGCGGTCCGAACGGATCCACGGTGTCGACATTCGTGGTGTTGCGGACGGATTGGAAGCGGAATTCATTCGACAATCCGCTGCGGAAAACGTGCGTCTCGCCGAAAACGAAAGTGCTGTCTCGATTTCCTATATCGAAGCCCGACGAGGGCGCGAACTGGCCTCCGACGCCGATATTGTGCTGACTGTCGTTGGTCAGGCTGTATCTGAGGAGGAGAAAATCCTGTTCGTTCAAGCCGTAGTCGAGCCGGACGCTGCCCGTGCTCGACGTCTGAATTAGGGGGAATGCTCCGGTCGAACTGTTGAGCAGGTTGAAGGTGTTTCGGTTGGCCGCAATCGGGCTGTTTGGCGAAGTGGTGAGCAGCGCCTGAAGCTGTTGACCTTGCGCGACGAGCGCCGGCGCGCCCGACCTGATCAGCGTGGCGAGCAGATCCTGCTGCCCCGCGGTCGGCTGCAAGATCGAAGGGTCGGCCAGGATCGACGTGAAAGCCGATTCGCGCCGGATCAGGCCTTCGTAAGCCGTGAAGAAAAATATCCTGTCTTTCCTGATCGGCCCGCCGAAGGTGAAGCCGGGCTGGTTGCGCTTGAAGGGCGGGTCCTGCTGTTGGCCCGCGGCGAAGGCGTTGCGCGCGTCTAGCCGCTCGTTGCGGAAATAGTTATAGACGTTTCCATGAAATTGATTCGCGCCGCTTTTCGAGACGATGTTGATAACGCCTCCGGTGGCCCGCCCGAACTCCGCACTATAGCCGTTTCGATTGATCTGGAATTCGCTCACCGCCTCCTGGCTGATGGTCGGGCGCACGCCGTTGGTCGATGTGTCGTTATTATCCACGCCGTCGATCTGGACGCTGTTGGCGCGCCCGTTCTGGCCGCCGAATGAAAGGCCCGAAGTCGTTAAAGCCCCGATCTGGGTGTTCGTGATCGTCGGAGGTTCCTCCACCACACCCGGAGTCAGCCTGGCGAAGTCGAGAAAGTTGCGTCCGTTGATCGGCAGATTGTTGATCGGCCGTTGAGTTATGGTCGAGGACTCGTGTGTGCGTTCAGGCTCGGTCAGCGGCTCATCGGTGTCGATCACCACCTCCTCCTTAGGGCCGCCGAGCGCCAGATCGAAGTTAAGCGTCAAAGTCTGACCGACAGTGAGCGTGACGTCTTTTTTGATCTGTGTGGTGAAGCCATTGAGTTCGATCCTCACCTCGTAAACGCCGGGCGGCAGAAGCGGAATGCGATAGGCGCCATTTACGTCGGTCATGGCGCTGCGCGCCAGCCCGACGGCAGAGTTGGTAGCAGTGACGGAGGCCCCGCGTATTGCCGACTTCGACGGGTCAGAGACCGTCCCCGTTAAGTCGGCGGATGAACTTCGCGCCTGTCCCAGAACGGGAGAGGCGCCCAACCCTAGAGCGCAGAGCAGACAAAGGACCTTTACGATTTGTTTGAACATATGATCTCCAAATTGTGAGCCGCTTGACGAACGACTCCGCCTGCCGCTTGAGGTGTGGCGGCGTTTCACGCAGTGTAACTGTTTCACGCCTTCCTACTTACAAATGGCAGGCGCAGGGGGTGTGAGGAATGTGTATGGGGGGGACAATGCGAATTACACCGTGAGGCCCGTCTTTGCACGATGCTTGATTCTGGTGGCAAGAGTCGTGTTAAGAGTACACTATAACCGCTAGCTGACAGCGCTCATTCTGCAATTATCCCGGCGCGCAATCTCGCGCTCTGGCTGTAGGGAATGATGAACATGGGGATTTTTACGGAATCTTTCCTACAGCCTCTCCTTATCATCACGAAGGAGGAGTTGAAAGTTCCTGGGGCAATAACTTCTTGTAGTAGGGTTGCCTTTCACAGGCGCTGATAACCTATATATTTCAGGTTATAAAGTCAATGATAGTTTGTCATTGCTGGCATAACCAGATGATTTTTTTTTGGCAGGGCAGATTGGCGTGCTTTGGCATACTTTTTGATCCATCCGCCGTTAGTGGCAAGTGTGGAATAAGCAAAGACCGATCCCGAACAGGCAATATCCCTCATGGAGTTTTGCCGAACTTTAACAGTCGTCATAGTCTCACCTCGGTACACATCTCATACCTGTTCGCGTTGTTTGCATCTGGGAGTCCATCCAAGTCAATCGAAATTCCATTGCCGCGATTCCGGCTATCAGATCAACGCCGATCTGAAGGGAGCGAAGTCTATCGCCATAAGACATGACCTTAGTGGCGATGGGCCGCTACTTCTGCGAATATCCGCGGAAGTAGGTCAACCGGCCCGGAGCGGTTCGTACTTCTGACAAGAAGCGTCAGCACGAAGCCTGAAACCGCAAGCTCCATCTACAACGCGAGGATGCGTTGTAGATGGAGCAGTTGACTGCATCTATTTTGCGCTGGGGTCAAAGACGAAGCTCAAGACGCTCTTCACTCTGACGGGCGCGCCGTTGAGGATCGCCGGTTCGAAGACCCATTTACGCGCCGCTTCCTCGGCCGCGTTTCGCAGCGCGAGGCGCCCGCTGATGGCTGTGGCCTCGACGACGAGCCCTGTTTCCGAGATGATAATTTCCACCTCGATTATCTCTGTGGCCTTCATCTTCTTCTTGGCGGTCGGCGGATAGGCCGGATTGACTTTAGTGATAGCCAGGCTTCGCGACACGCTTTCTGGAACCTGCACCAAAGCTTGATTCGAGGGCGGCGGCGGCGGCTCCTCCGCCAGACTCAGGTCGCCGGGCGCAGGCTGAACGCTTGCAAACATCGGCCCCATATAGCGAAAAGGCGAGATGAACCACGTGGAATCCGTTTTTATCGCCGGGAGATCGGTAATCCGATTTTTCGCGCCAATCGAGGAAGGGCCTGCCGGAGCGCGCAACATCTCGGGCAGACTGCTCAACCGGCGGACCGCATAGAACTGTTCGTTCTGTTCGATGACCGCGAGGAAGAAGGAGGGCTTTCCGGTCAGTCCTTTTTTGAAAGTCCCGACACTGATTGCGACGTATACTCTGCGTCCGTCCATCAGGCAAGCGGTGATTTCCGCGCAGGCGGGATGATCTTGCCCCGTCTCGCCCGGGGCGGTGAGCAGATCACCGCATTCGGTCAGTTGCCAGACCACGCCGGCATCTGGCCCGATGGTCTCGTTGAACCAACTCGCAAAGGGGCGGTCTGGCAGCGCAGCGTCGAGTTCAGAAGCGGATATCTCTTGCGCCGAAGATATTGCCCGCTCCTCGAACGATCCTACCTGAGTCGCGCCGGTCATCCAGATACATAAAACATTCGCGATCACAATTATCTTCATATCTGCCCTCGCATCAAAAAAGTTGAACTTCGCGCTTGCCCCAGAATGGGAGAGACTCCCAAACCAAGGTCGCTGAGCAGGCAAAAGATTTTTGCGGTTTGCTTGAGCATATGACCTCCAAATTGTAAACCTCCGGACAAGCGGCGCCGTCCACCACTCGATAAGCGGCGTCACTTACCACTATGTAACTGTTTCTCGCCGTCCTACCTTCAAATCGCAGGTACGGGGGATGTTTGGTTTATAGGGGGACAATGCTAATGAAACCGCGAGGCTGCTTCTTTAGTACGGTGTTACTCCGGGTGGCAAGAGTCGTGTTGAAGGAACACGACCCCCACTTCATGGGAGCGCTGATCTTGCAGTTATCCTATCGAGCATTCTCGCGTTTTAGCTATGGGGAAGGATGAAAAGGGGATTTTTGTGGATTCCTTGCAACAACCTTCCTTCAAGAATGAGGGTTTGAAGGTTCTCGGGGCAAGAAATGAGGTAACAGGGTTGCATACCACGAACGCCGATAACCTATCTATTTTAGATTGGAAAGTCAATGGGGGCGCGGCTTCGGGATTTTGTTGTTGCGCCGTCTGATGTATAGAGGACTAGAGCGGATTGCGATTGTGTGTACGGGAGTTGTGGCGCGAGTTGTTTACTCGCGCTTCTTTCCTGATTGGACAAAGCCGCAATCAGGGCAATTAAACAAATCGCCCCACACCGTACAGGCGCCTGCAAACCGCTCTAGAAGCGATCATTCGGTTCGGTCCCGCCCCTGTATGCGATGAACGCGTGCAATAAAGTCCCGCCCGAAGCCAGGACCATTCCCAGTAGAGTGATAGGTCTGTCGATCCCCATTTTAAATTCGGCGAAGAACGCCGCGATCACAATCGCAGTTGAAATGAATAGAAGCAGCGACGCGGCGGTTTGCAGATTGGCCCATCGCCGTTTCGCGCTCACACGCAGGTAAGACCCGAGGGAAATGTGAATGAGCGATGAGAGCAGAATGTAGATGTGATTGGCGCGCATTGAAAACCTGAACCTGTCGTTGTCGGCGAATTCATCGACGAGGCGCCAGCGCATGTACGCGCCGGTCAGCGGGAAGATGACCAGCGCGATCAATCCGACAATCAGATGAAGCTTTTTCAAATAAGCTTTCATGGCGGCTGCCCCGTGGCGCGGCTTCTCAGGGCTATAATTTATTGACGTGTAGGCCGTACTCGATGCTTTCGACGATCGCCTGCCAGGTCGCGGCGATGATGTTCTCGCCAACGCCCACTGTGTTCCAAGAGCGTTCGCCGTCGCTAGTCTCGACGTGGACGCGGGTTTTGGCGGCCGTGGCGTTCTCACCATCCAGGATGCGGACTTTGAAGTCGATCAGGTGGAAGCGGGCGATCTGCGGGTAGTGCGGGGCCAGCGCCTTGCGCAGGGCCTGATCGAGCGCGTGCGCGGGGCCTACGCCCAGACTGGCCGTGTGCATCTCGTCGTCGGCGACTTTCACGCGGACGACGGCTTCGGGATCGCCCGATGAACCGATCCAGACGCGGTATTCGACCGGCTCGAAGAAGTTGTCGCGGCGGCCGAGCGCGCCCCATGCCATCAGACGGAAAGAGGCCTCGGCGTCCTCGAAGGAATAGCCTTCGTGCTCCAGTGATTTCAACTGCGCTAACAAACGGCGCGCGGCTTCGGGGTTCTTGTTGAACTCCTCGCCGAGTTCGTCGGCTTTGAACCGGATGTTGCTGACGCCCGATTGATCGCTGATCAACACGCGCGTCTCGTTGCCCACGTCCTCGGGGTGGATGTGTTCGTAAGTCTCCTTCGCCCGCGCCACGGCTGAAACGTGAATGCCGCCCTTGTGCGCGAAGGCGCTGCGGCCGACGAAGGCCGCGCGCTCGTTCGGGACCAGGTTGGCCACCTCGTTGATGTAGCGGCTTGTGCGAGTCAGCAGCTTCAATTTGCCGTCGGGCAGGCAGCGGCGATTCATCTTCAGTTCCAGGTTCGGGATCACCGAACAGAGGTTGGCGTTGCCGCAGCGTTCGCCGTAGCCGTTGAACACGCCTTGCACGTGCGCCGCGCCGGCCTCGACCGCCGCGAGCGAATTCGCGACGGCCAACTCGCTGTCGTTGTGGCAGTGGATTCCCAGCCTGGCGTTCGGGAACCTGGCGCGGACCAGAGCGACGGTCTCGGCGATCTGGTCGGGCAGGCTGCCGCCGTTCGTGTCGCAAAGGATGATGGTTTCGGCGCCGGCGCCGAGCGCGGCGTTCAGCGTGTCGAGCGCGTATTCCGAGTTGGCGCGGAACCCGTCGAAGAAATGCTCGGCGTCGTAGAGCGCGCGGCGCCCGCAGTGTTTCAGATGGCTGACGGTGTCGGCGATCATTCGCAGGTTCTCTTCGAGCGTGGTCTTGAGCGCGATGTCGACATGAAAATCCCACGATTTGCCGAAGATCGTCACGACCGGCGTCTCGGCGGCGAGCAGCCCCCGTACGACGGCATCGTCGGCCGCGGCGGCGTTCGCGCGTCGAGTGCTGCCGAACGCGGCGAGCACAGCGGTGTTCAACCGCAGCGACTTCGCCCGCTCGAAAAACTCTACGTCTTTAGGATTAGCGCCGGGCCACCCGCCTTCGATAAAGGTCACGCCGATCTCGTCGAGAGAGAGCGCGATCTTGATCTTGTCCTCGACCGAGTAGGCCAGCCCTTCGCCCTGCGCGCCGTCGCGCAGCGTCGTGTCGTAAATCTCTACAACGGATTGTTTCATTTAGTTCTTCTAGTTTTTCGCCTTATCCACAAGCTTATTCGCCGCCAGCCACGGCATCAGCCCGCGCAACCTCGCGCCGACATCCTCGATCTGATGCTTCTTTTCGGCCTCGACCAGGCGGGTGAAATTGGGCTTGCCCGATTCGGCTTCGGCCATCCACTCGTCGGCGAATTGTCCCGATTGAATCTCGGCCAGAATCTCACGCATCTTCTGTTTGACTTCGGGGCCAATGACGCGTTTGCCGCGCGTCAGGTCGCCGTATTCGGCTGTGTTCGAGATTGAATAGCGCATGTTCGTGATGCCGCCCTCGTAGAGCAGGTCGACGATCAACTTCATCTCGTGCAGGCATTCGAAATACGCCATCTCCGGCGCGTAGCCCGCCTCGACCAGGGTTTCGAATCCGGCCTGGATCAGCGCGGTCAACCCGCCGCAGAGCACCGACTGCTCGCCGAAGAGGTCAGTCTCGGTCTCTTCTTTGAAAGTCGTCTCGATGACGCCGGCGCGCGTCCCGCCGATCGCCCTCGCGTAAGCCAGTCCGACCTGTCTGGCGTCGCCGCTCGGGTCTTGCGCGACGGCCAGCAGGCACGGCACTCCCGCGCCGCGCTCATATTCGCGGCGGACCAGATGGCCGGGGCCTTTCGGCGCGACCATAAACACGTTGACCTCAGCAGGCGGAACGATTTTTTTAAAGTGGATCGAGAAGCCGTGCGCGACGGCCAGGTATTTGCCGGGGTTCAGATGCGGCTCGATCTCGCGTTTGTAAATGCCCGGAGTCAATTCGTCCGGCGTCAGCATCATTACGATGTCGCCGCGTTCGGCGGCGTCAGCGACTGGCAGAACCTCCAGCCCCGCCGACTGGGCTTTGGCGACCGAGGGGCTGTCAGAGCGCAGCCCGACAACGACGTCGCAGCCGCTGTCTTTCAAGTTGTTCGAATGGCCGAAGCCCTGCGAGCCGTAACCAATCACCGCGATGCGCTTGCCTGCGAGGGCTTTCGGGTCGGCGTCATTGTCATAATATATCTTCATCGAAAAATAGCTCCATTAGGTTTCAGGGTTCAGGTGTGAGGTGTCAGGTGTCAGGCGGCAGGTATGAGGTGTCAAGTGTCAGACGATAACTACATCTGAAACCTGAAACCTGAAACCTCATACCTGAACCCTGACACCTCACACCTCACACCTTCTCGTTGAGCGTCAGCTCGGAAAACTCTTCGTCGTCGTCTTTCGACTTTTGCGCCTTGACGTGCGCCACGCGCGTCATCGCGACCGTGCCCGTGCGGACGATATCCAGAATGCCGATCGGTTTGAGCAACTCGATAAAGGCGTTGATCTTTTCGGCGTTGCCTGTCAATTCGACTATAAAGGCGTCGATCGACACGTCGACGACCCTGGCGCGGAAGATTTCGACCAGGCTCAAGACTTCCTGCCGCTCGACGCCTTGATGCGCGTTGACGGTCAGCATGACCATTTCGCGCTCGACGTGAGGGCTGGCGGTCATGTCAGTGACTTCGATAACTCTGACCATCTTGCGCGATTGTTGAAGTATCTGCTCGATCACGTGGTCGTTGCCGTGCGTGGTCAAAGTCATACGCGAAACGCCGTCTTCGAGAGTGGGCGCCACACAGAGCGTGTCGATCTGATAGCCGCGCGCGCTGAACAAGCCCGCGATTCGCGCCAACATCCCGTATTCGTTCTCGACGAGTAATGAAATAGTATGTCTCATAGTCAGATGTCAGATGTCAGATGTCAGATGTCAGATGTCAGATGTCAGATTCCAGATTTCAGGTTTCAGCGGTTGTTCGATAGCAACAAACTACTGACATCTGACATCTGACATCTGACATCTACGCCAAAATCATATCCTTCAACGCAGCTCCGGCGGGCACGATCGGAAACACGTTTTCCTCCCGCGCCACCTGCATTTCAATCAACACGGGCCCGGGGATGTTCAATCCCTTCTCCAGCGTGCGCGTGACTTCGCTCGCCTTCTTCGCCCGCAGCGCGGGCACGCCGTAAGCCTCCGCGAGCCTGACGAAATCCGGCGCGACTTCCATGTCGCTGTGCGAGTAGCGATGTTCGTAGAACTGCTCCTGCCACTGGCGCACCATTCCCAGATAGCCGTTGTTGATCAGCAGAATTTTGACCGGGATTTCATACTGTTTGACCGTGGCCAGCTCGTTCATCGACATCTGGAAACCGCCGTCGCCGACGACTGCGACGACCAGGTCATTGGGCCTAGCCACCGCCGCGCCCATCGCGGCGGGGAAGCCGTAACCCATCGCCCCCAGTCCGCCGGAGTTGAGCCAATTGCGCGGCGTGTCGAAGGCGTAAAGCTGCGCCGTCCACATCTGGTGCTGACCGACGTCGGCCGAAACCACGGCCTGGCCTTTGGTAATGCGCCTGAGTTCATGAATGACGTACTGCGGCTTGATGACCTCGCCTTCCTCCCTGTACCAGAACGGGTGTTGCCGCCTCCACTCGGCGATTTGCGTGTGCCAGGCGTCGCGCGGGGCAATCCGCGCGCCGGACGACAATTGTTCGTCAAGCTCGGCGAGCATCTGCCGAACGACGGTCTTCGCGTCGCCGACGATGGGATAATGACAATGGACGTTTTTGCCGATGCATGAAGCGTCAATGTCGACGTGAACGAATTTCGCCCCGAGCGCGAATTCGCTCAGCTTGCCGGTCACGCGGTCGTCGAACCGCGCGCCGATCGAAATCAGCAGGTCGCAATTGTTGACGGCCATGTTCGTCCAATAGCCGCCGTGCATTCCGAGCATCCCCATGCTCAGCGAGTGGCTCGCCGGAAATGCGCCCAACCCCATCAACGTGCAGGTCGTCGGCAGATTCAGTTTTTCGGCGAACTGGCGAAGCTCTTCGTAGGCGCCCGCCGCGATCGCGCCGCCGCCGATATAAAGCACCGGACGTTCGGCTGAGATCATCGCCTCGACCGCCCGCCTGACCGCCTTCGGGTCGCCGTAGATCTGCGGCTTGTAACTGCGCATCTCGATGCTTTCGGGGTAGCTGAACTCGATCTCCTGCGCGGTCATGTCTTTCGGCAGGTCGACGAGCACCGGGCCGGGCCGCCCCGTCGAGGCGACGTGAAACGCCTCCTTGATCGTAGGCGCAAGATCCCCGACGTGTTTGACCAGATAATTATGTTTAGTGCAGGAGCGCGTGATGCCAGTCAGATCGGCTTCTTGAAACGCGTCGTTGCCGATTAGATGAGTCGGGACCTGCCCCGTAAATACGACCACGGGCAGCGAATCCATGAAGGCGTTTGCGATGCCCGTGACCGCGTTGGTTCCGCCGGGGCCCGAAGTCACGAGCGCGACGCCGGTCTGGCCCGTGGCCTGCGCGTAGCCGGCGGCGGCGAAAAGCGCGCCCTGTTCGTGGCGCACCAGGTAATGACCGATGCCGAGCGCCGCTTCGCTCTTGGCGAGTTCGTCGTATATGTGCAGCACCGCGCCGCCGGGATAGCCGAAGATGTGTTTGACGTTTTCACACCGCAGCGCTTCAAGCAGTATCCGCGCTCCACGCATTTTCATAAGTTCACCTCGAAAATAATTTTCACCGCTTGCATACGCGCGCGGCGCCATGCCATTTCGCCCCGAAATTTTTGAAGCATGCGCATAACTCCAAAGGCTGACGACATTTCATGTGGTTGATCGTGTCCGACTTTTATTTGCACACGCTTCAAATAAATCGGCTCATAAGCGAGCCGCGCTCGCGGTACTGAAAATGAAAAATCCCGGCGGCCTTTTCAGCTCGCCGGGATTTGGAATCTTTTGCCTTACTCTTTTCAGGCCGTCCAATCGGCGAGCCGCGCCGGAATTATCGCTACCGCGATAATAATGCCTACTACAATGACATTGAGAATAAGTCGGCTGACGCGCAGCTCCACCTGACGGCCAGAGGCCGCCAGGTCGAGCGTGCGGTGGGAACGACGATTGGACATTCGATTTTTCAATCTGAAGAAATTGGTTGCCTCAAACAGGCTATGCCAGTATAGGCCATCGTCGTTATATCGTCTACTTAATACTTTTTATCAGAAAATAAATCATACTTATTATGTGTATCGTCGAACGACATCGCCCATCTCGGTAACGCTGACGCGCTTCGGCTGGCTCTTGAGATCGGGCGTGCCGTAGCCGTCGGCTAGAGCCTTACTAATCGCGTCTTCGAGCGCTTTCGCCTCGCGTTCGAGTTTGCAGGTATATCGCAGCAGCAGCGCCGCCGAAGCTATCGCGCCGAGCGGATTGGCGACGCCTTTACCGGCGATGTCGGGCGCGGACCCGTGAACAGGCTCATACAAGCCGACCTTGCCGCCGATGCTCGCCGACGGAAGCATTCCGAGCGACCCGGTCAACACCGCGGCTTCATCGCTCAGGATGTCGCCGAATAAATTCTCAGTCACGATCACGTCGTAACTGGTCGGGCGCGTCACCAGCGCCATAGCGCACGAATCGACGTAGCCGTGTTCGAGCGCCACGTCGGGATAATCGGCCGCGACGCGCGTCACGACCTTGCGCCAGAGTTGCGAGCTTTCGAGCACGTTGGCCTTGTCAATCGAAGTGACTTTTTTGCGACGGACGCGCGCCGCTTCAAAGGCCACGCGCGCGACGCGTTCGACCTCGGGCGCGGTGTAGGCCATCGTGTTCAGCCCGCGCTCTTCGGTCAGCTCGCGCGGCTGGCCGAAATACGCGCCGCCCATCAACTCGCGCACGATCAACAGGTCGGTCCCGCGCACGATCTCGGTCTTGAGCGGCGAAGCCTCGATCAACGGCGCGTGCAGGAACGCCGGACGAAGATTGGCGAAGACGCCGAGCCCGGCGCGCAGGCCGAGCAGGCCGGTTTCGGGCTTGAGCTTCGGAGGGTTGTTGTCGTATTGGGGCGCGCCCACCGCGCCGAGCAATACGGCGTCGCTCGCCAGGCAGGCTTGCAACGTGGCGTCGGGCAGCGGCTCGCCCGTTTTGTCC
>DATCXQ010000769.1:0-6349 GCA_036565725.1 Blastocatellia bacterium
GCGCGGCGAACGAGCCGCGAATGTAATTCGTGGCGACCGGGCGCTCGACGACCTGAAAATCCGCCGTCGAAGCCTTGGCGAATGCCGGCGGCGCTTCGTGTTTATATTCGCCGCGCTGGAGTTTGCCGAAGCTGGCTTCGACTTTTCTTTTGACCTCGTCCGTCGAGACGTTGCCGACCACGACCACCAGCATCCGCGAAGTCTGAAGCAGTTTCGCGTGGTGCGCCTTGACGTCGGCGGAGGTCAGAGAGCTGACCGATTCGACCGTGCCGATTGGCGAATTGAAGTAAGGGTGCGAGTCGAAGAGCAGCCTGTTGCAGAGCAACGCCACCGAGTTTTCGGGGCTGTCGTTCTGCTGGCGCAGCGCGCTGATGATCTGGTCCTTGACCAGCGCGACCTCTTTATCGTCGCAGGCCGGGTTCAGAATCATGTCGGTGAGCAATTGCCAGGAACGGTCGAAATTCTGGCGCACGCAGCGCATCTCCACGACGCTGAAGTCGTACCCGCTGTCGCCGTCGATGACCGTGCCCATCCGCGCCATCTCGCGGTTGATTTCGCTCTTGCTGAAATTCTTCGTGCCCTCGGTAGCCACCTCGAAAAGCAACGATTCGACGCCGGCGTTCTTTTCAGTGACGTTGCGCGCGCCGCCCCGAAAATAGATCTGGGCCGCCACCACGTCGTTTCCGGTGACATGGCGATGGATCGTCTTGAGGCCGTTCGTCGTGACGAAATCCGTGGTCGAACCGTTCGCCGCCACCGATATTCTGCCCGGCGCCGCCGCCTGGGCGAAAGCCGCGAGAGTTAAAAGGACGTTGACGGCGGCCGCGCCGGCCACCGTCTTCCAAATTGATTTCATGGATTGATTGCAGTGGTTGAATTTCATCTCAGTGGCCTAAAGTTTCCTGTTCCCCGTTGCTTTGCCGCCACACACGGGTCGCGGCGCTCCCCCGTCGCGGCGTTAAGGTTTCTTGTTCCCCATTACCTTGCCGCTGCCCGCCGTTCGCGATGTTGACGTTCGATTGGCGTCCGGCTTCGGCGCCTTTGATTGAGGCGTTTTCGCAGCCTTAGTTTTCGCCGCCGGCCCGTCGTCGGCCGCGCCGACCGGGTCGGCGCGCGAGAGCAGGTCTTTCTCAGTCAAGGCGATGCGCTTCTGGTCTTCTTCCGAGAGCAGCGCGGAGACGATGCGCGGTTTGTTCTTCATGTATTTGCGCACGTACTGTCTGATGTCTTCGCGCGTGACCTTGCGGAGGTTTTCGACGTAAGTGGTGTAATAATCCAGCCCGGAACTGGCCCACCAGAAACTGACCGTGTGCGCGTACTGCGACGGCTTCTCGCGGTCGTAGATTTCACTCACGTCAAGCAGCGTCTTGGCGTATTCCAGTTCCTGGTCGGTGAAATAATCCGGCGAATCAAACTTTGCGATTTCCTCGTTAAGCGCTTTGAGAGCATCCTTAAATTTATCCAGCTTCGCCTGTACCGAGATCGTAATCGGGCCGACGTTGCGTTGAGTCAAATAGCCAAGCTGAACAATCGCAGTAATGATGCCGCTGTCTATCAAGGCGCGTGAAAATTTCGAGTCCGGCTGGCGTAAGATGAATGAAAAGACGTCTGCCGCATATGTCGCGGGCGCGTCCAGGTCCGTCGACGGGCCTTGATAAGAAAATTGAATCGTCGCCGCGTTGACCCCCTGGTTGACGATGACGGCTTCGTCTTTGGCAAGCGGCGGATGGCGCGGGATCGGTTCTTTGATGAAGGGGTCTTCGCCGCGCGGCCAATCCCCATAAATCTCATCGGCCAGCTTGAAGACCTCTTCAGCCGAGACATCACCGGCTATGACCAGCGCGGAATTGTTCGGGATATAAAACTTCTTCTGGATCAAGCGCATCATTTCAGGCGTGGCCTTGGAAACGGTTTCGGGGTCGCCGCCCGGACGCTTGCGCGAAGGATATTTGTACCAAAGCTTCTTGTCTGTGGCGTCAATCAGGTAAAAGTATGGATTCGAGCGGTGCTGGTTCAATTCGTCGAGCACGACCTGGATTTCCTGATCCAGTTCCTGCTTGTCGAAGAGCGGATAACGGATCGCGTCGCGCATCAGCGTCAACGCCTCGCGAAGTCCGGTCCTGATCGTCGTCGTGTAGTAGTTGACGACCTCGTACTGGGTCTGCGCGTTGCTGAGCATTCCGAGTTCCGCGGCGCGATCGTGGTAGCCGTCGGCCTTCGAGCGCTCGTTCGATTTGAAGAACATGTGCTCGTACAGGTGCGATAGCCCGTTGTATTCGGGAGACTCGGTGTAGGCTCCGTTCTTTACCGCGATCTCGACAGTGACTAATGGAACAGCGGGATTTTCAATGACAATTATCTGAAGCCCATTTTTGAGATTGATTGTTTGCCAATAGGGCTTAGCCGGGCCAGCATTCGTAACAAATATTGGCGAAGCTAAGGCAACGAAAAGCGTCATTACAAGCAGGAAAACCTTGATTTTCACGTGAGTCCATTTCCTCATAGAGACAAAATTTGGAGAAGGCTGGCACGCCTGTACCATCATGCGACACGTCTTGGACAAATTTGATTTCCGACATCGCGCTGCGACCCGATCACTTCCAAAATGCAAACCAGCTTTTAACTTTTTTACGTCCGATCAGAGCGTCGACATCCACGTCCAGTTGGAACGGAATCGCGCGATCGTTGATCAGGGCATCCGGGTTCGTTTCGACCATGGCGCACGCGTACTCTTTCCCTCCCCAATCAGCCGCGATCGCCGCAGCGCTCGATAACACGGGACGGCGGCGATCCTGATGGTGCGCGTCCGTGGCAATGAAATGGGCAAGCCCGGCATCGATAATCCGCCTCGCCAGACGCTGCGTCTTATGCCCGAAACTCCCCGTCAGGCTGCCCGCGTCGAGTTGAGCGAACGCGCCGCGCTCGACCAGATTCGCCAGTATCTCCGGCTTCTCCTGAAGCTTACTGTTGCGTTCCGGGTGCGCGATGACCGGTGTGACGCCGGCATTCAAAATCTGGAATATCGTCACCTCGACGTTCGGCGGCATTGAATGGAAAGGAAATTCGAGCAGCATATACGCGCCGCCGTTGAGCCTGATGCGCGCGTCGGGATCGCCGACTTCCTCAAGCATCTCGTAGCTGTATCTGACCTCTCCGCCCGGAACTATCTGGACGCACGCGTCGCAGGATTGCGTCAATGTCGCGATCTTCTGACTGATAGTCTCCTTGTCAGGAGCGACATAAACCCCATTGAACATGTGTGGCGTCGCGACAATGGTCTTAATTCCATCTTCGGCGGCGGCGCGGCACATAGCGACCGATTCACTCAAAGAAATCGCTCCATCGTCGATCTCAGGCAACACGTGGCAATGAATATCAACCATTCGTGTCAGATTAAGCGAGCTTGGCGAAACTGCCATTGGGGGAACCTCAAATAGCTATGATCAAGATTGCTATGATCAAGATTTAGGACGGTTTATAAAGGGCAACTATCGGGAACGGCATTATCAACGATCGAATCATTGCGTTCAAGCCATCGCCCAACTCAATAACCTGTTCGGGCCGCGCAAAATCCGGTGTGATCTTGTCTAAATTTCCTTAGCGGGCGCCAGCTTACAGCGCTGCTGGTCATTTCGACGCGCGGCTGTCGTCAACTTACCAGCGCGTGGGCCACCGTGCCGCATATCCCTGATATTTTCTTTCATCCATCCCTTTCTGACTCAAATTTGCAATTCAACAACCTCCTTAATGCTCAAATTTCTGCTTCCTTTCAAGTAATAGAATGCGAAAGGAGAGCAAAAATTGCAGAAGGGGCAGGTCTAATCGAAACCCTGGCCAGCCAAATTGTCTAGATTTGCCAATAATTTAGCGATTTCGGTTTTTATTCAACACATGGCCGGGAAATTTTCCCGGTTCGACGGTCTTCTTTGGCCTGCAGTGTGCATTGAAGAAATCATTCTTCTTAGCGTTCTCATCAAACCCATAAATTTGATGCGAATACCAGCGTCCATCTGCGACAAGGCGAGATTTCAGATAAAAAAAACAGTTACCCTGAGGAAAACTATGCATAGACCAATCAAGTACGTTGAAAAAGGGTTGTCGATTGTGGCCAGCGGGGCCTTCAACGCCATCCAATTTTTCAACAAATTCAACCCTAACGAATCATTCATTCCAAAATGGTCCGACAAGCCCTTGCTGAAGTCTTGGCAGAAGACCAAACCCACCCTCGGATGGCCCCGCGTCACCGATTCGCTCTGCCCTAAGTGTGTCAAAGAGGCGCGCAAACGCATCATCGAAGACGGCGAAGATCCCTTTAAAGTCATTCAGGAAAAACCCGGCGAGATCAAGGCGACCATCATCGAGCGCAACAACGAGATCTGGATGATCAAGGATTGCCCGGTCCACGGCCACATCGAAGACATGATGGCGATGGACGCCAAATTCCTGGAGCACATCGAGGCGATGTATCCCGGACGCGACATTGACGCGCACAACGACACGCACGTCCATCACCACGGCTCTTCTACGATCAAATACGGCCGCGGCTCGGTGCTGACTGTAGACCTGACGAACCGCTGCAACATGATGTGCGACCCATGCTTCATGGACGCCAACCAGGTCGGCTTCGTGCATGAATTGAGTTGGGAAGACATCACCGAGGTTTTGGACAACGCGATCCAGGTCAAACCGCGCAGGCAGATGTCCGTGCAATTCTCAGGCGGCGAGCCGACGCTCTCGCCGTACTTCCTCGACGCCGTCAAATACGCGCGCAAAGTGGGCTACAACTCGGTCCAGGCCGCGACCAACGGCATCGAATTCGCCAAGTCGAAAGAGTTCTGCCGCAAGGCCGCCGAGGCCGGTTTACGCTACGTCTACCTGCAATTCGACGGTATCGGCAACGCCGCCAACAGCCACCGGCAGGTCGGCAACCTCTTTGACGTAAAACTCAAAGCTATCGACAACCTGCACGAGGCCGGCGTCGAGATCGTGCTGGTGACGACATTGGTCAACACCGTCAATAACGAGGAGGTCGGCCCCGTCATCCGCTTCGCGCTCGACAACCCGAAGAAGATCGGCTTCATCGCGTTCCAGCCTGTGTCGTTCACGGGCCGCGACGAAGACATCACCGACGACCGCCGTCTGCGCCAACGCTACACGCTCTCGCACATGGCCCACGACGTGCGCAAACATATTGGCATCACCGACCCGCACCGCGACTGGTTCCCGATCTCGCTGTTCAGCGCCTTCGCCGACTTCGCCGACATGGCCCACGGCCCCGACCGCGAATGGGGTCAGATGAGCTGCGGCTGCCATCCGAACTGCGGCGTCGGCACTGCGGTGATGGTTGACAAGGAGACCAAGGAGATGAGGCCCATCCCGGACTTCCTCAATATTCCAGGTCTGATCAAAGATATGCGGAAGATCACGGACGCGGCGCGCGGCAAGAAGTTCTCGATGGCGATGATGGCGCTGGCGCTCTTGAAAAACTACAACTCGCTTGGCGCTCCGACCCAATTCAAACTGACCGACCTGCTCCAGAAGTTCGACAAGACCTTCGGACTTTCTGGCAAGGATTACGGCAAGTCCACGCCCGACCGCACTATCGATGACATTATGACGCGCCGCAAAGACCGCTGGAATTTCCTCTTCATCGCGGGCATGTGGTTCCAGGACCTCTTCAACTACGACTTCCGCCGCACCGAGATGTGCATCATCCCTTACGGCACGCAGGAGGGCGAGATCAGCTTCTGCGCCTATAACACCGGCATCGACTGGCGAAACATCATCGAAAACATGCACCAGAACGCGACCGTCGCCAAATGGTACCAGGAGCATGGCCGCCACGAGATCTTCGCCAACAACCACAGCGTCAAACTCGACGACCAGGCCCACCGCCTGAACGTCAACGCCCAGGACTCCGCCCGCGGGCGCGAGAAGAGCGCGTTGCCGCAGACGGCCAAGGAAGAACAGGCGCAGATGCGCAAACTCTACATGCAGTCGGTGCTCAAGCAGGCCAACGCCGCGCCGCAACTCGTTCAACTCGGCGGTAAGGACAGCAAGAAGGACGTTGGCGCCGGAGCAGTGACCGTGTCCGGCGATTAACCAGGAGTGGGACAGACTAATGGTCTTTGAGAATTAAACGCGCCAACGTAGGGGCAGACCTGTGTGTCTGCCCCTACGCCGAGATTCGCAAATCCGGGGCAGACACACAGGTCTGCCCCTACGTTGGATTTCGTGGTTGCGTTTAATTTTCAAAGGTCATAAGTCTGCTCTGCTATCGCCAAGTTTTCCCGGATCAAAAACAAAACAACGAGGATCACCCTTGATCCATTCACGGCTGCCAGCGGCT
>DATCXQ010000791.1:0-10592 GCA_036565725.1 Blastocatellia bacterium
TGGCTGGGATCGAAAATGATCGGCAGGTGCGACAGCCGCTGAGCCGCAGGGATCACTGACAAATCGGGCGTGAAGCGCGAATGGTCGCCGAAAGCCCTTACGCCGCGTTCGCACAAGATCACCTGATAATTGCCTTCGGACATAATGTATTCCGCCGCGAGCAGAAACTCTTCGAGCGTCGAAGACATCCCACGCTTCAGCAGCACGGGCTTGCGAGCCTGCCCCGCGCGTCTCAGCAGACTGAAATTCTGCATATTCCGGGTGCCGATCTGAATCACGTCGGCGTACTTTTCAACCAGATCGAGCGCCGGTTCATCCACGGCTTCGGTCACGATGCGCAACCCGAACGCGTCGCGAGCGTCGGAGAGAATCTTCAAGCCTTCTTCGGCCAATCCCTGAAACGCATACGGCGAAGTACGCGGCTTGAACGCGCCACCGCGAAACCATTTACATCCCATCTCGGCCACGACCTCGGCGGTCAACATCGTCTGCTCGCGCGATTCGACTGCGCAGACGCCGGCGATCATTGCGAACTCGTCGCCGATCTCGGCTTCGCCGATCTTGATGACAGTCTTGTCGTGCTTCAGGTCGCGACCGACCAGCTTGTAAGGCTTCGTCACGCGGACACATTCGGCCACCCCGGGCAACTCCGCGAACGGAGACGGATCGATCGCGCCCTGGTTGCCGGTCAAGCCAATCGCCGTGCGATTCGCGCCCGGCATCGGATGAGCTTTAAATCCTAGCGATTCGATTGTTTTGACGACGCGCCAGACGTCGGTCTCGGTCGCGTCAGGGGTCATTACGATGAGCATTGATTCCTCAAAAACTTAGTTGTGCTTTCGATCAGTATCGATTTCTGGGAGAAGTTCCTTCAACTTTTTCAGCAATTCCTTTCCGCTTTTGCCTTCGGCGTTAAACCCCAGTATTTCTACACTCCCGGTTCCGGGGAGCGTCAGATTGCGGCAGTGATAACAAACATTCGTTACAAGCAATTCCCGATCCTTGGACCAAAACTTGATTTGGTACGCCGGAGCAAAGCATCCTGCGCCTGGCCCCAGGAGTAACTTTCGCCACTGTGCGGCAAAATCTTCCGCAGGCTCTCCTCTCAATGTATTTTGAGCGGCGATTTGATATTGATATCCTGGAACTCCTCCGAAAGGAATTCCTTTTATATCCACACCATTCGGTTGAGTGTTGGGAATTTGATCTTTCCCACGCAGAGTAATATAGAATAATTCAACCTTGTCTACGTCTGGAAGTCCAACCGTCATTTTGTAAAAAATGTCTTCCGGATCGGCGGGATACTCAATGGCGATACTCGCCGGAGTAACTTTGGGCTTTTTCCTCTGTTTCTTGGTCTGTGCGGCGATTGAGTTGGTTGCTCCAAGAATTATAACCAGAGTGGCGCCTATAATTTTGAATACCCTGCCAATATTTCACTCCGAATTACCACTCTATTCACCACGAGGCCCCAGCGGCAGTTTTTCATTCAAATATTGCGTCAACAATCCGTACAAATGCCGTGTCGTGCCAGCGCCTTCGTAAATGCCGTGCGAGCGGTTCGGGTAGGCCATCATCGTGAACGGTTTATTCGCCGTGACCAGCGCGTTGATCAGCGCTTCGGTTCCCTGGTAATGAACGTTGTCGTCGCCCGTGCCGTGAACGACCAGCAATTGCCCTTTCAACTGGCCGGCGAATGTGATCGGCGAGCTTTGCTTGTATTCGTCCGGGTGATTCTGCGGCAGGCCGCAGTACCGCTCCTGATAGATCGTGTCGTAATAGCGAATGTCGGCAACCGGCGCGACGGCCATCGCGACCTGGTATAGATCGGGATAGCGGAAGATCGCGTTCAGGCTAGACGAACCGCCGCCGCTCCAACCCCAAATACCGATGCGCGTCGCGTCCACAAACGGCCATTTTAGAATTGCGCGGACCGCATTGGCCTGATCGAGCGAATTGCGAATACCAATCTTTCGATAAATGGATTTGCGCCACGCTCGGCTGCGCGGCGCGGGCGTGCCGCGATTGTCCACGCTCATCACCAGGTAACCCTGCTGCGCCAGCATCATGTGCCACATCTGATTCCGCCCGCCCCACGCGTCGAGCACAGTTTGTCCCCAGGGTTCGCCGTAGACGTGAAAGAGGACGGGATAACGTTTCTTAGGGTCGAAGTCGGGAGGCTTGAGCATCCACCCGTCAAGCTCGACGCCTTCGCCTATATCTACGCGAAAAAACTCCTGTGCGACCGGTTTGAGTTTGGCTAATCGCTCCTGCAGTTCTTTGTTGTCGATCATCGTTCGCACGGTCGCATTCTGAGGCAAGCGAACGACATCGGTCATGGGAACCTTGTTGAAGGCCGAATACATATGAATCGCCATGTCGCCACGCGGCGAAATGTCGTAGTTGTGCGTGCCCGGTTGATTGGCCGGGGTCAACCGTTCGACCTTGCCGGCGCCGTCGAGCCGCGCGCGGAAGAGGTATTTCTGCGTGGCGTTTTCAGGAGAGGCCGAAAAATAGAGCCAGCCGTTCGGAACGTCCACCATTTCGACGCCGATCAGATCGTAATCTCCGGGCGTGATGAGTTTGACATCCTTGCCGTCGCGCGAGACGGAGTAAATGTGCCGCCAACCGTCGCGCTCGCTCGTCCAGAGGAACTGTTTGCCGCCGTCAATCCATTCCACGTCGCCGCGCGCCAGCCCGCGTTTGTCCCAATCGATCGAACCCCAGGCGATATCCACCCAGGCGTCGTCTTTTTCGGTCAGGATCGGACGGACTTTGCCTGTGCGGACGTCGCCGAGCATCACGACATTCGTGTTCTGCAGCCGGTTGAGCTGTTGAATAACGACCTCGTCGGAATTGGCCGCCCACTCCATTCGCGGCAGGTAGTTATTGCGCGGGTCGCCCGAGACGTCGAACCATTGCGTCTTTCCTCCCGACGCGCTGATGACGCCGACTCGCGCGGCTGAGTTCGTCTCGCCGGCTTTCGGGTATGGAAACGAAATGATCTTCGGATAGAGTTCATCGGTGTCATTGATTAACCTGAACTCTTTGACGCCGGATGAATCGAGCTGCCAATACGCGATCAGCTTTCCGTCGGGAGACCAGCGCCAGCCGTCGCGGCAAAAAAGCTCTTCCTCGTATACCCAATCGAAGGTGCCGTTGATTGTTTGTTGCGAGCCGTCCGAGGTCAGTCGCGTGACGCGGCCGTCGGCTCCGTCAGATAGGCTTTCGACATAGATATTGTTTTCGCGCACGTAACCGACGCGCGTCGCGTCGGGCGAAAACTTGGCGAACATCAGCGTGGACGGCTTCGCGTCGCCTCCCAGCTTTCGCAGCTTCCTGCTCTTTAGGTCGAAGACCCAGTAATCGCCGCGGGTGTTCGACCGCCAGACGCGTTCGGCGTTCGTGAAGATGAGCAGCCGCTGGTTATCGGCGCTGAGCGTGAACTCCTCGATGGCGAGCGGTGACGACGCGCCGGGAGGTGTCAGGCTTTGAGCCGAAACCAGAATCGTTTTTGCGCCGGTCGCGGCGTCGTATCGCACGATGTCCAGCGCGTCTTTACCCGCCGCCGCCGGCTCCAACATCAGATATCCGCCGCCATCCGATTGCCACTGATGCCAGCCGAGCGATCGCGGGCGATAAGTAAAAATCGTGTCCAGAGAAAGGAGGCTGGCGTCGGTTTGTCTGGCCGGCTGCTGCGCGAAGAGAGGCGCGGCGATCAGCAGCGCCAATAAAAAGAGGGGAATCCGCTTGGCTCGTTTCATTTTTATCTCCATCATCTGACCTTGGCTATTGGGTATACGGCTTCAATCCTTTCGATCACAGGCGCTAGTTTCAGAGGCTTGGATCGCGCCGACCTGACTCACGGCGCTTTCGAATCTTCGTCACGGTCAAACGCCATGACACAGACAGCAGGTCGCGCAGCGCGTCCGGTTCGATGCGCGACAGACGCGCCAATACGAGAGGATAACGCCGATAATAGTCCGTCAAGTAATACGTCTCTGGCGCGTCCTCCAGGAGCCGTTCGCGCTCCTCCAATTCGTGCCTGACAACGAGCGTATCCGGTTCCGCCGAGGGATGCGTGGCGAGGCCGGCCATGAAGCTGCCGCCAACCTTCAGTACCGGCGATCCGTCGTACTTCGTGACGGCTTCGACATTCGGGAGCATGAGCCCCACGGCCCTGACCATTTCGAAGGCATCCGCTTGTGCGCCCTTTGTAGGTCTATTTTTCATTGAATCCGACTTTCCGTTCTCTTGCGATGCGCTTCGACTATACGCACACCATATCGATGCTTGCCACGCGCCACTTGGCCATCGTGCGAGCCCATACAACGACTAGACTAACCTCGGCGTCATCACTAACTCGCAGCGCGGCTAGGGTTGTGGCATACGATTGAGCCGGCGCAAGTTTCCGAATTGCCGCCTCGCGCGCCCGATCCTCGCCGATGTGAGCGCCCGCGCGCGTCACATATTTCAGCAAATCGGCTTGTCGAAGCCCTTGCGCCGTACACGCGCCACGGCCATTGGGGGCGCCGCCTCTCGTAAGGTCGAGTAGGAGTTTGATCACCTCTGACTCCGTGCGATGCTCCGACGACAACCCTGCGCAGTCCTCCCAGAATGACAGTTCGTACGCCCGCCGGTCGAAGAATGACGATGCCGCAGTGGCGGACTTTTCGCATACGATCGCCGAGAACAAGGTGTCAACCTCGCCGTGCGGTATGTCCCCCGGACCGGCATATGCCGCCGACGAGGTAATCCAGAAGGAAAAAAACATCAAGATCGTCTGCATACTATTCGCACACACTTCAGGCTGCCTAACTACATCTTCTCCGGCGTTTCAATGCCTAACAGAGACAACGCCTGCTCCAACCTGCGCCGCGCCACATCGGCGACCATCAACAGCGCGGTCTTTCGCTTCGCGTCGGCCTCTTTGAGGATGTGGAAGCGTTTGTCCTGATAGAACGCATTGAATTGATCGGCCAGTTGAAAAGCGTATTTGGCTACGTGCGTAGGCTCGAAGGCGTTCGCCGCCAGTTGCGCCACGTCACCCAGCCGAGAAGCGAAGTAAACCAACGACCATAAGTAGTCGCCCGCCTCGCCGGAAAAATAACTCGCGATCTCTTCGGCGGAGAGTCGATTGAAATCTTCGCGCACGTCTTCCGCCGGTCGACCGAGTTCGGCGAAGATGTTGCTCGCGCGGCGGACGGAGTATTGCAGATAAGGGCCGGTCTCGCCCCTGAACTTCAGCGCCTCTTCAAAATCGAAGGCGATGATCGAGGTGCGCGTGTATTTGAGCAGGAAATAGCGCAGCGCGGCGACGGCGATCTGGTGCGCGATCTTTTTCTGCCGGTCGGGGCTCAGGTCGGTGTGGCGGGACTGGACTTCTTTCAGCGCGTCGGCTTCGAGGCGGTCGATCAAGTCGTCGGCTTTGACGCCCAGTCCCCTGCGTCCTGACATTCCGATCTGCTGGCGCTGCGCGTCGGCTTCCGACAGCTCCGCGCCCAACTCTACGGCCGCCGCGGGCGTCAGCGTGACTTTTTCGTAAGCCAGGTGGGCGCTGCGGGCGACGCGCTCGTCGTGATCGATCATCATCACGCCCTTTTTGACGCTGGCTTGCAGGTATGATTGGCCGACATCGATCACGTTCAAATAAGCCGTGCCATTGCCGAATGGTGGATGATCGGCCACGGCTTCGCTTTCGTCGCTCGTCGTGATCCAGACTTCGCGCCCGCGATGGTCGCGGCGTAGCGGCTTGTAGTGAAAATCCAGTCCAAGCTTGCCAAGCTTCCAGAGGTGATAGGCAATGTCTTTCCCTGTATACATTACCGTCCCGTTCGACCGCACGATGATCTTATCCGGATCGTATTCCTCTTCGCCTTCTCCTCCTTCACCGTTCTCTCCTTCTCCCGCCCTTTCTTCGGCTTTCATCACCCAGCATCCCTTGCTGCGGCCTTTGGTCTCGAAAACGATCGCGCCCGAAGCTTTCAGCTTTTCAAAAGCGTGCGCCCAGAAATGCAGGCGCAGAATCTCCTTTTCGCACGGCAGCAGGTCATAGCTGATGTCAAGTCGCGACATCGTGTCCAGATGGTGATCAACAATCTTCGATGAAATGTATTCGGCGGCCTCGGCCGTGTCATTGCCGCCTTCTTCGATTTCGTGTAGCGCTTTTGCGCGAATTTCAAGCCGCGATTTATCTTCCTCGTACCAGGCGCCGACGCGGGAGTACAAGTCCCAGCAGTAGTAATCGAAGCTATCTTCGCGTTTCGTGACGGGCTTTTCGGCCAATGCTTTGATCTCGTCGAGGGACTTCTTTTCGAGATGGAGAAAGGCCACAACCACGTCGGCCACCTGCACGCCGGTGTTGTCGATGTAGTTATGAACCTCGACGTTCTCACCCACAGCGCGCAGGATGCGGGCGGTCGTGTCGCCGAGCACCGCGTTGCGTACGTGGCCGATGTGCGCGGCCTTATTCGGATTGATCGCTGTGTGCTCGACGATGAGCTTGCCGGATTGGGACTCTGGCCTCTGGGATTGGGGACTGACTAACTGCGCGAAGATTCGGGCGCGGTCGAGGAAGACGTTCAGGTAACCCGCGCCTGCGACCTCGACTCGAGCGACGCCGGGCATCGCGGTCAAACCTTCGGCTAGCTTCGTCGCCAGTTCGCGCGGATTCTTTTTCTCGCCGGTCGCGGCCTTGATGCGCTTGGCCAGATCGAATGCGATCGGGAAAGCAAGGTCGCCGAGTTCGGTTCTAGGCGGGATCTCCGAGACGATATCGCCCGGATCGATATTGAAATTGTCGCGCGAGAGCGCGATCAGTTGCTGTTTGATCTCAGCGGTTAGCGATGAAGACATCGTGATTACTTCCTTTTCATTCGTCTAGTGCTTGAAAAACCGCCGCGCGGCGTGATATACAATCGGTCGGTTCTTAATCATCTGGCGCGTTGGTGTAACTGGTTAACACGCCGCCCTCTCAAGGCGGAGAGCACGGGTTCGAGTCCCGTACGCGCTATCAAAGAATATAATGGGGGCGGCTGCCGCGAGCCGCCCTTTTCATTTTATCGGGTATGCGAGGGAGACGGCGAAAGATAGTCTACCTCGGAGACGGTCAGGATCATTGACCACAGCCTCGCTTGCAAATTCCCTTTTGAATTTGCCGATCATAAGCCCACCGCTTCCTCCACCAAAGCCTTCTGTTCAAGCTGATGAATCGTATACGAGCCTGTCGCCGGGCTCGCGCTGGCCGCGCGCCCGACGTAACGCAATTCCATCCGCCCGTAGGCCAGAGCCTCCAGACGCGGTCGCATGAAATTCCATCCGCCCATGTTTTGCGGCTCCTCCTGCGCCCAGACTATCTCTTCGGCCTTCGTGTAGGCGGCCAGCCATTGTTGCAGCAATGTTCGCGGGAATGGGTAGAACTGTTCCAGCCGCAGGATTGCGACGCGCCCGTTGCCGCGCTTCTCGTGTTCGGCCGTCAGGTCGTAATAGACCTTGCCGCTGCAAACGATCACCCGCTCGACGCCTTCGGGCGAGCCCGCGTCGCCGATGACCGGGTAGAAGCCGCCCTCCGTGAATTGATCGAGCGAGGAAGATGCCTGCGGCAATCTGAGCAAACTCTTCGGAGTCATCACGAATAACGGCTTGCGCGGGTCTCGCTTCACCTGGCGGCGCAGCATGTGGAAGTATTGCGCGGGCGTGGTCGGGTAGCAGACCTGCATGTTGTCTTCGGCGCAGAGTTGCAGAAACCTTTCCAGACGCGCGCTCGAATGTTCAGGCCCCTGGCCCTCGTAACCGTGCGGGAGCAGCGACGCCAGTCCTGACGTCTGTTGCCATTTGTCCTCGCTGGGGGCGATGAACTGATCGATGATGACCTGCGCGCCGTTGGCGAAATCGCCGAACTGCGCCTCCCACAGCGTCAAACCGTCGCGCGCGACTACCGAGTAGCCGTACTCGAATCCGAGCACGGCCGATTCGGACAACGAGCTGTCGAAGATCTCGAAGCGCGCGCCGTTGTCGCTCAACTCCGCCAGCGGAACCCATGGCTCGCCCGTGCGCGTGTCGTACATCACGGCGTGGCGCTGGCTGAACGTGCCGCGGCCGCTGTCTTGCCCCGACAAACGCACCGACTTTCCTTCCATCACCAGCGAGCCGAAGGCCAGACCTTCGGCGAACGCCCAATCTACAGGCGCTTCGCCCGCGCCCATCTTCGCGCGGCGCGACATCTGGCCCACCATCTTCGGGTTCAGGTTGAAGCCCTGCGGCACGACGCTCATGACGCGCGAAATCTCGTCCAGCGCCTCGCGCGACACGCCGGTCTCGATGATCTCCGAGCCGTCGGCTTCCGGTTTCGGTTCCGGAAGTTTCGCGACCTCCTTCTGGCGCGCGACTATCTCCTTGGCCCCGAGCATCGCGTTCTCGTAGCGCCGCCAGAGCATCTCGATCATCTGGTTGACCTCTTCCTGCGTGACGGCGCCCTCGCGGATGAGCTGGCGCGTATAAATCTCGCGCACTCCCGGATGTTCGCGGACGCGCTGGTACATCAGCGGCTGCGTGTAGCTCGGCTCGTCGGCCTCGTTGTGGCCGTGGCGGCGGAAGCCCACCAGGTCGATCACCACGTCCTTGTGGAACTTCATTCTGAAATCTAGCGCGATCTGCAACACGCGCCAGGCCGACTCGGTGTCGTCGGCGTTGACGTGGAAGATCGGCAGTTGAGTCATCTTCGCGATGTCGGTCGAATATATTGATGAGCGCCCGGCGGCCGGCGAAGTGGTGAACCCGATCTGGTTGTTGATGATGAAGTGGATCGTGCCGCCGGTGCGGTAGCCTTTCAGATCGGCCAGGTTTAACGTCTCGGTCACGATGCCCTGGCCGGCGAACGCCGCGTCCCCATGAATCAGCACCGGGAGCACGCGCCCGCGCGCCTCCTCCTTGCTGACTTGCAGCGCGTCCTGTTTGGCGCGGACCATCCCCTCGACGACCGGGTCGACGAACTCCAGGTGGCTCGGGTTGGGCGAGAGCGTCAACTTGACTTCGCGTCCGCCGGCTTCGCGGGAGGCTGCCGCCCCTTGATGATATTTCACGTCGCCTTCGTCGGCGGGGAAGTTAGGATGCACGGTCCCTTCGAAAGAAGTGAAGATGCGCTCGCTGAAATTTCCCAGCACGTTGGCCAGCACCGTCAAACGCCCGCGATGCGCCATCCCCATCACCGCTTCCTCGATGCCTCGTTCGGCGGCGCCCTGAATCAATTGATCGAGAATGGGGATGATTGATTCGCCACCTTCTACCGAAAACCGCTTCTGGCCGAGGTATTTCGTGTGCAGGAACTTCTCGAACTGCTCAGCCGCGATCAGTTTTTGAAGCAATTGTTTTTTGACTTCCGCCGGAATCGGTTCGGGGTCGCGTTCGATGCGGTCGCGTATCCACTGCTTCTGCTCTTTGCTCTGAATGTGGCGGCTCTCGGTCCCGACCTTGCCGCAGTAGTATCTGATCAACATCCCCCAGATTTCGCGGAAAGTCGCTTCATCCTTGCCGCCGAGGCCGTTGGTGAAGAACTTGCGATCAAGGTCCCAGATCGAGAGGCCGTAAGTCTCGGCGTCGAGTTCGGGGTGCTCGTGGATCGGGACCATGTTGAGCGGGTCGATGTCGGCGATCAGGTGGCCGCGGACGCGGTAGGCATTGATGAATTCGAAGATGCGCGCCTGTTTCTTGATCTCTTGCTGTTCGCGGTCGACGCCGGACAGAAAGGGATTCACGTCCACGGACCAGCGCAGCGGCTTATAATTGATGCCGATGTCGGCGAAGATTTCGTCGTAAAAATTATGCTGGCCGAGCAGCAGTTCGTGAATGTAGGCGAGGAAAAGGCCCGATTCCGCGCCCTGAATGATGCGGTGATCGTATGTGCTGGTGATGGTGAAGACCTTGCTGATGCCGAGCTGCGACAACGCCTCTTCGGTCATCGCGGCGTATTCGGGGGGGTATTCGATCGCGCCCGTCGCGATGATCGCGCCCTGACCGACCATCAAACGCGGGGTGGACGCCGCCGTGCCGATCGTGCCCGGGTTGGTGAGCGAAATGGTCGTGCCCTGAAAATCGCTGACCTGCGATTTGCTGTCGCGCGCGCGTTTGACCGCGTCCTGGTAGGCATCGACGAATTGCTTAAAATTCTTGCGGTTCGCGCCCTTGATGTTCGGCACGAGCAGGCTGCGCGTCCCGTCCTTCCTCTGAACGTCTACAGCCACGCCCAGATTCACGTCCTGGCGGCGCACGCGATAGGACGCGCCGTCAACCTCCTCGTAGCCGTCGTTCATCTGCGGATATTTTTCGAGTGACTTGATCATCGCCCACGCGATGAAATGCGTGTACGAAGTCTTACCCCCGCCATGCGTTTCGAGATGGTGATTCACCCACCGGCGGTTCTCGTCGAGCACTTTGATCTGAATCTGGCGCGCCGAGGTCGCCGTCGGCACGGAGAGGCTCGACTCCATGTTTTCGACGATCTTCAGCGCGGGGCCGCGAATCGGGATTCGTTCACCGGTCGTCGTTACAGTGGGCGGCGCCGGTTGCGGCGCCGGCGCCGGGGCAGTGGCCGCGGG
>DATCXQ010000831.1:0-15598 GCA_036565725.1 Blastocatellia bacterium
CAGCCGGTGTGTCTCGGCGACGCCGGCGACGAGGAAAATCGCCAGCCCGAGAAACTGCGGGACGCAAAACCACATGCCCCTTTGCGCCTCGACGATCTCGCGCAGGTTGAACGAGCCGGCTAGCATTACCACTCCCATCAGCGACAAGCCCATGAAGACTTCGTAGCTCAACATCTGCGCCGCCGCCCGCAACCCGCCGAGCAGCGAGTACTTGTTGTCCGAAGCCCACCCAGCCAGGACGACGCTGTAAGCCCCCATCGACGACATCGCCAGGAAGAAGAGCAGTCCTACGTTGAGATCGATCACCGCGACGCCCGGCGCGAAAGGGATGACCGCGAAACTGAGCAGCGCCGTCACCACGACTATTGCCGGAGCGATGATGAAGACCGGCTTGTCGGCGAAGGGTGGGATCCAATCCTCTTTGGCGAAGATCTTGATCATATCGGCCAGCACCTGCAGCAATCCGAAAGGGCCGACGCGGTTCGGCCCATAGCGATCCTGCCACAAGGCCAGCAGCCTCCGCTCCAACCAGATCAAACCTGCGCTGACGGTCATCGCGGCAAACAGCACGCCGATGACGATCAGGAGTGATTGAGTGACTTCATTCATACTCTCGCCGTAGTCTCTTGGGTCTTCCCGCCGCGTCAGCGGCGCCACGAATTTAGCCGTGGGTTTATGGCGCTTGAGAATTAAATACAACCATGGGTGTAGGGGCGGGTTTTCCCCGCCCTGGTCCGTGACCCGAGCGTAGGGGCGGGGAAAACCCGCCCCTACGTTGGATTGCGTGGTTGCATTTAATTTTCAAAGGCCATTAACCCCCGGAACGGTCTCACGCTCTCCGTGGTTTAAAACCCACTGCCGCTTGCTCACACGCGTGACACTGTTCCCCATCCCGGCACAGCCGCCCACGGCAATTCGCGCAGGCCGGCGGGCAATCCGGCCACGCCTGGTGGCAGCGCCGGATGAAGTCTGACGGGCAGTCGATAGACCGCGCCGTCCAGAATAAGCTCGACATCTTCTCCTTCGTTAACACGCAGCGCGCCAGCGTCATCGGGGTTCAACGCCAGATAAGGTTGCGGCGCTCTTTCCGCGACGCCGGGCGACAGGGCGCTCAGCTCCTCCGAGCCGAAGATGTGATAGAGCGGCGTGACCATCCACTCGCCGTCGCGCTGTCGGAACGGAGCGGGCGCCTCCTCGAAGTAAGCCGCCTTCTCGGCCTGCGCCGGCTCGATCAATCGCCGGCCCGGATCGCCGCCGCGCAGCGGCCCGCCTACTTCGCTCTGGAACTTGTTGAGCGCCTGCACGGAGTTCCAACCCGGCGACCAGAAGCGCGTGATGAGCGGCGACGGCGGCTGGCCCTCATAACCTTCCATCGAGAAAGCGAGCGGGGAATCAGGGTCGTCGGGCGGTTTCGGCTCATGGACAGTGATGTTCGCCAGCATCGCCGTGCGCCCGCTGTAGCGATGCGGCTGGCGCGGTATCTTCTCGCCCGCGACGCGAAAGCTCGCCGGCGGCGCGATCTCCAAAATCGGCCCGAAGACCGGAAACTCGCGCGCCATCGCCGCCATGATGTCGTCCAGATTGCGCCATGCTGGGTCCGGCTCGCGCCCGGCGGCGATCATCATGTCGCGCAGCCAGCGCCAGCTCTCCCTGATTTCACCCTCGGTCGCAAAAACCTGATAGAAGCGCTGCGCGCGCCCCTCGTTATTCACCAAAGTACCGTCGCCTTCGGCAAAGGCGCCTGCGGGAAGAACCACTTCGGCCTTCGGCGTCATCGCATTAACCAGATGATCGATGACGATCACGTGTCGGGCTGCGCTGAGCAGAGCGTCCACAGTCGGCGCGTCGGCCCGGCGGTAAAGATCGTTCTCCAGAACGATTATCGTATCCGCCGCTTTCTTCTCGACGGCTTTGAAGAGCGCTTCGACGCTCCCGCCGCCCATCAGCCCCACGCCTAGACTGTTGCATTCTGGCGTTGTGAAGCAGAGTCCCGCCTGCGGGCGCCTTGCGCCGAGCGCCCGCGCCACATTGGCCGCCGCCCACATCACCTCCTCGGAGCCGCAGCCGGGGCCGGAGACTACCAGTGGGCGCTCAGCCTCCCGAAGCGCCTGCGCAACGCCTTCGGCCAACGCGCGCGCGCGGTCTGACAAGCCCGGCGCCGGCGGCGCATCAGCGTCGAGCGCGTGCGCGATGGCGAAGCCGAGGCGGGCTATGTCGTCGGGCGCGGCGCGGTAGGTTTGAGCGGCTATGTCATCGAGCGCCACGCCGTCGGGCGTGGCGATGAACACCGGGCCTTGCGCCTGTTGAACGGCCTCGCGCACAGCCGCGTCGTCCCATTCCGGAATCTTCAATTTTTCGGCGATCTTCATCGGCCGCCGTCGCGCCGATTGGCGCAAAGCCAGCGCCAGCATCGGGGCGGTGTTCGTCACGTCTTCGCCCAACACCAGCGCCGCGTCTGACATTTCCACATCGCGCAGCGAGGGCGAGCGCGCATGGCCTTCGCGCAGAATCCCGAGCGCGAGCGAGACCAGGCGCGAATCGCGCTCGGACATCCCGGTGTAGAAATTTTCCTCGCCGACCAGTACGCGCAACGCGAAGTTTGCTTCGAGTGAAGCGCGCGGAGAGCCGACTCCGATAACATTACCGGAGAGCAGCGCCGCCGCGCGTCGCACCGCGGCCTCTCCGGCCACAACCTCCTCCGCGCCGTGTTCATCGGCGCGCAACAGAGGCTGCCCGATCCGGCGCGAACTGTTGACGAACTCGTAACCGAAGCGCCCGCGGTCGCACAAAAAGTAGCCGTTCACGTCGTGATGGTAGCGGTTGAGGATTCGCCGCAATTCGCCATAACGCTCGCCGGGAATGGTGTTGCAACCCACGCCGCAATGCGTACACACCGACGGCGCCGTCTGCAAATCCCATTTGCGAGCGTAATGTTCCTTCAATGTCTTGTCGGTGAAGACTCCCGTCGGACAGACCTCGACCAGGTTGCCGCTGAATTCGTTCTGCAGGACGCCGTCCTCGTGACGCCCGAAGTAGACGTGGTCGTGCGCGGCGAAGACGTCGAGGTCGCGCCCGCCGGCGTAGTCGCGGTAAAAGCGGACGCAGCGATAACATTGAATGCAGCGGTTCATCTCGTGGTTGATGAACGGGCCGAGGTATTGATTGCGGTAGGTCCGTTTCTTGAAGCGAAAGTGGCGGTAGGCGTGCCCGGTCATCACCGTCATGTCCTGCAAATGGCATTCGCCGCCCTCGTCGCACACCGGGCAATCGTGCGGATGATTGACCATCAACCATTCGATCACGCTCGCGCGGAACTCCCTTGCTTGCTTATCTTCGATCGAGATTCGCGCGCCGTCGGAAGCAGGCGTCATACAGGCCATAACCAGCTTGCCTTGCGCGTCCTGGGCGTCTTTGAATTGCATGACGGCGCACTGGCGACAGGCGCCCACCGAACCAAGGGCCGGATGCCAGCAGAAGTAAGGAAGGTCGAACCCCAGCGACAGACAGGCGTGGAGAAGGTTCTGCCCGTCTTCGGCTTGATAAGGTTGATTCTCCACGAAAATCGTCGCCATCAGTTTTTACATCAGTGTACTAGTTAACGGAACGCGGATGACGCGGATGCGACGGATCATCGCGGATAAGAACCGAATGAAGATCGGCGCGAATCCGCTGCATCGGCGTCATCAGCGTTCCATTAAAGCGATTACTATCTCCACGGGCACCGCTTCTCTCGAATGTGCCGTTCAAAATCCTCCCTGAAATATTTCAATGCGCTTTGCAGCGGCTCCATCGCGCCGGGCGCTAGCGCGCAGAACGTGAAGCCGGGGCCGAGAAACTCCGTATGAAAACGCAGCCTCCTCAGATCCGCCAGCTCCCCTCTGCCCTCTTCGATGGCGCGCAGAATCCGCGCCGTCCACGGCAATCCTTCGCGGCAGGGCGTGCACCAGCCGCAGGATTCGCGCGCGAAGAACTGTTCGAGGTTGTGCGTCAAACCCACGGGGCAGGTCTGGTCGTCCAGGACGATCATCGTGCCCGTGCCCAGGCGGCTCCCGGCCTTCTGCACAGAGGCGTAATCCATCTTCACGTCCAGATGTTCTTCGACCAGGAAGTCGGTCGAAGCGCCGCCAGGTATCGCGCCTCGAAATTTCAACCCGGCGCGCATTCCCCCGGCGTGTTCTTCCAGGATTTCGCGGACTGTCACGCCCATCGGCAGCTCCCACGCGCCGGGCCGTTTGACCTTTCCGCTCACGCCGTAAATCTTCGTCCCGCCCTCGTCGGTGCGGCTCAATCCTTTGAACCATTCTGCGCCGTTGTTGACGATGTGATGGACATTGCACAACGTCTCGACGTTATTGACGATGGTCGGCTTACCCCAGAGACCGCTCACCTGCGGGTAGGGCGGTTTGGATCGCGGCGTGGCGCGCTTACCTTCGAGCGCGTTGAGTAGGCCGGTCTCCTCACCGCACATGTAGCGGCCCGCGCTCACGTGCAGACGCATCTCCAGGCTGTAGTCCGACCCGAGAATGTTCTTGCCCAGGTAACCCCCCGAATATGCTTCGGCGATGGCTTTTTTCAACAGCCTCTCCGCCAGCCTATACTCCCAGCGCAGGAAGATGTAGGCGACGTCGGCCTGGATGGCGTATGCGCTGACGATCATGCCTTCGATCAACTGATGCGGGTCGCCCTCCATCAGGAGGCGGTCTTTGAACGTCCCCGGTTCCATCTCGTCTGCGTTTGCGATCAGGTATTTTGGCCGCGGAGCGTCGCCGCCCATCGGCACGAAACTCCATTTCGCGCCGGTCGGGAAGCCCGCGCCGCCGCGCCCCCGCAGGTCGGAATTCTTGACCAACTCCGTCACCTCTTGCGGCGCCAATCTCCGCAAGGCTTTGCGCACGGACTGGTAGCCGCCCGCCCGTTCGTATTCTTTCAGGCTCGGCGGCTCTCGATCAGCCCTAATGTTTTTGGTAAGAGGTCTCTCCATAAAAACGTTCGTAATACCGTCTGATGGTCTTTGAGAAATAAATGTAACCACGAATTCGGCAATCCGACCGACGGCAGTAGATGGGATTCAGCAGTAGTTGCATTTATTTCCCAAACATCATCAAAGCTGGGTCGAGATTCTCCTGCCGCGGAGCGGCATTTGAACCTAGCCCGGCTTTTCAAAGCCGGGAGAGCGGTTACGTAGTATCAGTCGCGGAGCGACGGTTGATACCGGCGCCGGTATCAACCGTCGCTCCGCGACTGGGAACGGATATGCGTTAGTCGACCCGGCTTTGAAAAGCCGGGCTAAGCTCACGTGGTCGCTCCGCGACCGGGAAGACGGTTGTTGCATTTATTTCTCAAAGACCATAAGCGGTACTACGAATGCTCCAGAATGCGGTCAAGCTTCTGCGGCTCCAAATCCTGATGGAGCGCCTCGTCGATCATCAACGCCGGCGCGTGGTCGCATGCGCCGAGGCAGGCGATGGGCAACATCGTGAACTCGCCGTCCGCGCTGGTCTCGCCAAGCGCGATTCCCAGACGCGCGGTCAGATGTTCGCGTATCCGGTCATAACCCATAATCCAGCAGCTGACGCTGTCGCAGATGAGAATCACGCGCCTGCCCACCGGCTTCCGGAAGATCAGGTTGTAAAAAGTCGCGACGCTGTCCAACTCGTCAGGCGTCATCTCAAGAAACTCGGCCAGATCGCGGACGCTCTCGTCCGACACCCATCCCCGGCGCCGTTGAACGATCTTCAGCGCGTCAATACAGACGGCGCGTTTCTGCGCGTATTGATGGAGTTCCGCTTCTATCTCTAGTCTTTCTTCTTCGGTCAGCACGGTTACATCAGGTACACAGCCACAGAGCCACAGAGACACAGAGATGAAGAGAAAGAAGGACAGAACGCCGATTTCTCTCTCTTTCTCCCCATCTCTGTGTCTCTGTGTCTCTGTGGCAAACTCATTAACGATCTACATCAGCCAATACAAAATCTATACTGCCCAGAATCGCCAGCAGGTCGGGAATCATTGCGCCGCGACTGATCAGCGGGACCATCTGCATATGGGGGAAAGACGGGGCGCGGATGCGGACGCGATAGGCGCGCGTATTGCCGTCGCTGATCAGGTAATAACTGTTGTCGCCCTTGGTAGCTTCGACATGCGCCATCGCCTCGCCTGGCGGAATCACCGGCCCCCAGCTCACGCCCAGAAAGTGCGTAATCAGCGTCTCGATGTCCTGCATCGTGCGTTTCTTGATCGGCGGCGTCGCCAGCGGGTGATCTGATTTATACGGCCCGGCGGGCATGTTGTTGAGGCATTGCCCGATGATCCGCAGGCTCTGGCGCATCTCGGCCACGCGGACGACGGCGCGGTCATAGCAATCGCCGCGTTCGGCGGTGGGAATGTCGAACTCGAATTGATCGTAGCCGGAATAAGGCCGTTTCTTGCGGAAGTCCCACTCGAACCCGCAGGCGCGCAGGCCGGGGCCGGTCACGCCCCATTCGATGGCCTCGTCCAGCGTGTAAGCGCCGACGCCGACGGTGCGCGCTTTGAAGATGCCGTTTTGCATGACCATCTTGTCGTATTCGTCCAGTCTGCGCCTCATATAAGGGATGAAATCGCCGACCAGCTTGTTCCAACCCCTGGGCAGGTCTTGCGCGACGCCGCCGATGCGGAACCAACTCGGGTGCATGCGCCCGCCGCAGACGGCCTCGACGATGTCGAAGATGCGCTCGCGGTCGGTGAACATGTAAAACACCGGCGAGAGAGCCCCCAGGTCTTGCGCGAATGTGCCGTACCAAACAAGATGGCTGGCCAATCGGAAGAACTCCGCCATCATGACTCGGACCACCTTCACCCGGTCGGGGACTTCGATCCCGGCGAGCTTTTCGACCGACAGGAGGTAAGCGAGATTGTTCATCACCCCGCCTAGGTAATCCACGCGGTCGGTGTAAGGGATGTATGTATGCCACGACTGGCGCTCGCCCATCTTTTCGGCGCCCCGGTGGTGGAAGCCTATGTCCGGCACGACGTCCAGGATCTCTTCGCCGCTGAGTTGCAACACGAGGCGCAACACGCCATGCGTGCCGGGATGCTGCGGCCCAAGGTTGAGAAACATAAAATCGGTGTCTTCGCCGCCGCGATTAAGCCCCCAATCTTCCGGGCGAAATCGCATAGCCGACTGCTCGGCGTCCTCTTTCTCTTCGGACAGGCAGAACGGACCCATCTCGGTAGCGCGGGCCGGATGCTCTTTGCGCAGGGGATGGCCTTGCCAGGTCGCCGGCATCAGAATGCGCTTTAAATGCGGGTGGCCGTTGAACGTGACGCCGAACATGTCCCACGCCTCGCGCTCGTACCAATTGGCCGAGGGCCAGACATCGGTGATGGTGTCGAGCGAAGGCCGCTCTCCCCTGAGCGCCACCTTGATCCGCACGTCCTGGTTGCGCTCAAAGGAGAGCAGGTGATAGACGACCGTGAAGTCGCTCGCGGGCCCGTCGCCGCGGTCGGCGCGGACGCGCTCGTCAATAGCTGTCAGGTCATACAGAAAACGGTACGGCCTCTCAGCTTCCGTCTTGAGGTAGCGCAGCATCTCGCGCGCTTTATCCCTGGGCGCCCAGAACGTGGGGATCCCGTCGCGCCCGTCGCGCGTGGCCTGTGGCCTGACGGACGCTTCGCCGAAGACCATCTGCAACTCCTGGAGGACCGCGTCGTTGGGCATATGAATAAGCGCTTCAGCTCGATCATTTCTCCGTCGCATAGCGGCGGGAAAGCGTCAAATATCGTCGGGAGAGCGCAACGTGGAAGCTTGCCGTCTCTCGGCCCGCTTCAGTTCTTTCATTGAGGGAGGCTCCGGGCGGATCACGCCTTGCGGGCCGGCGATCCAGCTCAACGGGCGTCGCTCTTTTCCGACGGCCTCTTGGAGCAGCGTCAGTCCTTCCATAAACGCGCTCGGGCTGGGCGGACAGCCCGGGATGTAGAGGTCAACCGGAAGAAACTGGTCCACCCCTTGAACGACGCTGTAAATGTCGTACATCCCGCCGGAATTAGCGCACGACCCCATCGAGATCACCCATCTCGGCTCCATCATCTGCTCGTAAAGCCGCTTGATGACCGGCGCCATCTTGATGAAGACAGTGCCCGCGATGACCATCAGGTCGGCTTCGCGCGGCGTGCCGCGAATCACCTCCGCGCCGAACCGCGCGATGTCGTACTTGCTGGTGATGCTGGTCGCCATCTCGACGAAACAACACGAGAGGCCGAAGTTGAACGGCCAGATGGAATTCTTGCGCCCCCAGGCCAGCAGGTCCTGCAGACGCGCGAGAATCAGGCTGCGTCGCGCGGAGTCTTCAAAAGAGCTTGCGCCATTGTGATAATTCCGAAGCGTCATAGTCGTATTCATTTTCCATTTACCGTTTTCCGTTTTTCATTTGTCATCGCCTCAGATTCAACGCCCAATGAACATTGGGCGTTGAATCTGAGGCGCCTGCAGGCAATGGCAAATATCAAATCGCAAATGGAAAATGCTTTTCCTCTTCGACCTACTGGTCCTTTCTCCCTTTGCTTCCCCAATCGAGCGCGCCCAGCCGCCATTCGTAGATCAGAGCGGCGACGAGAACGCCGATGAACGCCAACACCCCGGCGTAACCGGTCCACCCCACTTCGCGGAACGCGACGGCCCAGGCGAAGATAAAAACTGCTTCCAGATCGAAGATCACAAACAGCATCGCGACCAGATAGAACTGAGCGGAGAAACGCAGCCGCGCCGATCCGGTCGAAACTACGCCCGATTCGTAAGGCTCGCCGGTCGCCCTGGCTCGATGCCGCTGCCCCAGCAGATAGGAGAGCGCGAGCATACCCGCTACCAGCAGGATCACGACGGCGAAGTAGACCGCCAAAGGCCACAGGGTCACGAGATGAATTGCAGGTATGTTCAAAAGCGGGGACATGGAAAGGACAATATAATTGCCTCCGCTCGGATGGTCGGTACGTAAGCGCACTGATAAAGGAGGGGAATGCGGAATGCGGAATGCGGAATGCGGAATGAAGATAAGATAGTATTTCCCTGTCCCCCCATTCCGCATTCCGCATTCCGCATTCCGCATTCCGCGTTACGCGGTCTCGGCGAGTTTTGTCTCCGGCCCTTCCTTGATCCAGACCGTTTTGATGTTGACGAATTCGCGAATGCCTTCGCGCGAAAGCTCACGCCCGTAGCCCGAAGTCTTCACTCCGCCGAAGGGCAATCGCGGGTCGGACGCGACCATGGCATTAATGAAGACCAGGCCCGACTCGATCTCGTCGATCAGACGATCGCGCTCCTCGTCGTCATTGGTCCAGGCGCTTGCGGCCAGGCCGAAGATCGTGTCATTGGCCAGGCGGATTGCCTCGTCGAGATCGCGGACGCGGAAGAGCGAGGCGACCGGGCCGAACAGCTCTTCGAGATAGGCCGGCGAATCTGTGGGAATATCCGTGAGGACCGTCGGCGCGAAATAGTTGCCCGCGCGCATCAGCCGTTCGCCTCCTGTGAGAATGCGGCCGCCCTGCGCCACGGTCTCCTGCACTTGTTCTTCGAGCGTCTCGAGAAGGTCAGCCGTCGCGAGCGGGCCGACGTCGGTCGTCTCGTCCATCGGGTCGCCGACCTTGAGAGATTCCATTCCCTTGACGAATAGGCGCTCGAATTCGTCGGCGATCTCCTCGGCGACGATGAAGCGCTTGGCGGCGATGCACGATTGCCCATTGTTGATGACTCGCGCCCTGACCGCCGTTTTAGCTGCTTCCTCAACGTCGGCGCTCGGCATGACGATGAAAGGATCACTCCCGCCCAATTCGAGGACCGTCTTTTTGATTCGTTCGCCCGCCGCGCTGGCCACCGAACTGCCCGCGGGGGCGCTCCCCGTGAGCGTGACGGCCATAACGCGCGGGTTGTCGAGCACGCGCTCGACCTGATCGGAACCGATAATCAGGGTTTGAAACGCGCCTTCGGGGAACCCCGCCCGCCGGAATATGTCCTCAATCGCGAGGGCGCATTGCGGCACGTTGGAAGCATGCTTGAGCAGGCAGACGTTGCCCGCCATAAGCGCCGGCGCGGCGAAGCGAATGACCTGCCAGAAAGGGAAGTTCCACGGCATGACGGCGAGCACAGGCCCGAGCGGCTGGTAGCGGATGAAGGCCTGTTTCGGACCCGTCGGAGGCGTCTCGTCGGCGAGAAACTCCGCCGCATTCTCGGCGTAGAAGCGGCAATTCCATGCGCATTTCGCGGCCTCTTCGATGGCCGCCCGCAAAGGCTTCCCCATCTCGGTCGTCATCAGGCGTCCGAATTCCTCTTTCTCCGCTTCGAGAATCTCCGCCGCGCGCGTCATCATGCTCGCGCGCGCGGCCACGGCGATACGCCGGTAGCGCCGGAAGGTCTCGGCCGCTCTCTCGATCTTCTCTTCGACCTGCGACTCCGCGAGCGGCTCGAAAGAGCGCAGCCTCTCGCCGGTCGCCGGGTTGACGGATTGAATTGTCATTTCAGTCCTCCGAAATTAACCGCGAAGATGATCGAAGTTCGAGGATTGCCTTAGGCGCAATGCTCGATCCTCGATCCTCGTTTGTTCCGTCTCACTCAAATGATTGCGCAAGCAAGGCGCCCGCCGCTCCGGACGTGGCGCCCACCTTGCATCTTTCAATCGACATGATGCGCTGCGGACCAGATCAGAAACAAATACTAAATGGAACAGAAAGGAGGATGAGATGAATTATTGGATGAATTCGATCATCCCATTCGGCGAAAGATCGCGCAGGCGCGCCAACCGGGGCGCGACGAATTCGCAGATGATGGGACTGATGGGGATCTGCGGCTTGGGATTGGGCGCGGGGTTGATGTTCATGTTCGACCCCGATCGGGGCCGGCGTCGGCGCGCGCTCGCGCGCGATCAAATGGCGCATGCTGCGCGCATGCTCGCGCGCGCGACGGGCGCCACGTCCCGCGACCTGACTCACCGCATTTACGGGACTCTGGCCGAAAGCGGAAATCTTTTCCGCTGCGAAGAGATTTCGGACAACGTGCTCACCGATCGCGTACGCGCCCGGATCGGGCGTTCAGTCTCGCACCCGCACGCCATCTCGGTCACGGTTAATGACGGACACGTCAGCTTGAGCGGCCCCGTGCTGGCTCACGAAGCGCTTCGGCTGCTCACGGGCGTCTCATCGGTGCGCGGCGTCAAAGGGGTGGAGAATGCGCTGACCGTTCACACAGAGGCCGAAAATATATCCAGTCTGCAGGGCGGGCGACCGCGAACCGGCGACCGCTTCGCGCTGATGCAGACCAACTGGTCGCCGACTGCGCGTCTGCTCGCCGGTCTGGCCGGCGGCGCGCTGATGGCCAATTGCATGGCTCGGCGCAGTCTGCTCGGCGCCACGCTCGGCGCGGTGGGCGCGGGGTTGTTCATGCGCAGCGCCACCAACATGGATATGAAATCCCTTCTCGGCGTCGGTCGCGACCGCCGACCGATCAAGGTGCGGAAGACGATCAACATCCATGCGCCGGTCGAACAAGTCTTCGATTTTTTGACCGATCACCGGAATTTTCCGCGCGTTATGTCCAACGTGCGCGAGGCGCGACCCATGGGCGACGGACGTTCACATTGGGTAGTCGCCGGGCCGGTGGGGGCGCCGATTGAATGGACGGCTGAGGTTACTCAACAGGTCCCGAACAAGCTGCTGGCATGGAGGAGCCTGCCCGGTTCGACGGTTAGACACAACGGCGTCGTACATTTCGAGCCGGTTCACGAGGGCAGCACTCGAGTCCATATCCAGGCGGATTATTACCCGCCTTGCGGGGTGATTGGTCATGCTCTGGCCAAACTCTTCAGCTCCGACCCTAAGAGCGAAATGGACGCGGACCTCCTGCGGATGAAGACGTTTATTGAGAAGGGACGTACGCCGCACGACGCGGCCATCCGACCGCCGGCAGGTCGCGAGGCGGAGGCTTATCGCCCCTCCTCACTTACAACGAGTGAAGTGACCACGAGGCGACAAGCGCATCTCGCCGGCGGGCCATGACAGGCGCCAGGTTTCAGGGGGAGGTGTCAGGTGTCAGGTGTCAGGTGTCAGTTAAGAGCAATCCCTGAAACCTGAAACCTGAAACCTGAAACCTCGAACCTGAAACCTGAGGAGGTATAGATGGCGCGCAACTATGACGACGAGCGCATTTGCAAGAAAGTCACCGACCGCATGGTCGATGACACGGATCTCGACGCGTCCGACATCGAGGTCGGAGTGGATGACGGCGCGGTAACCCTGAGAGGGTCAGTTGACAGCCTCTGGGACAAGCGCCGGGCCGAAGACATCGCGAAATCGGTCTACGGTGTGAGGGGCGTCAACAACAAGTTGCGCGCCAGCATGGCGTCGCAAACCACACCGATTGAGGAGCGAGGATAAGCGAAGATTGCGGATTGCGGATTGCGGATTGCGGATTGAAGAAGATTTCAATCGCAGTTTCGCAACTTGCTATCCCAGGAGTCGGATTCGGATTCAAAAAATCCGCAATCCGCAATCTGCAATCCGCAATCCGAAGATCTTTACTTCCTCTTGATCGTGAGCTGGTTTTTGACGCTCTTGACGCCGGAAGTCTTACGTGCGATCTCTTCGGCTTTGGACTTCTCCAGCGCGTTTTCGACCTCGCCGGTGATCGTGACCTCGCCGTTCTTCACGTCGACGTTCGTGCCGAAGATCCCGTTGGTCGCATACTGAGACTTGATGCTTGCCAGGATCCCCGTATCGCCGAGCATCCCTCCGTTTGCGCTCTCTCCTCGTTCGACGGAGATGTTATTGACGACCTGTGTGACCCCCTGGGTGTTGCGCGCGAGCCGTTCGGCCTCGGATTTCTCGGCGGTCGTGGGAACCCGGCCGTTCAAGGTCACCACCCCGTTCGAAGTGTCGACGTCGATCTTGGCGGCGCTCGTTGTAGGGTCGGCGGCGAGCTTATTCTTCACCGCGCTGGTGATAGTGGCGTCGCTAGCCGAACGTCTCTCGCAGCCGGCCAAGGAGATGACCAGCGCGGCCGATATAGCTATAAATGAAAGTTTCATTTTCTACCCCCTTTGTATTGTTTGCTTACTCAGCGTTTAGCCCCGATACATTCAAATCATGACCACCCACATGGCCCCCGGCGACACATGTGACCAGGATGCAATGTGAATGCAATGTGAGACCTTTAGGGCAATCACAGTGCCAGGCTCAAAGGGATTGCAGATTGCGGAATGCGGAATGCGGAATGGGATTTATGAACTTGTTTGACGCGGACGTGAAATGGAGATTGAAAACTGCATCATTCCGCATTCCACATTCCGCATTCCGCAATCACCACTGTGGCCCCCTGCTTGCGTCCGAGTGAAAACAGAGACAACAAGGAGACAATATGGCTACTGTGAAACAGAGACAGGCTGCAAGGAAGAACATCAAGAAGGCGCAGGCGGCGTGGCAAGGCATGTCGTCTCGAGAGCGCTCCAGGGCGCAACCCGAAGGCCGTGGCAGGGCGAAGCCCGGGACCACGGGAAAGGGCGTGTACTATCACATCGAGGTCAGGCCTAAAAGAGAGTTCACCACTTTTCGCACGCAAGACGTGGGTGAAAGAGGCGGCATTCAGCGAGTCGCAGGCAAACGCGGCAGCGGTTCCTGGGACACTCAAAAATGGTTGATCGGTAAAGATGAGGCGCACGTCGAAGGCGAAAGACTGGTCCCCGACACAAAAGAGGCGCGCGAGGTACTGAAGACCTTGGGGTCGAAGCCGACGCGCGTCAGCGGAGACCGGTTCAAAGCCGCGCCCAGAGCGAACGTGCCGGAAAAGAAGAAGCCGACCCCTGCGCAAAAGCGGGCGCGATTGACGAACATCAAGAAGGCTCAGGCCGCCCGGGCGAAGGGCTGAGAGAGCGCGGAGGATCGAATGGTCACACGATACCCGAACCGTGATTACGAGCGCAGCCGCCGGCGCGACCCCGGCGATCGTGAGGAAGAACGAGATGGCATGTGGGTCGGCGTCGCGGACAAGGAGCGGCGCGGACGGCTTGACGACCGCATCCGCGAGCGGAACTCCGAGCGCCCGCTCTGGCCTTCGCTCGACAGGTCCGGCGAGCCGCGCGCGGGCGACGTGATGACGAGTGACGTCTGCACGATCCACTTCAGCGATTCTGTCAGGAACGCGGCGCGCGCAATGGTCAGGCGCGATTGCGGCGCGCTACCCGTCGTGGATGACAGCGGGCGGCTAATCGGCATGGTCACCGACCGCGACATTGTGACGCGGATCGTCACGCGCGGACTCGACCCACATCGCGCCCGTGTTGACGAATGTATGAGCGACCGGGTCTTCGCCTGCTACGAGGATGACTTGATTGAGAGCTGCATGTGGCTGATGTCGCGCCACCAGGTCCGGCGCATTCCCGTGGTGGACGACCGCGACCGCGTCGTTGGCGTCGTCAGCCAGGCCGACCTGGCGCGTCACGCCGGGGCCTTCCCCGGACACGGCGAGCGGCGGGCTTTCGCCGACGTGATGTGCGCCGTCTCCGAACCGACGCCCGCGCCGCACCGTTGAGAGGATTGCGGATTACAAAATGGCTAATCGCGCCTCGCACTCGCTGAGAAACGATATCTAAAATCATTAAGACGAATCATTGGGACGTAATGAAATCACCACTCACCAATTCTATTCAATCCGCAATCCGCAATCCGCAATCCGCAATCCGTGACCCGGATGAGACTTTGAAAGAAGTCCGCGCGGCTTTGGAGCGCGAGCCGCGCGTCAGGTTAGATCTGCGCTCGATTCGGATCGCTTTCAACGAAGTTGACGACACCGTCACGCTGCAAGGCGAAGCGCCGGACATCGCTGTAAAGAAGCTGGCTCTGGAATTGGCCGCCGCCGTCTCCGGCGTGCGCGGCGTCGTGGATCGGCTCAGAGTGGCGCCGGGCGAGCGGATGAGCGACGAAGAAATACGCAACCACATCCGCGACGCCTTCATTCAGGAGCCGGCGTTCGCGAATTGCGCGATCCGTGTGCAGACCAAAGACGGGGTGGAAACCTTCAACGACCCGGCGGAGAAGCGCGGCGACTTCAGGATCATCGTCGGTGGGGGGATGGCGTTGCAGGAGGGCCGGGACGAAGGGGTCGTGCTGCTCGAAGGCCAGGCCCCCAGCCTCTCGCACAAACGCCTAGCGGGGGCGCTCGCCTGGTGGGTCCCGGGCAGCCGCGACGTGCTCAACTGCCTGGAGGTTGTCCCGCCCGAAGATGACAACAACGACGAAATAACCGACGCCGTCAAGATTGTTATGGACAAAGATCCATTCGTAGACGACGTTCAAGTCCTCGTCTCCACGCGCGATCGCGTCGTGACTCTGGAGGGCGCAGTTAGAAGTGAAGGCGAGAAAGACATGGCGGAGTTCGACGCATGGTTCGTTTTCGGCGTGGACAGGGTGATCAATAATTTGCAGGTCGTGTGATTGGATTCATAGAACTTATGAGGCTATAAGTCCCATAAGTACAATTCATGAAGCTCACGGAGATTTTTGCAGGAATAAAGATGCCCACAGAGATCAATAGAGAAGAAGTGCTGACAATGGCGGCCGTCGGCGCGCAGCTCGTCGAGGC
>DATCXQ010000842.1:0-10314 GCA_036565725.1 Blastocatellia bacterium
CTCGCTCGCTACCGCTCGCGGTACTGACTCGCAATCCGCAATCCGCAGTCAAACTACTCTTGCCGGAGCGCGACCAACGGATCGACTTTCGTCGCCCGCCGCGCCGGGATGTAGCAGGCCAACAGCGCCACGCCCGTCAGGAGCAACGTAATCGCGGCGAAAGTCGGCGGATCGGTAGGGCTTACCTCGAACAGCAGTTTCGTCATCAATCGAGTCAACCCAAACGAAGCGATCAGTCCGAGGCCTACACCGGCCACCGCGAGCTTCATTCCTTGCCTCAGCGCCAGCATCAGCACGTCGCGCGACCTGGCGCCAAGCGCCATCCGAATGCCGATTTCGTGCGTGCGTTGCGTCGTGGCGTATGACATCACGCCGTAAATGCCGATGGCCGACAGCAAGGCCGCCAGCGCGGCAAAAGCCGCCATCAGGTAAGTGGAAAAGCGGTCCGAAGCGATCCCCTCGGCCACGGATTCTTCGAGCAGCTTGAAGGAGTGAATGGGCAGGTTCGGGTTGATCGTGGCGAGTTCACGGCGCAAGGCCGGAATCAGATTTGCCGGATCGCCCGCTTGCGCGCGGACGTAGAGCGACATTGACCCCCAAATATCCTGCTGATAAGGCAGGTAAATATGTGGGAAAGGTTCCCTTCTCAAACTTTTAGTAGCTCCGACGATGCCGACGATCTCACGCGAGGCTTTCTGAAAGTACACGTGCTTGCCGATCGGATTTTCTTTGGGGAAATGGCGGCGCTGAAGCGTTTCGTCAATCAGAGCGACCGGCGGCGCGCCTTTGATATCACGATCAGTGAAAAAGCGCCCGGCGCGCAATGGAATTCCAATGACGCGAAAGTAGTCTCCACTCACCTGATTGTGCGAAGCGAAGGGTCGCTGCTCTTTCGGGATCGGCGGATGCTCATCAATCGTGAAATCCCACGTCGAACCTTGGCTGTTGATAATGCCCGCGCGCTGTACGCCGGGTATCGCGCTGACGCGTTCGAGCAGGCTCCGGTAGAACCCAACGACTTCGTCAAACTCCTTGTACGTCGGATCAATTCTCGCGGTCAGCACGCCTTCCGGGGAAAAACCGGGATCGACATGATTCAATCTCCAAAAGGTCTTCAGCATCAACCCCGCGCCGATCAGCAGAACCATCGCCAGCGCGATTTCAGACACGACCAGCAGCGAGCGTAAGCGACTCTGCCCGCGTCCTTGAGTTTCGCCGCGACCGCCTTCTTTCAAGGTCTCGTTGAGGTTGACCCTCGATGATTGAAGCGCCGGAAGCAGGCCAAAGATGATCGTCGTCAAAACCGCCACCGCAAACGTGAACCCGAGCGCCCAAGCGTCAAGCTTCAGCATTGCGACACGAGAGTTGGCCATCGTCAGGTATTCCGGCAATCCGCCGGCCAGAAACCGAATGCCCCAATGCGCCAACAGCAGCCCGCACGCGCCGCCCAACACGGCCAGCATCGCGCTTTCGACCAGCAATTGGCGCACAACCCGCAATCGTCCTGCGCCCAATGCGGTGCGAATCGCCAACTCTCTGTGGCGGGCGGAAGCGCGGGCCAATAACAGATTGGCGACATTGCCGCATGCGATTAACAAGACGAATCCGGCCGCGGCGAAAAGTATCCACAACATCGGCTTCACATTCTGCGTCAAGCTCACCTGAGGCGGTTTCAGATTGACGCGCGAATCCGACTTCGGATTGTTGATCTGACCTATGAAAAGCCTATCAACCTCAAAGCGCGCCTGCTCAATCGAAGCACCGGACTTGCGCCGCGCCCACACAAATAGACAGTTGGGCTCGAATTTTTCATCGGCCGGCGTAAAGGCGAGCGGCGTCCAGACGTCGGTTTTGCGAAAGTAGCTAAATTCGGCGGGCATCACGCCGATGACCGCGTAATTGTGGCCATTCAAATTGATCTCGCGACCGATCAGCTCGGCGTCGCCGCCGAACCGCCGCTGCCATAGAGCATGACTGAGAACGACGACGCGATTGGAGCCGGGGCGATCCTCTTCAGCCAGGAATGTCCGGCCTTGCGCCGGAGCCACGCCAAGCATATGAAAGAGATTGGCCGAGACCTTATACCCTTGTAGCCTTTCCGGCTCCCCATCGCCCGTTAGGTTTGCCGCCCACCCTCTGACGTCAAGCGCCGCCATCTCCGAGAACACGCTATTTTGATTCTTCAGGTTCAGGTAAGTGACCGGCGAAATAGCCCCCTCGCCCTCGTTACGCGTATTCGTGGAATATATAAGCGCCAATTCATCCGCCTTTTGATAAGGCAGCGAGCGCAGCAACACGGCGTTGACGACGCTGAAAATCGCCGTGTTCGCGCCGACGCCCAGCGCGAGCGTCAGCACGGCAATCAGTGTAAAACCGGGTTTCTTCAGCAACATTCGCGCGCCGAAGCGCAAGTCTTGAAACATTTCTTCCTCCAATCTCTTTGGTTGTAGCCAAAGCGCATCAGCAAACGCGCCCGCGCTGTGCCAGAGTAAATCGAGTTTGCTGCGCCGATCGAGCTTGTCCCATTCAGTCAGCAGCGACTCTCGGTAAACTAATTCAGCTTCCCACTCTTGCCGCCAGCCGGCGCGCAATCGGCGCGGCACGATCACGCCGATCAGCCGCACCAGCCACAGCCAGGGCCGCGTGATAGTTTTTCGTCTAAGCCGGCGCATAACTCATCCTTTCCCGCGCACGGGTTTGAGTTTAGGCGCGGGTTGATCGAGATGATCCAGAAGCCGAAACCGCTTGCGCGCCTCGGCGAGCGCTTCCTTGCCCTCTTCGGTCACTTCGTAGTATTTGCGCGCCGGACGCTGCTCGGCCACCGCGATGCTCTGCCGCTCCCACTTCGAATCGACGTAGCCCGCGTCTTCCAGCCGCCTCAACGCCGGGTAAACCGTGCCGCTCGCCAGCCCAGTCACCGTCATCACTTCGAGGCCGTATTTGTAACCGTTGTCCAACGCCTGCAGGATCAGCGCCATTGTGTAAGAGAGATATCCTTTGGCCATTCTTCACTCCAATATTTCAGGGCGTCATTCTCAGAAACATGAATGACTTCCCCGTCTGGTAATTCAACAATCAATGTAGGCACCTATACGTATAGCCTTCTACATAGGGTATTGTCAAGAGACATCAAGCCCGCAAGCCCGGCTTCGACCCATTAATTTTGTCGACTGGATTTGTCGCCTCTTCTGGCTGAGGTCAATGATGAGGCAGGCGTCTATTTGGGATATCGGCGCAGCGCGTGAGCAAGCGGCTATCTCATAGGCCGGCCGCTTGCTCACGCGCTGTACTGCGCCCTCCTTCTATTTGAATCCTTTGGCCGTCAGTTGCGCCTTGAGCGCTTCGGCCACGACCGAATCGAAGCTGTTTCGCACGCCCGATTTGGCCCGTTCTTTCCTGATGAATTCCGCGCGGTCTTTCGACAACTGCATGATTTCAGCGCGGATCTGCCGGCGTTGGGCCTGGCGTTTTTCGATCTCCTGTTTTCGTTCGGCGGGCGAAAGGTTGCGAAGCTCTTCTGGCAGCTCTTCGGGTCTAACATCTTCGAGCTTCAGGGTTCCGTTCTCAATGCTCTGCAAAAAGTCTCCCGCGTAAGACATGGAATTAATGGCCTTGTTCGTTGCGCGATCAGCCTGCGCCGCCATCGGCGCGTCCGCCGCGATTTTGGTCTCCGCCGCCGCCTGCCTGGCGCTCGCGGCAGCCCTGGCTCCCCCTGCGCCGAAGGCGACATAGGTCCCGCCGAGCTGGTTGCTGAGGGCGCCGAGCTTTTCGTCATACGGCGTGACGACCGCCACTACGCCGCTGTTTTGCGGGATGGCGAAGTATCGCCCCGCGCCATGTTGCGCGATCTCCTGCCAGGCTTCCTTCGTCCCGGAAATGTCTCCGCACTGAATGGCGTTGACGATCATGCCTTTGCGCCTGGCTTCGACCGCGGTCTTCTTCGTATCCGGCTCATCCTGGTAATCGCTGTGGGGCGGGGCGTCGCCGACCAGAAAGACCACTTGCGCGATCCCGTCGGATTGTTTCGACCACCCGGCCTTATGCACGGCGTCGGCCAGCGCCCGCCGCACATTCTCCGGCGTATCTCCTCCTCCCTCGGCCCGGTAATCCATGAGCGTCGTATAAACGGCGTCCAGATTGTCAGTAACCGGGAAGACCTCGGTGACGTACTGGTCTCCGCGATCGCGATAGGCCACCAACCCAATCCGCACATTAGGTCGCGACTCCGATTGCATCACTTCATTTACAATTCCCCAGATGCGTTGCTTCGCGCCTTCGATCAATCCGCCCATCGAACCCGTCGTATCGAGGGCGAAGACCATCTCCAGCGTCTTCCTCTCATTCCGATTGTTATCGTTTACGACCTCATTCGGCCTCTCATCATTCACGTCCGCCTCCGAACGAGTGAAACCGAACGCAATCAAGAGGACCGCGCAGAGCAGCAACGCATTACAGAATAGCGTCTTCCAAAATATCGTCTTCATAAGCAAAACCTCCGTTGGAAACTGCCGATGACATGGCCGAACGCCGCGCCATCATTTCGCCGATGGGACCGCGCATGCTTTGAACGTGGATGGAAGAACGTCTTGCGCAGATCCGCCGCGACGTGAAAGTCCCATACGAGCAATCTAAGGTGAATGTCGGGCTAATTTGACAAGGCGACAAAAGTGGAAGATCGAGCGCGCCGGCGCCCCCTTTTCTGATGATCCGGCACAACAATTGCGGCCAAATCGTTTGAACATTATGCCTGGAACATATTGGGAGCATTTTCCCCACGAGGCCGATATGGGCGTTCGCGGCGTCGGCGCGACCAGGGAAGAGGCGTTCGAGCAGGCCGCTGTCGCGCTGACAGCGGTGATTACCGACCCTGAAGGGGTCGCGCCTTTGGAAGAGATCGATGTCGAATGCGAGGCCCCCGACGACGAGTTGCTGCTCGCCGAATGGTTGAATGCGTTGATCTATCAAATGGCGACACGCCGGATGCTCTTCGCGCGCTTCGAGGTTCAGTTTGACGATTCTCGTTTGAACGGCAAGGCGTGGGGAGAGCCGGTTGACATCGGCAGACACAATCCGGCCGTGGAGGTCAAAGGCGCCACTTACACGCAACTGAAAGTCGCGCGCGTCGAGACCGGCGCATGGCTGGCGCAGTGCGTGGTCGATGTTTAGTTTTCCCGGGAGTTATCAGGAATGGGCCCTATAAGTCCCATGTCCCATAAGTCCCATTTCAAGGGTTGTTATGGACATTTCACAATTCACGCGCCATTCAGAGACAGAATGGTTCATCAAAGCGTCGGGGAGAATGCGCGTGCCGGCCGTCATTTACGCGACCGAAGAGTTGGTCCGCGACATGGACCAGAAGGTCTTTGAGCAAACGACGAACGTGGCCACGCTGCCGGGCATCGTCAAAGCCTCATATGCGATGCCCGACGCGCATTGGGGCTACGGCTTTCCGATAGGCGGGGTGGCCGCATTCGACCCCAACGAGGGCGGGGTGGTGTCAGCCGGCGGGGTCGGCTTCGACGTCTCATGCGGCGTCAGAACGATGACGACCGGCTTGACTGCGGAGGAGATCGAACCGGTGAAGTCTCAATTGGCCGACGCGCTTTTTCGTCACGTGCCTGCGGGTGTGGGCAGTCGGGGAAAGATCAAATTGAACGACGCCGAGATGGACGAGATGCTAGCGGGCGGCGCGAGCTGGGCCGTGGGCTGTGGTTACGGGACGCCGCGGGACCTGGAGCGCATCGAGGAGCGCGGCCGGATGCAAGGCGCCCGTCCCGAGGCCGTCTCGGCGCGCGCACGCGACCGCCAGCGTGAGGAGATGGGGACGCTCGGCTCAGGCAATCATTACTGCGAAATTCAGCGCGTGGCCGACATTTACGATGACGACATAGCTTCGGCCTTCGGCCTCCGGCCGAACGAGGTGGTGATCAGCGTTCACTGCGGCTCGCGCGGGCTGGGCCATCAAATCGGGACTGAGTTCTTGAAGAGAATGACGATAAGCGCGCCCGGCTACGGGATCGAACTCCCCGACCGCGAGCTGGCCTGCGCGCCGATCAACTCTCCGGTCGGCGAGGCGTATCTGGGCGCGATGCGCGCCGCGATCAATTGCGCCCTGGCCAACCGCCAGATCATCACGCATCTGATCAGACGAGCGTTAGCCGAAATTCTGCCGCAGGCCGAGTTGAAGCTGCTCTACGACGTTTCGCACAACACCTGCAAGGTCGAAGAGCACGACTCAGACGGCGGCCGTCGCCGGCTCTTCGTACACCGCAAAGGCGCGACGCGCGCCTTCGGTCCCGGCCATCCAGACTTGCCCGAGGTCTTCAAAAAAACGGGCCAACCGGTGTTGATCGGCGGCACGATGGGCACGTCGTCTTACATCCTGGCCGGGACAGGTGAGGGCGAAGAGCGTTCGTTCAGTTCTTCGTGCCACGGCGCGGGTCGCGCCATGAGCCGCCATCAGGCGTTAAGGCAGTGGAAAGGCCGCGCGATGGTCGATTATCTGGCCGGCCGCGGAATCATCATCCGCAGCCCCTCGATGCGCGGCGTGGCCGAAGAGGCGCCCGGCGCTTACAAAGACGTCGGCGCGGTGGTCGACGCGGCTGACAGGGCAAAGCTCTCGCGAAAAGTCGCGCGGCTCGAGCCAATGGTCTGCGTCAAGGGGTGATGGTCCTATTTTCCGTAACGAAGCATGTAATCGCGTAAGCGCTGGCAGGGCTTTAGCTCTATCACGATGTTCACGGCTTCCGCTTCTCGGCGCAGCTTCGCGCGTTCGGCCGCGTCCCAGGCCGCCGGCCGCGCCGGTTTGTCGTTCGGCTCGGAGTCCGGAACGGCGCGCGCCAGCAACCAGTATTTGCCCGGCGCCAAATTGCTGAAGCTGAAGAGGCCGTCGCCCTCGACGCGCGCTTCGACGAAGCGCAACGCTTCGTCACGCGCCTCAGGCTCGGCGGGCGCGAGATGCGCGAGCATCTTCGCCGGAAGCCTGATGTCGCCCTCGGCGACGACTTTTCCTTTCAGGCCGGCGGCGCCCTCGCCCAGAGTAATCAGCGCGCCTGATAGCCGCTCGCCCGACTTAAGCCTCACGCCGTTGCGGGCGAGATCACCGGCCGTGGCCGGCGCGCCGCCAAGCCGCATCTCTTTTACATACCAATCGGCGCCGGGCAGCGGCGTTTCCAGCCGGTATCGTCCCGCTTTGAGTCCTCGGATCGAGAAGGCGCCAGCTTCATTCGCCTCGCCGGTCGGCTGGGACCAGAAGGGCGAAGGCGTCCCGTCGCCCTTCTCGCCAGGCTCGTCCCGACGGGCTCGCACTGCTATCTCGTTCAACCGCGAATCGCGAGCGGCTTCGCACTTCCGAGCCGCTTTCTCCACCGTCACTCTGCCGGCGAGCGCGGCCAGCGGCGCCAAAGCCAGATCGATTCCGCCGACGTCACGGCCGTTCACCACCACGCGTCGAAGCGAGGAAGCAAAAGCGTTCTCGTCGGCCGAGAAATCGCGCGCGGCGACGATCTCGTACTCGCCATTCGGCATGCCGTAAATGGCATAGCCGCTTTCCGCGCCGCTCGGCTGCGGCGAAGTCGTCGCCATCAACAGGTCCGAGCCGGCCTTCCGCAGTACGATCTGAACTGGGCCTCCAGTGGCGGGAAGGCCGGTGATCTTCCCGCTGATAATGTAGCTGCGCTCGCTGCGATAGCGGATGTCAATTCCGCTTACCTCTTCGCCGCCGCGTACAGTAATCTCCGCGGCCGCGTCGCGCCTGGCCGAAGGATGATAGATCAACATCCGGCCCTCGAAAGGCGTAGGCCTCGCTGGTAAGCCCCCCGACCCGCCGGCGTAGATGACGTACGAACCCGGCGCAAGGCCGTACCACCGGTAGACGCCGCGGTCATCGGTCTGTCGCTGCGATGAGGCAGCGACCTTCTCCGGCGCTGGCAGCGGGCGGCCATCCTCATCGCGCACCCGCTCGGCAATGACCGGAACGCCGACGACCGGCTCGCCCGCGACGTTCATCACCCGCCCCGTAATCACCCCGCCTTTGAGCATCGTGAACGTCAAGACCTCGCCGATATAAATGAACCTGGCCCGGCGCGCGCCGGCCTCGCTCTTCGGACGAACGACGTAGCCCGGCGCAGAGGCGCTGACGACATAGGCCGCGGCGTCGAGTCCCTCGGCGCGGAAGTTCCCTTCTTCGTCAGTGTTGACCGACAGGCCCCTGTTCGTCATGCCCGAGGCTGTTATGCTGACGGTCGCGCGCGGGACCGGCTGCCCGTCTTCAGTCACGACACGACCGCTGATCGCGCCGGTCAGGGGCTGCGACCAGGCTGCGGCGTTCAACACAGCAAGCAAAGAGAGCAGAGAGAATAAGTAACTGAAGCGTGCGCATAAATCAGATCGGCGCGCGATTTTGTGTAGTTTGTTCTCCTCTGAGAAACCTCCGTGTTCTCTGCGGCTCGTCGGCTCCGGCGACTTACTATTTGAAATATGAAAGTGGAAGGGTTTCAATTGTCCTTCTCCTTCTCCGCCAGATCGACAATGAATGTGACCTCGTGGCGGCCCTCTCCTGCCACGGTGACAACCTGATCGATCGTGGGCAGTTTGCTAGCGGTTCTGTTGGGGTAGACGTCCAGAAACAGTTTGTAAGTCCCCGGCGCCAAGTTTTCGATGACAAACTCCCCGCGGTCATCCACCTTGGTGAATTTGATCGGCTCATCGGTTGAGCTCCCGCCATCGCGCCTGTATCTCAGGTTCATCCGATTCGGCTGCGAACCGCCCTTGACCTCCACGCGACCGGAGATGACGCCATTACCACAGGCGAAGACCAGGCGCACGCCGGTAATCTGGTCGCCCGCGTTGACATCGAACTCTTTGACCTCGACGCCATTGTGCTCGACGCGCAGCAACGCAACACCCTTTGTCCCGACCAAGCCCATCATGACGCGCGTCTTGCCCGGCTGCACGTTGGATAGTTTGAAAGTCCCGTTCGGGCTGATCACCCCGTTCCCAGGTGATCTGGCAAGGAATATCGTCGGCCTGGACTCGGTTCGCACGGAGAGATTAACCTGAGCGAGTTTCGCGCGCAGGGCCGGATCGTTTGAGCCTTCAACGGCAACCACACCGCTGATGGTCGCCGGGCGCGGCGCCCTGAGCTCCAATCCGCTAACATCACCATCGACGACATCGAATTTGATCTCGTCGATGATCGGCGTGAAGTCGCCGCTCCGCGCGTTAAGGTCAAGGGCAAAGGCGATGGCGCGGTAGCTGTTCGGCGCCACGTTCAGGAATCGGAACTCGCCGAGCGCATTGGTCACGCTACTAATACTGACACTGCCACTGCCGCCCCGCCCGGTCGCGTTGTACCCGACCGTCACGCCGGGAATCGGCTCGCCAGTTTCGGCCTCGACCACGCGCCCTGTAACGACGTAACCCTTCGCCATAGACGCGACTTTTATGTCAATGTTGGCGGCCTCCTCGCCGCTTTTGACCTCGACGACCCTGGCCTGCGCCTCTTCGACCGCGTCAGGGTGAAATGTGCGGAGATAACCGTGGCCCGCGCTACCACCGGAACCAATGTCTGCGACGACCAGATATCGTCCCGCTTCCAATCCGAAGATTCGATATATGCCGCGGTCGTCCGTATCCCAGCGGACGAATGCTAAGCTGAGTGAAGCGGCGGACCGCCTCCTACCGTCGGCGCCGAGATTATAGGCTTTGACCGGCGCGGCGATCACCGGACGATCCTTCTCATCGGTGACCTTGCCCGTGATAACCACCCCACGCGTCAGTGAAAAATCAACGTCCTCGACATTATCGCCCTCCGCGACGTTGACTATTTTACCCGACGTTAAACTGTCTCTCTCCCCCTCGACCACTTGGGCCGGCGCGAAAACCGAGACGCGATATTTGCCTGGCGCCACATTGGTCAGCCGGTATCGCCCCTCCGCATCCGTGACGGCGCTAGACGCAGGCGGCTGCTCGACGCCGGAATTGCGCATGAGGCTTAGGATAACTCCGTCGCTGACGTAGGGCTTGAGCATCACATGCGCGCCCGGAGCGCCGGCGCCGTCCAAAGTGACGCGCCCCGCAATCGTCGCGGGCGCTTTGTCCGCCGCCGATTGCGCGCGCGCGGCGACCATATTGAAGACTGTAAGGCTGATCAGAAGTGTTATGAACCTGGTGATTCGCTTCATAAACCGTCCCTCACACTTGAATCCTTGTCATTACCCAAATCTTTTCAGTTTTGCGCCGGAGGCGCAGCGGATATTAGCCGGTGGTGAAACCACCGGAAAGCCCGTCATTATTGCCTTTGCGCCCCGGCAG
>DATCXQ010000879.1:0-3725 GCA_036565725.1 Blastocatellia bacterium
CGCATCCTCGCAGCCAAACTCTGAAGCTGCTCGCGCCCCGGCGAGACTGCGACCAGGTCGCCGGTGATCCAGATGAAGAATTCACCCTTGCCTTCCGTCACAATATTCATCGGGTCGTCAACTATGCGCGCATGCTTTCTCTCGGCGCCCAGCTTCTCCAACTGGCCTTCCAGGAAGCCGCGGAACGCGCCGCCGTTCTTCACTTCGGCCAGCAGAACGGGCTCTTCAGGCTCGCCCGAGCCATTGGGGTTGGCCGCGGCGGCGACCACTATCTCGTCGCCGAGATGCGAGCCGAATTCCCGCATCAGATCGATCGCCTGATTCAGCCCCTGGCGCTTCCCTCCGCGCTTATTGGATTCTTTCTGCTCTTGCTCCCACCATTCGCGCAACTCGTCGTTCTTCTGTAAATTCTCCTGCAGGATTACATTCGCGCGGGCGAGCGTCTCGCCGATGTTCGGGATGGCCACGTAGAGCACGGTGTCTGCGGGGGCCAGGTCGAGCAATCGGGTCGAATAGCGATTGCCAGGCATCGCCAACTGCTGGTCGATCTGGCCACGGATCGCGTCGAGCATCCTGGTGTAGCGCTCGGCGTCCCGGCTCCAGGCGATCTCTTCCCTGACCGGGAGGCGCTCGATGCTGTCGTGAGTCGTCGCCTGATCGCCGGCGCGCAATGCCTGGGATTTGCCAGCGTTATCGACGTGGACCTCGCCTTCGATCACCGAGACGCGCGCGCCCTTGGCGCCGCTGTTGACCGAGAAGATCGTGCCGGTCACCGAGACCAGGCTGTCGTCGGTCTGCACGAAGAGCTTGCGGTCCGAGCTCTGTTTCGCGGCCTGGACTATCACCTGTCCACGTTCGAGATTGATCGTCGCGCCCGCCGTCGTGTCGCTGACCGAAAATTCAGAACGCTCGCGCATCTCGACCAGCGTCCCGTCGCTCAGCCTCACAACCGCGCTGGAGCTCTTCGACGTGCGGATGCGTTCACCGCGCGCCAGCTTTTCTCCCGCCTTGACGGCCTGCGTCTTGTCGCCGGTGACTTTGTACACTCCGCCCTGAGCCGCATCGACAATCGCGTTGAGCGTGTATAGCGAATTGAGCGAGCGCTGAATCCACGGCCATGCGAAAAGGCCCAGGCCGGCCACCAACACGGCGGCGACGGCCCACCGCAACACGTTCGACCGGTAACGGGCCGTGTCGGCCTTCTCCCTCTGCTCCCGCAGCTGGACCGCCTCCTGATTGCCGTGACGCGCCTGTTTCAGAGCCTTTCGGCAAGGGACGCATTCGCGCGTGTGGTCTTCGAGCAGCGTCGTGCGCGCGCTCGACAGATAGCCCTGCAGGTAAACCGGGATCAGCGCCTGAAAATCATCGCAGTTGCGAATCTGTTCGACCGGCCTGACGCCGGCGGCGACGGCGGCCTCCTCGCCGGTCATCCGCGTCCACACGCGCTGGGCAGCGCTCTCCACGGTGGCCGAATCCAGCTTCTCGCTGCGGATTTCAGCCGTCACGTCGTCAACGATGTTGTTCAATTCTCTATCAGTCATTTTCATAGTATTCACCTCCGCTCTTTGCCGATTGAGACGCCTCCCTCCAGAAAATCTCCGACTTCCTTTTTGACTCTTGCGCGCGCGCGGTGCAGCAAGACCCCCACGACCATCGCCGACGTCCCCATCAACCGCGCGATCTCAACGTTGTCGTAGCCTTCGTAATACTTCAGGACGAACATCTCGGCGGACTTTTCGCCGAGCTTCGAAATCGCGCGGCGCAGGCAGTCGCGCAATTCGCGGTTCCGCTGTTGCAGTTCGGGGCTGAATCTCGGATTGGCCGCCAGGACCGGCGCCACGTCGTCGATGGGAATGGACTCGGTTCGCGCGCGCTGGCGCAACAGGTCGAGCGCGGCGTTGATCGCGGCGCGGTGGAGATAGCTCCCCGGATTCGGCTCCAGGTTCACGTCGCCCCGCCGCGACAGCCTCAGAAAGACCGTCTGCAACACGTCCTCGGCGTCCACCACGCTGCCCGTGAGGCGATGGGCGGCGCGGAATACGCGGTCGTGATGCTCGCGGAACAGGCCCTCCAGATCGCGCATCGAAACCGGCGCCGGGTCGGGCGGCGGTTCGGACTTCGCGCCCGGAATCACCTTAAATCGAGTAGCGTTTAATGCCACATTGACCTCCTTGCTGACCTCATTTGCGTCGTCCTCCACAGGCATAAACGCGCTCGTGGCGGATTCATTAACAGATAGTTCGATTCAAAATAGAAAATTAGCTTGGATAGCGGAAGCGCTCGGCGCAATAATTGATCAAGCGGAAGAAGACCACAAAAGGCGCAAAGCACAGCACAAAGGGCGCAAAGCAGATAGAAAGGGGAATGCGATGTTCTAAAGAATATTTGCGCCTTTTGTGCTGTGCTTTGCGCCTTTTGTGGTGAAAGTAGAGTTGATCTTATTTGGTTGGGCGCGAGAGGTCAATTGTGGGCAGTAAGGTTCTTAAATCGGTCACGCAACATGGGAACACCAGCGCAGTACCGCGCGCGTAAGCAAGCGGCTGACTGATAATACAGCCGCTTGCTAACGCGCGCGGTACTGCGCCTATCACATGTTCGGATTTAGCGGTCAGATTAGCGATTGCGTGAATCAGGATTTGAACATGGCATTGATCTTAACAAACGGAACAGCCTCCTCCGCGAAAGTAAAAGAGCCTTCCCGGCGAATCTCTTCCGCCGCGCGAAGGAACGCCCCATAAGCCGCACGGGCAAGGGCTGAACCAAGGCTCACCCTTTTCACTCCGAGGCCGGCGAGTTCGTCGAGTGAGAGGTTGCCCCCACCAAGGCCCATAACGACGTTCACGGGCTTCGGCGCCACGGCCTTGACGACGGCGCTTATATCCTCCCGCGTTTTCAAGCCTGGCGCGTAGAGCACATCCGCCCCGGCGTCGGCGAAGGCTTCGAGACGCCGGATCGTATCTTTAAGATCGGGGCGTCCATGGAGGAAATTCTCGGCTCTGGCGGTCAGCATAAACGGGAAAGCCAACCCGCGCGCGGCCCTCACTGCGGCTTTGACCCGTTCCACCGACAGGTCGAACGGATAGATAGGGTCCTCGATGCGCCCTGTCGCGTCCTCTATGGATCCGCCGACCAGGCCGGCCTTCGCCGCAAGCCGGATCGTTTCGGCGCAGGTTTCCGGTTCATCGCCAAAACCATTCTCCAAATCGGCCGAAACCGGCAGACTCGTGGCCTCGACGATGACCCGGGAGTGTCCCAAAGCCTCTTCGAGGTTGACGGCGCCCGAGCCGTCGGGCTTTCCGAGAGAAAACGCAAACCCAGCGCTGGTGGTTGCCAGGGCCTCAAATCCGAGGCCCGCCAGCAGCTTCGCCGATCCCGCGTCCCAGGGGTTGGGAATGGCAAACACGCCGGGCCGCTCGTGGAGCGCTTTGAAAGCCTCCGCTCTTGTCGTTTGAAGGTTCATCTGTTCCTCCGACAATATCCACGTAGTAACGAATTATGGTCTTTGAAAAATATATGCAACCACAAATTTGGCAATCCGACCGACGGCAGTAGATGGGATTCAGCAGTAGTTGCATTTATTTCCCAAACATCATCAAAGCCGTGGCGAAATCCCCCTGCCGCGGAGCGGCATTTGAGCCTAGCCCGGCTTTTCAAAGCCGGGAGAGCAGTTACGTGGTTGTTTCAGTCGCCGCAGCGACGGTTGATACCGGCGCCGGTATCAACCG
>DATCXQ010000887.1:0-11484 GCA_036565725.1 Blastocatellia bacterium
AGCGTAGGGGCAGACCTGCGTGTCTGCCCCGGTCTGGCAATTGCGCCGCTTCAGGGCAGACACACAGGTCTGCCCCTACGCTATCCAGTTCTTGGTGTGCCCAACATATAGAGAGAGTTGAATCTTCATTTTGACCGCCTCATTGTGAATAAGGGTTTTCGGTTACTCGCAACGCAATGCGGCCAGTGGATCTATCTTCGTCGCCCTTCGCGCCGGAACCCATCAAGCCAGCAGCGCAACAAGTGTTAGTGATAACGCGACCGTGACGATTGTCAGAGGATACTTCGCGCTCACGTTGAAGAGCAAACTATCCACCAGGCGGGTCAGGGCGACGGATCGCGCTCATTCGTGATGCAATGCGGTCATCGGGTCAATTTGGGTCGCTTTGCGCGCGGGAAGATAACAGGCGAGCAGCGCCACGACCATCAAAAATAGCGCCACTCCGGCGAAGGTCGCGGGATCGATCGCTTTTACGCCATAAAGCAGATTCGAGATGAGGCGTGTCATCGCCACCGATAAAGCCAGGCCAATTATGGTCCCGATCAGGGTCAGCCCCATTCCATGCTTGACGATCAACTTCACGACATCGCGCGCCTCCGCGCCCAGGGCCATCCGTAAACCGATCTCTCGCGTGCGTCTGCGCGACTGAATATGACATTACGCCATAAATCCCCACGCACGCGAGCGCCAGCCCGATCAGGCCGAAAAAGCTCAGCGCCGCCGCAGCCGTGCGCACAGACCACGTTGCTAGGCCGGTGGTTTCAGCGAGCGGTTGCAGGTCTTGCGCCGGCAGGTTTTCATCGAGCGCCGCGACCTCGCGCCGTACCGAGGGAATCAATCCACTGGGATCGCCGCTGGCGCGCACGACCACCGATGCGGAGGAGGTGTAGTTCTGCGCGAACGGGTGGTAGATGGTCGGCGCCGGCTCTCTGGCGATAGAATTGAAGATGTTATTTTTCGAGTCTTTGGCGACGCCGATCACTTCACAGGAAATCACTTCCGGGTCGCCTACGCGCGCCCGTCTGCCCAGCGCCTCTCCGGGGTCTTTGATCTCGGGCCACAAGCTGCGCGCCAGCTCGCCAAAGTTCGCCATGCGAACCCAGAAATCCCACTACGTAAGAAACTCGGTCGAAGATCGCTTCGGCTTTTCCGGTCGTTCGAGTTCGATAGGCGATGTTGAGAGGGAAGCCGGGGCGGAAGCCGGTTGGCTTCGCGGCTGAATTCGCGCGCCCGCCTGGGCTGCTTTCCGAAGTTGATACGCGGTGTCGTTCCGCAGCTTCTCAGCCTTCGTCGTCTCGGCGGCGACGCGCTCGGCGGATTTTGCAATCTCCACATTGGCGGTAATTGCCTGTTCCACCTTCGCGTTGTACTTCTCGGCTGACTCCTTGTATTCGGCCTCGGCTGATTTCAGCGTGGATACGTGACCATATACCCACAAGAGAAAACAGAAATGGGCTATCACGAAAATCAACGTCACGCTATCGAGCGCCGACACTCCGCGCGCTAACTGGCGATCGTGACTATCGGAGTAGTGAAGAGCGCCGATGCCGAGCCAGGCCAGCAACGCGCCGACACTCAGAATAACCGCGCCCAGATAAGTTTGCAGATTGCCGCCTGATCCGAAGACGACGGCGGTTAACAGGGCGTTCAAGATTGAGAAGCCAACCAGGGCAGGGAACCCAAAACGCCATTTGCCATGCTTGAAAGTCTCTCCATGGGGCTCATCGAGCCAGGCGTTGACGCGATGCCCAAAGGCGCGTTTTGAGGTCGTGGATGTAAGTTTCATTTGTGCGCCTCTCTTTGGTATAGGCGCCATTGGTGTGATCGGGATCGGCTGATTTAAAATCGTCGAAGCCACCATACGTTATGGCGTGTGACTGGTCAGAGACGGCTAAGCGTTAGCGCGCCTAGTCGTCTCGAAACGGGCAGGCGGCCAATGAGACTTTGACCGGAAACACTGGCCACCCGCTATGAGACACTCTTGAGACAAAAACGAGTGTGTACTGCCTGAATCAGACACACCCGTTTTCTCATTTCGACGGCTGCAATCCGTATTAAATGGGCATAAACAGACCCAGACAGCACGTCGCGCAAGATATCTGAATGTAATAGTTTCGTAATACCTTGAATTCATGGGGGGTGAGCCACTCATTCCCGGTTGGCGCCCTTATTGCGGCCACATAACATCATCATATGAAATTCGATTCCGACGTGATTAAATCCGCCACCGTAACTCCCCACTGGCAAGACCTGGTGAAGAAATATCAGGACTCCGACAATTGGCGCAGCGCCTGGCAAATCGCCAACAGCGTCGTCCCTTATGTCGCGACGTGGTATTTGATGTATCTGAGTCTTTCCGTTTCATACTGGCTGACGCTATTGCTGGCGCCGCTGGCCGCCGGATTTATGACGCGGATATTTATCATCTTCCACGATTGCGGGCACGGGGCATTCTTCAAATCTGCAAAAGCCAACCATGTCGTCGGCACGGTTTGCGGCATCCTCACTCATACGCCTTATTTTCAATGGACCCGCGAGCACGCGATTCATCATGCTTCTTCCGGCGATCTGAGCCGGCGCGGCGTAGGTGATGTTACCACCCTGACGGTCAAAGAGTATCTGGCGCTGTCAAAGTGGGGACGGCTGAAATACAGGCTCTATCGAAACCCGCTCGTCCTGCTGGGCGTCGGGCCCCACTTTATCTTTTTGTTCTGGCAACGTTTTACCGGTAAACATTCGGGGCGGCGCGAACGCAATAACGTCTATGTGACCAATCTCGGCTTGCTGGCAACTTACGGTTCACTGTGGTGGGCGATAGGTTTGAAGGCGCTGCTGATGATCTCGGCGCCGATTGTGATCATCGCCGGCGCGGCGGGAGTGTGGCTTTTCTACGTCCAGCATCAGTACCAAGAGACCTACTGGCGTGACCGCGGCGAGTGGGATTACGCGACGGCGGCGCTGCTGGGCAGTTCGTATTACAAGCTGCCCCGCCTGTTGCAATGGTTCAGCGGCAACATCGGATTCCATCACATCCACCACCTCTGTCCAAAAATTCCGAACTACAAGTTGCAGCGGTGCCACGAAGAGAACCCGCTCTTCCAGGAGTCCCCGGTCTTGGGAATCCTGGCGAGTTTGAAAACGGCCTCAATGAAACTGTGGGATGAAGAGCGGGGGCGGATGGTCGGCTTTAGGAGCCTCAAACGAGAGTGGGACAGACATTAGTCTGTCCGTCTACAATCCATGCCGCGAACAGACTGAAGTCTGTCCCGCTATTGGTTGATCAGGGCCGCGAGGACGCGGCCCTGAGCGCCCTGAGCGCCCGGAACGGACGGAACAGAAAAAATCCTTTGCCTTTTTTCTTGCCGTTCGTCTCGTTATTTTCGGCCATGTCGTCGTCTTTCTTCTTCTCCCTCGACTTTTCTTCGGCCACGTCGTCTCTTTTCTTCACTTTTGCTTTTTCATTCGCCGCGTCGTCTTTTTTCTTCGCCTTGGTCTTTCCGTTCGCCACATCGTCTTTCTTCTTCTCTTTCGACTTGACGCCCCTGGACGCCGAGGCGGAAGTGGAGGCGGCTTTTACCCCTTTTAGTTTCCGGCCCTCCCGGCGTCCATGCGACTCTCTCGAGAGAGCGACGTCGTTCTCTCGATCGCGGATCAAGGGGGCGCCGGCCAGAAACGCCGATCTGAAGCTATCCAATCCGTTAAGACCGCCGTTGACTGTTCTTCGCGCCGCTGGCAGGTCGCCCGTCGCAAGCGCGCTCCTGATCGAAGGCTCATTTTCCTTCAGATACGCCGCCAGTATTTGGGCGGCGGGCTGTGGCGCGTTCGCCAGCGCCGGATTGCCGATCAGATCGTATCCGAGCAAGGATCCGTAGAGCTTGTAGTTCTTTCTCCCGGTCAATTGGATGAACCCGCGACCTCTGTACCTCGCGCCGTCAGGCGGCCCCAAATTTCCCAGGTCCTGTCTCCGGTCATATTTGTTGAAGGCAGGGCCGGGCGGTTCCGTGTTGAGCGGCGACGGGGCCTCGCTGATCGGATCGAAAGTGGCGCACTCCGCGCGCACAGTCGCAAGCGCCATCAGGATCATCGATTTGTCTACAAGCCCTTTCTCGGCGAGCGCGCGGCGCACGAGCGGTAAATGCTTTTTGATGTTGGCGAGCGGCGCGGCGGGAAACATCCTGACGACCAGATCCGGCGTCAATTGTGACATCGCCGACGCTTCGCTGAGCGCGCCGGCCGGATCCATCGGTTCATACGCTTCAGAAAACGCCGCGTTCAGGCGCGTGTCGAATTCCGACGCGATTAAACCCTCGGTTAGGATGGCGCGGTTTGAGCTTATCATTCGCGACGACGATTCAGCGCGAGGGTTAAGCGTCAATACATGGCAGACGATCTGACATAAGACGATGGTAGATAAAAAACTTCTGGTTGATCTGTATCCCTTCCGACCCATCGCCGCCTGGGTGGCAATAGTTGTGCCGACAGGATAGGCGTTTTTTAAGGCTTATTCTGTTGGTGGCCGGTCGCTATCACTCCCGGCGCCGTTCGATGATCTATAGCGGTTTGCAATAACATGTACGGTGTGGGGCGATTTGTTTAATCGCCCCGTTTGTGACTTTGTCCGATCAGGAGTCCAATCAAGAAAGAGGAGCGAGTAAACAACTCGCGGCGCCGCTCCCGCATGCGCGATTGCAAACCGCTCTAATTGCTTTGCTGTTTGCCTTCGATCGCGCAAAGCAGAATGCCGGCTGCGATGCCCAATCTGCGGTCGAACAGGTGTTGCGGGTCGGCCGAAAAATCCAGAGTGAGTTTCGTGGCGAACAGATTGAAATGCTGGCTGAACGTGGCGACCGTTCGGCCGCCTATCTGCGCGTTGAAACTTTGGGGAATGAGCGCGCCGAGAAGGTATTTGCGCAGCAGCGCCAGGAAAGCGTTCTCTTCTTGAATCATGCCGATCTCCCTCTCTGCGTTGTCCAGGATCACCCACTCGTCTTTGTAGAAACTCGACTTCAGCCCCTTGCGCCGCAACGCCCCGACGCGCTGCCCCGACGCGCTGTCGTATATGTCGTAAGAGCCTGAGAAGTCCAGAACCGACCGCGCCTGAATCGAGAGCGCCTCGGTCTGCAGCGTCTCGTCGGTGAAGACACGGATGTCCTCCCTGAGCTTGAAGGCTTTCATCCTGGAGAAGAGAACTAGCGCCCCGTTCGGGTCATAGATGTAAAACGAGCCGCCGAAGAACTGCCAGAACTTCTTGCGCACATGATAGGTCTGATGGCTGAACCGCGCGGCGAGCGGATGATTGGTTGAAACTGGCGTTTGCCGAGTGAACATAGAGTCTCCTTCGGAGCGACGCTATTCGGATTGATTCGTGGTCTTTACCGGCTCGGATGTTTGCAGGCGGGATCGGCGATACTCTTCCAGCAGACGCTGCATGATGTCTGAAAAAGTCCAGTTAGGGTCGAGCGAGGGATCGGATTTCATCTTCTCGTCGAATTCTTGATATGCCCGCGCCCGCGCCCAGGCGAAGAAATGCGCCAGTTCGTAATCGATCTCAGCCATTGATCACAATCTCTGTGTTGATGAACTACCGAGCGCGTGGTGAAAAAAGACGGCGCGATTCTCAATCTTTGGGCGATGGGAGTCAAGCTGATTGCCAATCCTCAACCAAATCAGGCAGGCTTTATACGACGCCAGCCTTAATGTTGGATTGGAATTTTAATACTCAATCCGCTTCCATTTCGACGCGTTCCGATGTATAACTACGGCGTCCCAAATTCCTCACGTTCCCCTGAACGCTGGCAATATTAGCCAAACTCCTCATTTAGCGTCGCATATGGACGCATTTTAGTAAGCCCCGGCGTGGTGGAGGCTTTGGGGATTACCCAAATAACACACCTTTAACTTGATCGTTGACCCCTTCGAGTGTACAAGCTCGTTGAGATTTACCAGCAACATTCCCCATTACGTTGAGGAACATTCCCCATTACGTTGAGGGATCGGATAATGATTGCATGTTGGGTAATGGATATGGAGCTCCTCCTATAAATGTGAACGTCAATCGCACCAGGAAGTTACTGTCGAAAATGCCCGGGGTGTAGGGCCCCCTCGTCGCTCAGAAACACGAAAGCTGTACCCCGAATACAAACAGAAAACTTAAGGTAATAAGGAGAGCCTGAATGCTAGCTCCAAATACGCTCTTGCAAGGCCGATACTTGGTCATGCGCCTGCTGGGACAAGGAGGAATGGGGGCGGTCTATCAAGCGACAGACAGAAAGTTTGGTAACGCGGTAGCTCTGAAGGAGACTTTTTACAACGATCTGCAACTGCGGAAGGCGTTTTCGCACGAAGCCAGACTGCTCAATCGTTTACGGCACGCCGCGCTGCCGGTCGTGACTGATTATTTCGCGATCGGTGAAAGACAATTTCTGGTGATGCAATACATCCCGGGCAAGGACCTCGAGCAACTGCTCGCTGACAGGAAAACCCAGGGCCAGGGAGTCTTTATGGCATCGCAGGTTCTGCGCTGGGCCGACCAACTGCTCGACGCGCTCGAATACCTGCACTCGCAAAAACCGCCCATCATCCACCGGGACATCAAGCCGCAAAACCTGAAGCTGACGCCGCGCGGCGAAGTGATACTCCTCGATTTCGGCTTGGCGAAAGGGATCGTCACGCATCAATCACAAGTCAGCCAGAGCATTCGTGGTTATACGCCGAATTACGCTTCGCTAGAACAGATTCGCGGCACGGGCACCGACGCCCGTAGCGACATTTACAGCATCGGCGCGACGATGTATCACCTGTTGACGGGCGAGATGCCGCAGGACGCGTTGACGCGCATAGCAGCGATCTTGATGAGCCAGCCCGATCCTTTGAAGTCGATCACCTCGATGAATCCCGAAGTCCCGGCCGCGATTGCGCAGGTTATTGAGAAGTCCATGGCGGCGCACCCGGACCAGCGCTACAGTTCGGCTGCCGCGATGCGACAGGCCCTGCGAAGCGTGGCGACGAGCGCCCAGCCGGCGAGTTTGCATCGCGCCCAGACGTTGACCGACGAGCCTGTAAGGGCAAACGCCGCCGCAGTCGAGAAGAACTCAAACCGGGGATTGCCGACGCCGCCGGTAGTAAGGGCTGAAGCGGCGCAGTCGGCGCAGCAAGGGTCGGCGCAACAGGCGGAGTCGCAGATTACCGATCACATCATCGTCCTGCTTGATAAAGTAGGTCAAAGTCTGTCGGGGAAAAACGGGCAGGAGCGAAATCCTTCGAGAAAGGAGAGCTCGCCAAAAGCCGCTCCGGCTCCGGCTCCGGCCCAGGCGCCGGTCGTTCAGCAAAGAACTCCTCCGACGCCTCCAGTTCCGTCGAAGGGCGCTCAGGAAAAGATACCTCGAGGAAAGGTCGCGAGAGGAAATGATCCCCGCGGAAATGTGGTTCAGGAAAATGACGCGCGGCCGAAACAGGTCCCTCGGAAAAAAGACATTCGAGGAAAGTCTTTTTTCCTGAGAAGAGTCCAGCAGCAACAGGATAAGAAATTGCGCGCCGCGCGATCGTCGAAACGGAAAGGGCTTAAGGCGCTGCCGTCCAGCTTCGCCATAACTCTCATGATAACGCTGGCCGTCGGCGTTATCGCATACCCGGCGTATAAGATATGGCCTGAGCTGTTTAACCTGGCGGGGCTAGGCGCGAGTACCGGTACGTCTGTAACATCATCACGCTTCGAGGCGCTTCGTTATTACCTCGAGATAGCCTCTTCGAATGACGCGGCAGGTCAAAATGCCATACGCTCAACCGGATTTGGGCCGGTGGAGGCGGGCGCGAAATTCAAATTTCATTTTAAACCGATGGAAGGCGGCTATTTTTACCTCGTCGCATTAGGCGAGAACGGCGTCCCGCAAACCTTTCTTACGTCTCGACCGATGCCCTCGTCCGGAGTGGCCACGAATTTGAGCGCAGCCGGGAGGGATTTCAATTTCCCGGCCGGCGGGCAATGGTTCATGACGCGGAAAGATGCGGAGAGCACTCCATTCACCGTTATCTTTTCTAAAACCCCGTTGAAGGCCCCGGCCTTTCTTTCATCGGAAGCCGGCCGCGATCTGACCGACGGAGAGCAACAGCAGCTGATGGATATGAAAAAACGATATGCCACTAGCGCTCCGGAGCTGGTCGCTATGAAGGATGGGAATCAGCCCTTCGTCTCCGTGCAACCGCCGGAGCGCGCCACCAATGAGCCGATAATTTTTGATATCTCGATAAAACGTCAGTAAGCCCACCGCCAAGATCGAGGAAAAAGGATCGAGGATCGCGGATAGAACGACATCGTTCATCGCGATCCTCGATCCTTTTTCCTCAATCCTCGATCCTCTATCTTCGATCCTCGTTCTGTAGTCAGGCGTTACCCTTCTTCGCGCTTTTACCATGTTTTGCGCCGCGACTCGTTTTAGTCGTCTTCGCGCCGTCGGGCGTGATTTTTCGCGGGCGTTTCGGCCTGATCGGTTCGGTGATCTCCTCGATCACTTCCGAGATGGCGTCGGACGACTTCCGGGCCACGCGGCTTGCGCCGACGGCGGCGCCGAGGGCGAATTCGGCGGTCTCCTGCGGGGTTTCGGCGCTGAGCCACTTGTACCAACGGTGATAGGCGCTCGTCGGCCTGCTGTTCTTCGCGTAATCTACGAGCATCCGCGCCACGGCGTCCGTGACCCAGTTGAAATAAGGCTCGGTGACTGACCAGATGTCGGCGTCGGGGGCCGGGTTTGTAAAATCAATGGCGTAAGGGACGCCGTCTTTGATCGCGAACTCGACGGTATTCAAATCGTATCCCAACGCCTCGTTGATCAGGATCGTGTCGCGAATTATGCGGTCCTTCAGATCGCGCGAAATCTTCAACTCCTCCTGCGGCAGGTAGCGGCGCTCCTTCGGGTCGTAAGGCATCACCAGCGCCTCACGTCTGGCGACGCAGTAACAGCGCGTGTATTCGGTGAAGTCAATGAACTCCTGCAGCATCATGGCCAGCGGGCCGGTGCGGTCATAACACTCCCACAACTCTTCTTTAGAGCTCACCTTGTAAACATTCTTCCACCCGCCTCCGTCGTGCGGCTTCAGGATGGCCGGCAACCCCACATGTTCGATAACGCCGTCCCAGTCCAGCGGAAATTCGAGGTTGCGCAGGCTGGCGTCGGTGACGCCTTGTTTGTAGGACTTTTGCGGCAGGAGGACTGTCTTCGGGATGTTGACGCCGAGTTTCGTGGCGAGGGAGTAGCCGAAGAATTTTTCGTCAGATGACCACCAGAACGGGTTGTTGACCACGATCGCGCCGTTGAGGACGGCGTTTTTGAGGTATGACCGGAAGAACGGGATGTCGTGTGAGATGCGGTCGAAGATCAAGCGATAGGGAGTAGGTTCGCCCATTTTTACGCCGCCGATCTTGACGTACTCGGCGGTGACGCCGGCGTTCATGCCGTTGATCTTTTCAATCAACGCCGGGGGGAACGTGTTTTCCATTCCAACCAGGATTCCGATTTTCATTTCTCATCTCCTTCTCTGTAAATCAACCACGAAGGAACGAAGGGCGCGAAGATTTTCCGGCGTTTCTTCGCGTTCTTCGTTTTTTCGTGGTTTATCTTCATTGTTTCAAGGCGCCGACGCCTTGAAATCTACATGTATTAAAAAAGCGCTGATTCCACGCAGGCCTGCCCGGTGGTTTTCGTTCAGAAACCAGACTATTATCTCGTCGTCGAGGACTGGCGATGGGCGCCGATAGTGCGTTATCATCCCGCGAAATCGAACCACAAAGTTTAAGTTCCGAGTGGGAAGGTGTCAAATCAAATGGCTCTTAACAACTTTATGATTGCTCCGAAAAGGCTGGCCGCCACTGTACTTTTATTATTTCTCGTCCTTTCTTCACCTGTCACCTGGCCGACTGACGCCAGCGCGCAGAAGAAGCCAAAGCCGGAAGACGTCGTCGAACGCTCGATACTATTTTATGGCAGTCGCGCGGCGCTTTACGGTATACAGCGCAACGGGACGCTGCGAGCGCTGATCAAATTCTTCACCGACGAAGGGACCCGCGAAGGCAAGTCGGTGACGAAATTCATCCGCAAAGGGAAGTTGGCCGAAGACCTTTTGATGATCGACCTGGAATTGCCGGGTACCAGGTATACCATCGGTTACGACGGCCAGGAGACCTGGTCGATACAGGACGGCGAAGTTCAGAAGCCGACCGAGGGTGCGGTTGCGGCTTTTCGTTCCGGCCATGAACACAGTTATGAGGCGCTGCTGCGATATAAGGAGAACGGCTCGAAGCTCGAATACGTGGGCACGAATAAGCTGGGGACGCTGGAGATGGATATCATCGACATGACCTCCCCGAGCGGGGCGCGAACCCGCTATGAGATCAGCCGTCGTACCGGACGCATCATCTACGCCAACTACGAAGACTCGAAATCCACTCCGGTTAAATACCGGCTCTACTTCAAAGATTTCAAGCCGGTCCAGAACACGCTGGTGCCACACGAAATCCAGGTCTTTCAGGACGGCAAACTGATCGAGGAGCGAAGGCTGGTCGAATCAGTCTTTAACATTCAACTCGACGAAAAGGCCTTTAAGGCTGAAAACGCAAACAAGCCCCCGGAAACCGCGATTAGACCCTAGAGGAATGCGGAATGCGGGATGAAAGAATGAAGGGAATGAAGGGGATGCAATGCTGGGCGCCCCCCACCCCTTTCATTACGCATTCCGCATTCGAAAAATCCTCAATCCTCTTTTTTTGACAGCCTTCTCAGCTTGGGTGTAGCATTGGGTTTCTTTTACAGGCTAATATAGCCCAGGCCTTTTTCCGCTCACCACAAGTTGGAAATCTATGGCGATTCGCGCAAAGCTAGTCATCATCTTTTTCCTGATTATCATCGCGCCCATGTTTCTGCTCTGGGCGCGGTGGCAGGGAACGGCGCTAGGCGGGATCAAATCGGTTATGAGGCAGGGGCTCGGGGACCGCGCCCGCGAAATCTCCGATCAGGTGACGCGCTCTCTGCAAGAACATCGGCTTCGGATTACTACGCTCACCAAACAACCGGGGCTGTTGACTTACGCCCGCGAGGCGGCGCAAAGTGGTCCGCCGCTCGACGAAGGGTTGAAAAACGATCTTGCGGCGTTTCTGATATCGCACTACAAGGAATATTCCGCGTTGATCATTATCGACCGCAAGGGCAGGCCGCTCTTCAAACTCGATCCCTGGGAATCGAACGGCGCGCCCAGGGCCGTATATACGGACGAGGATTTCACTAGCGAAGACGTCGTCAGCGTGCCCGGATCTTTCGCCGTCCCCAAGGACCAGATCTTCGTCTCGGAAGTTCAACAGGACATGAGCGGCCCGCACGTCAAACTGATCGCACCGCTGAGCGACGTGGCGAATAACGTGACCTCCGCGCTGGTCATCAAGCTGCGCGCCGAGGAGTTGTTGACGGCGGCGGCGGGGCCTCGCATCCCTGAAGCGCC